>NZ_QNRU01000022.1 GCF_003315235.1 Neisseria gonorrhoeae | reverse complement strand
GGTCAAAAGCGCAAAAAGAAAACATCGCCCGGATGTTGTCGGGCGCAAAGGTATCGGAAGACGAAGCCCTGACGTGCGGCATCATGATGCGGCTGGTTGCCGCCAAAGTCCGCCGATACTGCGGCGAACATCCGGGCGTATTTGACGGCGCGGCAGGAAGCAGGCAGCTTGAACGGTATATTAAGCCGTCTGAATTTCACGCCGTGGAAATACAGCCCGAAGCCTGCAAAGCCTTGTTGCAAAACTACCCTGCCGCGGCCGGTAATCTCGGCAGGCGGAAACAAAAAAAGCCCCGAGTTCGTAAGCGTATCAGCCCTAGCCGAATGGCCCGACCGAATCGAAAGCAAAGCGAAAGACGAATGGGCAAGGGTGCGAAATTAAAATACCGGACAAATTAAAGGGTTTAATATGGATAAAGAGAAAGTCTTAGACAAAATCAAGAAATGTTTGGCTTTGGGTCGGTCGGCAAATGAACATGAAGCCGCACAGGCGTTAAGGCAGGCGCAGGCTTTAATGGAAAAGTACAAAGTAAATGCCGAGGATATCGCCTTATCAAAAGTCTCCGAACAGAAAGCCGATCGGAAAATGGCTTTTAAATTGGCAGGCTGGCAATGGGGCGTTGCAAATATGATTGCCGATATATTCGGGTGCAAATCTTACCAACGCGGGAAAACAATGATGTTTTACGGCATTGGAAATCGAGCGGAAACCTCAGCCTATGCCTTTGATGTAGTCTATCGTCAGATTTCCGCCGACCGCCGCAAATTTTTGAAAACCTGCCGGGCGGGAAAGCCCTCGCACAGAACTTATCTTGCCGACCGATTTTGCGGCGGTTGGATTGCGAGCGCTTGGGAAACAGTCAAAAAATTTGAGATGTCAGATGAAGAAAAAGCCATTATGGACGGATACAAAAAGAAAGAATATCCGGATATGGCCGAAGCAAGGACAAGAGATGCGAAATCGTCAATCCTACAAGGGTCAAAAATGGAATATGAGGCATTAACCCGAGGAATGGAATCGGGTAAGCAAGTGAAGTTACACTATGCCGTGAACGGTACGGGCTTCGTAAAACAAATCGGAGGGCAAACATGAATCGATACGGCGGCGGATGCGGAAACTTCGGCGGATTGGGGAAAGGATATGCCGAATATGAAAGACGCAATTGCCGCATGCCAAGCCGTAAAAAAGCGGAAACCCGGACAAATCGGAATCAACGGAAAGAGGATTGAAGACATGGAATACGAAGTATTCAATAAACGCCCGTCAAAAAAGCGGTCGGCGAAGCAATGGAGTCTTCCGACGTACAAGGGCGGATGGAAACACTGGCATTTGCAACCGCCCCGAAAAAAGGCGGAATCCGGAAATCCGGATTCGGCCGCGTTATTCTAATCAAAAGCGGGCATATAGTTATTCATAACGCTGATGGCGACAGCTTTGCCACCGGCTACGGCGTGATTGCCGCCGACATCGTCAGTCCCGATTTGAAAACAGACTTTGACATATTCTTCCCGCCGGAAAGCTTGTTGCGATATAAAAAAATCGGGAAGAAGAAATAGGCAGACAAACGACAGAGCCGTAAAAACGGCGCAAGATTAAACCGAACAGGAGAGTAAAAAAATGAACATCACCAAACCGGGCGCAAGGATAGACCGCCCGACCATCCGCGAACTGATTGCCTACGCAACCTGCCGCAACCACCCCATTTCAAACTCGACACTGCTGCGTATGGAAAAAGACGGACGGATACCGTGCCGTCTGAACCTCCCTCGCATCCCCCGTATGGGACACCCGCGAAGTTTTGGAAGCATTAGGGTTGCAGCAATAAAAAAACGCCCGATTAGGGCGTTTTCACATAATGCGGAAACAGCTTTCTTATCTACATTTCCACATAACGCAAAACACACAAAAAAATCATTTTCCGTTGTCGGCAAGCCTCAAAACATCATTCCCCCACCGTTCCGGCGCATCCTTACGCTCCTCCCAAAGCTCCGAGCGGTTGTAAGCCGTTTGCGTCCTCGTCCCCAACGAATGGGCAAGCAGCTTTTCCGCCACATCATTATACACCTTCAGAACCTCGCGCAAATAAGTACGCGCAAGCGAGCGCAAACCGTGCGCCGTCGTATCCAGCCCCGACCGCCGCATCGCCACGTGCGGACTTTCCTTATTGATATGCCCTTGAAAATTCACACTTTCAAACACAAACCGCCCGTTCACATTCAGCCCCCGCGCCTGATCCAACACCCACCGCATCGCCCGCGACAGCGGCACATCATGCCCCCGCCGCTCCTTTTTCCGTTCGGCGGGGATACGCCAAACCTCCCCGTCCAACTCCGACCACTCCATCAACGCCGCCTCCCGAATCCGCGTCATCGTCAACAGCAGCCAATAGATACAAAACCGCGTTACAGGATGGATATGCACCCTGCCCGCATAAACCGCAAATTCATTGCGCTGCTCCAAAAAATCAATCAGGCGCGGCAATTCGGACGGACTCAACGCCGTCATGTTTTTGGTTTTCACCCGTTCAAACACACCCGAACCGATTTGCGCGACAGGGTTGATTTCCATCATTCCCGAACCGACCGCAAACGCAAACACCATCTTCAGACTGTTTTTCGTTTTGCGCAACGTATCAACGATACCGCGCGCCTCCATCACACGCAGGCAGCCGACCACGTCCGCCGTCCTGACTTGACGGATATCAAGATTGCCGATAGCCGGAAAAACCCACCGTTCAAAATTCCGCATAACCTGTCCGGCATACTTTTCAGACCGCCCCTTCGACCAACGCACAAACCAATCACGCGCCACCTTCTCAAAAGCAAAATCCGCCCGCACCTTCTTATTGACGACATTTTCCCCGTGTGCCCGTTTTCGGCGCACCTCCTCCCGCCATTCCCGCGCCTCAGCCAGCGAGAAATCAGGATACCGCCCCAGCGAAATTGTCTGTTGCCTTCCGTCCTGCATAAACGACAGCTTCCAACTCCGTCCGCCCGTCGGGTAGACCCACAAAGCCAGCCCCCCGTCCGACAACTTATACAGCTTATCGCGCGGCTTCGCATTTTTAACCTGATTTGCCGACAGCGGCGTAATGATTTTCGCCATTATGGTAAATTCCCGTTTGTCCAAAATTTACCATATAAATTACCATAAAAAAATGCAATAAGAAGATGCCGCAAGATTGCAAATGATTTGCCTTGAAGCGTTATGATAGGTCAAGCCGATGATTTTTATATGGTAATCAACAAAACTTGAACAAAAAAGAACCGCCCTGAATCAGGGCGGTTATGTTTTCTGGCGGAAACGGTGGGATTCGAACCCACGGAGGATTTGCACCCTCAGCGGATTTCGAGTCCGCTGCATTCAGCCTCTCTGCCACGTTTCCGATAATGCAGTAAAACCAAATAAAAATAACAATATTCGCGGCTATTGCATTTTTATTTGGTTTTACGCTCAAAAATTGGCGGAAGCGGTGAGATTCGAACTCACGGAGGGCTATCAACCCTCGACGGTTTTCAAGACCGTTGCATTAAACCGCTCTGCCACGCTTCCGTCTTCTTGAAGAATAGGAATAATAATAAAGTTTATACATTTTGCCAAGCACTTTTTTTGGGAAATACTTAATTTATTGTTTTCACTTTATTTGTTCCGAACGCATAAACACCCATTCGCTTTCATTTGAAGCCGCGTCATTAAATGCGTAGCCTTCGTAATTAAAATTTTTCAGCATTTCAGGATCGGTAATATTGTGTTCTGCCGCATAGCGCACCATTAATCCTCGCGCGCGCTTGGCATAGAAACTGATAATTTTATATTTGCCGTTTTTTTCGTCTTTAAATATCGGGGTAATCAGCCGCGCCCGAAGTTTTTTCGTGTTGACGGACTTGAAATATTCCTGTGAGGCAAGGTTGACAAGCGTATTGCTGCCTGCTTGGGCAAGCGTGTCATTTAAAAGGTTGGTAATGATGTCGCCCCAAAACTCATACAAATTCTTGCCGCGCAAATTGGCAAATGCCGTTCCCATTTCCAGGCGGTAGGGCTGCATCAAATCCAGTGGACGCATAAGACCGTACAAGCCGGACAGAAGGCGGACATGGTTTTGCAGATATTGTATTTGATTGGTATTCAATGTGTTTGCATCCATACCTTCGTAAACATCGCCGTTGAACATAAAGACTGCCTGTTTGGCGTTTTCCGGCGTAAACGGCGTGTGCCACGCTGCATTTCGTTCGGCGTTTAGAAGTGCGATTTTGTCGGAAACGTGCATCAACTCTGCAATTTGTTGAGGGGCAAGCTCCCTCAGTTGGCGCATCAGGATTTCAGATTCCGCCAAAAGATCGGGTTGGGTAAACTCGCTGACAGGGCAAGGGTCTTTTTCGTTAAGGTTTTTCGCAGGGGAAAGGACAAAAAACATAATCCGCTCGGTATAGTGTCAAACGTCGGAATTTTAGATTTAAAAGCATCCTCAGGCAAGCCGATTGATTGTGATGTAAATACCGTTATAATAAATACATCTTGATAGTATTAAAAAAAGCCGTCAGGAAAAGTCCGGACGGTATTTTTTATTCTTTACCGATATAGGGAAACAATGGTTTCCGCAGCTTTGACACAAGTTGCGACATCGGCAACCAAAGCAATCCGCACATAACCTTCCCCGGGATTCCCCTGCTCGGTATCCCGTGCCAAAAAGCGTCCGGGCAATACTTGGATAGCCGCTTTTTGCCATAAATTTCGTGCAAATGCCAAATCGTCTCCATCGGGGACTTTCAACCAGATGTAAAACGAGGCATCCGGTAATTTAACGTCAAATACCTGTTGCAAAATGGGAATAACACGCTCAAATTTTTCCTGATACATACGGCGGTTGTCGATAACGTGTTGTTCGTCATTCCAGGCGGCAATACTGGCATGCTGCACGGGAATGCTCATTGCGCTGCCGTGATAGGTTCTGTAAAGCAGAAAGTTTTTAAGCAGCTCCGCATCGCCGGCGACAAAACCGGAACGCAGGCCCGGAACATTGGACCGCTTGGACAAGCTGGTAAACATAACCAGTTTGTCCCTGCCGCGTTTCAATTGCGCTGCGGCCTGCAGGCAGCCCAAAGGTTTGTTGCCGTCGAAATAGATTTCGGAATAGCATTCATCCGAGGCAATAATGAAACCATATTTATCCTGTAAATCAAAAACTTCTTTCCAGCCGTCCAAATCCGGCACGCTGCCGCTGGGATTGCCGGGCGAGCAGACGAACACCAGTTTGGTGCGTTCCCAAACCTCTTCGGAAATACTGCGCCAATCGGGGTTGAAAGACGGCGCGGGGCAATTGGCAAAATGGATTTCACCGCCGCCCAAAAGTGTCGCACCTTCATAAATCTGATAAAAGGGATTCGGGCTGACGATTACGGGTTTTAGGCCGTCTGAAACAGGGTTCAACACGGTTTGAACAAAAGAAAACAACGCCTCCCTACTGCCCAAAACCGGCAGAATTTCATTATCCGGATTGACCGTCAAGCCGTCATAACGGCGTTTTAACCAGTTCGCACACGCCTGACGCAGTTCAGGCAGACCCGCAGTCAGCGGATATTTTTCCAACTCGCGCAATGAGGCGGTCAGCGCATCCGTAATGACTTTCGGTGTCGGGTGTTTCGGTTCGCCGATATGCAGTGGGACGGCTTCCATGCCTTCAGGCGCGGAAATGCCCTGCATCGCCTCGCGCAGTCGGGCAAAGGGATATGGTTTGAGCTGCTTGAGTAAGGTATTCATGATTTTCTCCGGTTATCGGTATATCGGAAGATATGCCGTCTGAAGCTGACGCGCCCTTCAGACGGCATTCTATATCTTTAGTGAGAACCCGTACTGCCGAAGCCGCCCTCACCCCGGCTGCTTCCGACAAATTCCTCCACACGTTTGAAACGCGCCTGCACAACCGGCACGACAACCATCTGAGCGATACGCTCAAACGGCTTGACGGCAAACGGTTCGCTACCCCTATTCCATAACGACACCTTCAATTCCCCTTGGTAATCGGAGTCAATCAAACCGACCAAATTGCCCAAGACAATGCCGTGTTTATGCCCCAAGCCGGAACGTGGCAGCAAAACGGCGGTATATGCGGGATTCGCCAAATAAATTGCCAAACCTGTCGGCACAAGCAACGTTCCGCCCGGCTGCAAAACGACTTCCTCATCCAAACAGGCGCGCAAATCCAAACCTGCAGAACCCTCCGTCGCATAGGCAGGGATAAAATCCGCCATCCTCTCGTCCAACACTTTCATTTCTACTTCAATATTCATCGTCCTGCTCCTGCATACGGCCGGTTTCAAAGATTGGAGATTATACACAAGCCGTGTTTACGCTGAAACACAACAAACTGCTTTTGTTTTGAAACCATCCTCGACTGTCAAAAACATTCTGCCTGTGTATGATACCGCCCCGTCTCTTCATATATAAACATTAACATGACGCACACAGCCTCTCCACGTGATGAATTCATACGCGGCATCAAAGAAAGTTCGCCCATGCTGATTGGGCTTTTGCCTTGGGCATTGATACTCGGAATGCAGGCGGGCAAAAAGGTATGGGCCGGCTGGAAATGCTGCTGATGACGGGGATGAACTTTGCCGGCGGCTCCGAATTTGCAACGGTCAACCTGTGGGCGGCCCCTCTGCCGATACTGCTTATCGCCACCATAACCTTTATGATTAATTCGCGGCATATCCTGATGGGGGCGGCGCTTGCCACGCACATGAAAGAAATACCGCTGAAAAAAACCGTACCCGCGCTGCTTTTTATGTGTGATGAAAGCCGGGCCATGGCATTCTCCGAAATCCAAAAACGGAAAGCAGCCGGTTTGCCTGCATTCAATATGCCTTCTTATATGGGCGCATGCTTTATCCTCTACATTACCTGATAGGGTTTGCCGCCCTCGGCGCGGCAGTAGGGCCCGTGTTCGGCAATGTGGCCGCTTGGGGGTTCGGTATGGCGTTTCCTGCCGTATTTCTGGTTTTACTGAGGGGAATGTGGAAAAATCTTTCCGCATCAATACCTTGATTTGTCAACCTGTTTGTCGCATCCGCCGTTTACCTGACCGTTGACGGCGCGTGGTATGTTCCCGCCGGCACGCTGTCCGACCTGTTGTCCGCTTATTTTTGGAGTGGGCGGAAATGAAAAATTTATTGTCGTTCCCATCATTCCTGCTGTTTTCCTGTATGCTTGCCGTTACCTGCCCTACCCGGTTAATCGGCTTTTTCGCATTGCGTAACCGAACCCTAAGCCGCCGCGCCCAAACCATTATGGAAGCCGTGCCGGGCTGCGTCCTCATTTCCGTTATTGCCCCCTATTTTGTATCCGACAAGCCGCACGAACTTATTGCCATCGCGTTAACCGCCTTTGCGGCCTGCCGTTTTTCTATGTTGTTTACCGTATTGATAGGGGTCGGCTGGTCAGGCATCTCGGGATGGTTGATGGCATAATTCATTTCAAAATGCCCATAAAAAATACCGTCTGAAAATTGATCTTCAGACGGCATTGGCAAAACAGCCCTATTTTTTACGATTAGAGAAAGCTTCACAGCCGGTATTTGCGGACAAGGTCTCCGAATAGGCCTGGGCAGAAGCGGCATCACGGCATTTGTATCCGTCGCCCACGCTGTTCATCCATACCGACAAGGTATAACCCGTCCCTACCTTCGGAACGCCGACCAACCTGTATGCCCTTGGTTTTTCCGTATTGGCAAATGCCACCGAAACACTATATTTTTTGGCAATTTTCGGATTCATCTTATAGCCTGAGACAAATATTTCCAGTTTGCTCTTGATGATCTGATTATCGTCCTGGGGATTTTTCAAAATAAACTGTTTGAGAACATTGTTGATACCGACCATCTCCGTATAAAGCTGGGACTGATAGCCTTTTTCAATATAACTCTGATAAGAAGGTATGGCAATGACGCTGATAATGCCGAGTATCGTGACAACTATCATCATCTCAATCAATGTAAACCCTTTTTGTTCCATTTTATTGCTCATCATTATTGCCTACATAAGATTGAAGGACGACCACGGTATTGGCATTCTTACCCCAAGCCTTGGCAGTAACCCGATAAACATTTTGTCCGTTCTTCACGCCTAAATATTCGATAATATAGCGCGGCATTTTGCTGACGCCTGCCGTGCCTTTCTTATATTCCATCCCTTTATTGTCAATGCACAGGCTGGCAGAATTTGCAGGGCAAGAACGCTTCACCGCCTCAACGATGGGCTTGCCTTTCACCACGATATTGCCAAAAGCCTCTTCATTACCATTATTATTTGTCCGCACATTCACTGCGGTACACAGGCCGTTTTCACAGTTTTCGCTAAATGTAACCTTACTATCCGCAGTATATTCCAAATCCAAAACCTGAAATTCGCCTTCCCTCAAAGCCGCCTCGGCTAAAGACAAAGCCAATTTCCTGTCTGATTCGTTGGCACTGATCCTCTGTTCGGTATTGTAGGACTGGGCGGCAGTTACAACCAAAAAGGCCACGACTATCATCACCATCAGCACGATAAACAGTGCGGACCCCCTCTGTCCGTCAGAAGTCGGGATTCCTGTCAAAGTGTTCTGTTTGCGCATACATTTCCCCCGCGTATTGTCGCATTGATACGGTAAGCATAAATAATATTATCTGAAGAAGCGGCAATCTTGGCATCATTACCGCTATCCAATAAAACCTCCACCCCGGCAGGCGTAACAGAGCTGTCGAATTTATCCGTATATTTGAATTGTTCCTCTTTGCCGGCATCTTCATCTTCAGGACAACCGGAAACATAGATATACCGCACTTTCATACGTTTAACCTTTTTCACGAGCAACTGAGGATTACCCCACTCGCCCTTATCATCCAATTGGAAGCGGAACAAACCTCCCTCACCGGCAATCTTGCCGACCGCATAGGCATTGACCACATGCCTTTGACGCGCTATATTGCCATTTTGCTCCTTATCCTGACTCACAATCTTCAATTCTTTTTTTGCATCTTCTAAAGTAGGGATTTGCTTGCCCGGTTTCGATATTGCGGCACAGCTGCTGACGACGGTAGTCGCGGCGCTTGCATTAACATCATCGATTCCGTATTGAAAAATCAATGCGCTACTAACCTGGAAAAAATTCCGATAATTGATATTTGGAGATTCCGTTATGGGGATAAGTTTATTTGTACTGTTTGTACTGTTCCTTTTTAAGGAAAAAAGAGCGTTTTTTTGCGCCACATTGGAAAAAACATCATTTCCGATATGCTCAGACATATTGAAACAACCGAAGCTCCCCGCCATTCTTGCATCGCGGACAATCAATGTTGCCGCATTCCGCAAATCCTGTTGCTCGGCAAGACGCTCGTTTGCCGCATCATTTAATTTCCGGGATGTAAAGTAACTCGATACGACCGCTATCAGGACAATCACACTGAGCAGGCCCGCAACCAGAAATTCAACAATGGTAAAACCCTTCATACCATCATAACCGCCTTTTGGTACGTTTAGCATTTTACGTTTCATTCACGACCTCCGACCCTTGCCTGATAAGTATATACGATATTGTCGCCGCTCACCTCAAGATTCGTACGGGAAATATCCGAATCCCCTGCCGAATCATTTACCCACAATACTTTAATCAAAGTATCCCCGTTTGCCTTATTATCGCAATTTGGAAAAAAAGTACCGCCGGACAATGTCGGTGCCTTACCCGACGAATCCTTGCAGACAGCGTAATGAATATCTACCGCATCCGGCAAAGCATTTTTCAATTCATAACCGAACCTGTCCAACTGGGTCTTTGCCAAATCCTTCTTACTTATCAAATTATTATTATTAAGCTTGAAATCGCCGCCAGAGGGAGTGGGGGTGTACAACTCAGTGTAAAGATTATAGTTTTTCTTGTTGCCGTCCGGATCAATGGTCGGATTGATCAACATTCCTTCCATCAGGTTTTGCGTGATTTGGCTGACGATGGTTTGCGTTTCCGCTTCCCTGACGGAAGCGACCGTCCGCAGCTGCACGGACAGCAATGCCAAAATACCGATGGTCAGAACGAGCATAGCAACCAAGACTTCTATCAGCGCCATACCGGACTGGGGATTTTTCAGGCGCAAGCAATCATTATTCTTCATTTTTTATTTCCCAAACCGACTAAAACAGTCATTAATGTTTGCATACGGCGCGCGTATCGTTTTTACGACAAACTTCGACCCTGCCGCTGCTGTCAATCAAAACCACCGCCGAACGGAATTTCCTATCGGCATCTGAAACTGCTCTCGCATCTGTCAGCACGATTTGGATATAACCGTCAGAATAAACAAATTTGGAATTATCCTTGAGATTCTGATCGGACAAATAGCCGAATGTCCCGTTTTGGTTGAAAGTCCAAACAACACGGCCGGCGGTCGGCTGAGACGAACCGAAAGCGATATGGTTGAAGGCATAATTAATCCGGCTGTCGTCGGTATCATTCAACACCACGCTGCGGAGGAAAACATCCGCCACATCGCCGTCATATGCCTTATTGCCGTTTTTGTCGCCGAAAGCCAACATTCCCTGTTCCTTCTTACCGAGGTCGCATCGGTTGTTGCCCGTACCGTCTTTTTTAACTTGGGCAGGACAGATATAGACAGGGAGATTGAGCCGGACGGCTTCGCCCCTGGAAAAACGCAAAAGGTTGGCAACCTGCTCCGCGTGACTGGCAATGCGGCGTGATGCAATCCACCCACTCATATTGGGGAGGGCTATCGTCGCCATAATGGCTGCAATGGCCATCACGATGAGCAGCTCTGTTAGCGTGAAACCTTGTTGTTTTCGTGTACACATAAGCAATAGGACGTTAATTGGTAATGTATAGTGGATTAAATTCAAACCGGTACGGCGTTGCCCCGCCTTAGCTCAAAGAGAACGATTCTCTAAGGTGCTGAAGCACCAAGTGAATCGGTTCCGTACTATTTGTACTGTCTGCGGCCCGCCGCCTTGTCCTGATTTTTGTTAATCCACTATATTTTCAATTATATGCGGGCTGAATGCAAAAATGCCTCAAGACCGCGTTTTATTTTTTAGGGCAATCTCTAAGCATGATTTTAAACGATTTTGCCTGATTCCGCCTAATAAATTTTTATATAGCCATTTAATCTTCTATCTTTGCCTCCTCGGGAATATAGGCAGCATTGTCGAATTTGGTGAATTGTCCCGTCCATGTGAGGAAGATTTTACCGACGGGACCGTTGCGGTGTTTGCCGATGATACATTCGGCAAGGCCTTTCATGGGTGAGTTCTGGTTGTAGTATTCGTCGCGGTACATGAACATAATCAGGTCGGCATCCTGCTCGATAGCACCGGATTCGCGGAGGTCGGACATCATCGGGCGTTTGTCGGTGCGCTGTTCGACAGTGCGGCTCAATTGCGACAGGGCGATGATGGGGACTTGCAACTCTTTTGCCAGGGCTTTGAGGGAACGGGAAATTTCGCCAAGCTCGGAAGCGCGGTTGTCCGAACGGCCGGATGCCGCCATCAGTTGCAGGTAGTCGATGACGATCAAGCCTAATCTGCCGTCAAACCGGCGGGCGAGGCGGCGGGCGCGGGCGCGCAATTCGAGGGCGGTCAGATTCGGAGTTTCGTCAATAAACATAGGCGCGTCGGAAAGTTTGACGACTGCCTCGTTCAAACGCCCCCAATGTTCATCTTCCAGCCTGCCTGTTTTCAGGACGCTCTGATCCAAGCGTCCGACCGAACCGAGCATACGCATGACCAACTGCGCACCGCCCATTTCCATCGAGAAAACGGCGACGGGCAAATGTTTTTCAATGGCGACATACTCGGCAATATTGATGGAGAACGCGGTTTTACCCATAGACGGGCGGCCGGCGACGATAATCAGGTCGCCGGGCTGCAGACCCGAGGTTTTTTTATCAAGGTCGATGAACCCTGTCGGTACGCCGGTAACTTCATCGGGATTGTCGCGCGAATAAAGCATATCGATGCGCTGTACGACTTCTTTCAGCAAATCGGGCATCTCCAAAAAGCCCTGCTTGGATTTGGCGGTGCTTTCGGCGATTTGAAACACTTTGTTTTCCGCCTCATCCAAAAGCCGCCCCGCGTCCCTGCCTTGCGGATTGTATGCGCTGCGGGCGATTTCCGTCCCCACTTCGGCGAGTTGGCGCATAATGGAACGCTCGCGTACGATTTCGGCGTAGCGGCGGATGTTGGCGGCAGACGGGGTGTTTTGCGCCAGTGTAATCAGATATTCAAATCCGCCTGCCGCTTCCAATTCTTCGTTCCGCTGCAAATCTTCCTGAACCGTAATCACATCTGCGGGACGGCTCTCATTGATTAATTTGGTAATGGATCGGAAAATCAGGCGGTGTTCGTGGCGGTAGAAATCCTCTCCCGAAACCACATCGGCAATCCTGTCCCAAGCCGGATTTTCCAGCATCAAACCGCCCAAAACGGATTGTTCCGCCTCCATCGAATGCGGAGGCAGCGACAATGCGCCGACCTCACGGCCTTCAGGCGGCATAGCTGCGTAATCGTTCATGGTACATCCAATCTGTCATGCCGAAATTGCAATCTTCTATTATAACGCAAAGCAGGTTTAATTGGTTTCCATCACTCAAAACAGGTAGAATGCGTGAGCCGCCGATTCGTTTGCAGCAACACTGCCAAAACACAACATCCAAAAACAACATTAGGAGCACAAAATGGAACATAAGCTGCCGCAACTGCCTTATGAGCCGGACGCATTGTCCCCGCATCTGAGCAAAGAGACTTTGGAATTCCACTACGGCAAACACCATCAAACCTACATCACCAATCTGAACAATCAAATCAAAGGCACCGAATTTGAAAACCTGCCTTTGGAAGAGATTGTGAAAAAATCTTCGGGCGGCGTGTTCAACAACGCGGCTCAAACTTGGAACCACACCTTCTACTGGCTGGGTTTCACGCCCAAAGGCTAAGGCAAGCCTGCCGGCGAACTGGCCGCCGCCATCGATGCCGAATGGGGCAGCTTCGAGAAATTCCAAGAAGCGTTCAATGCCTGCGCGGCCGGAACTTTCGGATCCGGTTGGGCGTGGCTGGTGAAAACCCCTGCCGGCGGATTGGCTTTGGTTTCCACTTCCAACGCGGCAACTCCGCTGACCACTGAAAACACGCCGCTCTTGACTTGCGACGTGTGGGAACACGCCTACTACATCGACTACCGCAACAGCCGCCCCAACTACCTGAAAGGTTTTTGGGAAATCGTCAACTGGGACGAAGTCGCCAAACGTTTTGCCGCATAAGCCGCCGGCTTTGCCAAACCGAACAAATGCCGTCTGAAGCCTTCAGACGGCATTTTTTTGTCAAAAAAGGCGGGGCTTCAATACGCACTGATGCAGCCTTATAGATAAGTTTTGCAGGTTCGGGCTTTTGTCACGGCTTGCCCAATGACAATAAGCCTGCCCCGATGATAAGAATGGATTTAATTGATAGACGGTTCTCTTTGTCGATATATTTTTAATTGATGAAACGGGTTAAAAAAGTGTTGCCATCGCCTGTTCTTCTTGTCGGATACGCTTAAATAAGACCAGCAAATAAATGGGCAGGCCAATCAATAAAACATACCACGCTTGACATAATAAGGCGATGCCAATCAGTTCGGGTATGATGTTTAAAAAATAATTCGGGTGGCGGAATGTTTTAAACAACCACGAACGATTAATTTGATGATTTGGCAAAATATAGATTTTAACCGTCCAAATCTCCCCCAACTGCTTAATAATCAATGATAATATCACAAATGAAGCCATCACCGTCAGTGTACCAATCAAGGATATGCCATTAAAAGCAGTGTCAGAAAGCCATACCCAAACAAAACACGCCAAATAATAAAGCGTATGAACTGCCGCAAGCACCGTGGAATTGGTTTTTCCGTATTGTTTCGCCCCTTTGGCAATCAAGGCTTTTTCATGTTTAATAGAGACGGCTAAAAATAACAGTCTAATGATAAAAAACAGGCTTAAAATGCTTAAAATCATTGTCATTGATGTTTTTCCATTGAAATTGAAATAAATATAAATCGGATTAATGGTATTTTTAATTAATATGTTTCAGACTATCATGCTCTATAAACAATTCCCATCAAGTCCGCGCCGCAACCTGCTATAATAAGTTTGCAATCGGCGCAAATCAACGCTTTGCGTTTGTTGCAGTCCCAAAATAATTGATGCTGCCTTATTATAATACCAAGATAATTTTTATTCAATAAAATACAAAGGGAAGCGTTCCGCCCATTGCAAACAGATGCAATCCGCCGATTATTTAAAAAACGGCAAAGCCTTGCACCCCTTGCGGCAAGCCTGCCATGCCTTTAATGTCCGCAGGCGCAAGCGTCGCCGTGGTGTCCGCAATCTTTAGCCGCTTCGAGCCACGCGTCGTCATCGCCGTCAAACTCTTCCACTTCGTCAAACTCGCCGCGTTCCACCATCGCGCACAACTCTTCAAGGCTTTCCGCCCCTTCCACCCAAAAACAGGGAATGCCCGGCGGCGTATCGGGCGCAAGCAGTGCCGCCACGCCTTCATGCCACGCAATCCAATAGCCGTTGTCCGTACGGACAAATTGTGCGTTTTCGTTGACCGACTCGCCTTCCGTACCTTCCAGCATACGTTCCGCAATGTCCGCCTGAAAAGATAAAATCTGCATAAGTGTTCCTTTATATGATGGTTTTCCGTCAAAACAAAGCGTTATTTTAGAACATCGCGCCCGCTTGAAAAACTGCCAACCGCTTTATAACAAATTCGTCTTTGCACCAAACTTTCCATTTTTTCCGTTTTTCAGGCGGCATTGTTAAAGTAATGCCTTTATTTTCCACCCTTACCGACCATGTTACCGCTCAAAACACCCGGCGTACTGCCCGGCTTCAAACTCAGCCTCGGTCTGACCGTATTGTGCTTTTCGCTTTTGGTGGTTTTGCCGTTTGCGATGATGGCGGCGAAGGCGGCGGAAATCGGCTGGGACGGCTTTCGGAACACGATTGCCGAGCCGAACGTGCTGGCGGCGGTGCGGCTGAGTTTGCGGATGTCGTTTTATGCGATGCTGACCAATGTGTCGTGTTCGGCACACTGGTGGCTTGGGTGTTGGTGCGCTATGAATTTCCGGGCAAGGGCCTGGCGAACGCGCCGGTTGATTTGCCGTTTGCGCTGCCGACGGCGGTTACGGGTATCGCGTTGGCGGCCCTGTATGCGCCCAACGGTTGGATAGGCCGTTTTTTCGAACCTTTGGGCATCAAAATCGCGTTTACGCCCGTCGGCATTTGGATTGCGCTGGTTGTCGTCAGCCTGCCCTTTATCGTCCGCGCCGTGCAGCCGGTATTGGAGGAATTGTCGGGCGAATATGAGGAAGCGGCGGCGACTTTGGGCGCAAACCGTTTCACAACGTTCCGCCGCGTGCTGCTGCCGGAAATCACGCCGGCACTCTTGACCGGCGCGGGCATGATGTTCGCGCGGGCAACGGGGGAATACGGTTCGGTGATTTTTATCGCGGGCAGCATTCCGATGATTTCCGAAATCCTGCCGCTGATTATTACGGGCAAGCTGGAACAATTCGACGCGCAGGGCGCGTCGGCGGTGGCGTTGTTTATGCTGCTGGTTTCGTTTGTGATTCTGTTTGCGCTGAACGTGCTGCAGTGGGCGTTGGGCAGGCGTTCGGGTGCGAAGGGTTGAGGTCGTCTGAAAACGAATCCGCTCCCCAAAACACAGAATTCGTAGGTCGGATACTTGTATCCGACAAACATTTGCGATTCAGCAACCTTGTCGGATTCAAGAATCCGACCGACGAAAGCTGAAACCCCTCAATCCCTTTCAGACGGCATCCGAACACCTTAAACAACAAACCAGAGAACACCACCGCCATGAAACCCTATTCCGCCAATCCCAACCTGACCGAACCGCGCCGGCTGCGCATGTTGCTGATTGCCGCCGTGCTGGGCTTTCTGCTGCTGATGCTGGTCGTGCCGCTCGTCGCCGTGTTTTACGAAGCCTTAAAAGGCGGTTGGGATTTGTACCTGAAATCCTTAAGCGATCCCGAAGCGTGGTCTGCCGTCAAATTGACGCTGATTACCGCGCTGATTGCCGTTCCCGTCAATGCCGTCTTGGGCGTGGCGATGGCGTGGCTGTTGACCCGTTTTGACTTTCTCGGCAAGCAGTTGCTGACCACCCTGCTCGATTTGCCGTTCTCCGTATCGCCCGTGGTTGCCGGTTTGATGTTCGTCTTATTGTTCGGCGCGCACACGGCGTTGGGCAGCCGGCTGGAAGCGCAAGGCATACGGATTATCTTCGCCATTCCCGGCATTGTTTTGACGGCGCTGTTCGTTACCTTTCCCTTTGCCGCACGCGAAATCATCCCTTTAATGCAGGCACAGGGCGACAGCGAAGAACAGGCGGCATTGATACTCGGCGCAAGCGGTTGGCAGATGTTTTGGCGCGTTACCCTGCCCAACATCAAATGGACGCTGCTCTACGGCATCATCCTCACCAACGCCCGTGCGATGGGCGAGTTCGGCGCGGTCAGCGTGGTATCGGGACACATACGCGGCGAAACCAACACTATCCCGCTTTTGGTCGAAATCTTCTACAACGAATACAACTTCACCGGCGCATTCGCCCTCTCCGGCGTATTGGCACTTTTAGCACTGGCGACGCTGGCGGTGCAGAACATCATCACCAAATTATAGTGGATTAAATTTAAATCAGGACAAGGCGACGAAGCCGCAGACAGTACAAATAGTACGGCAAGGCGAGGCAACGCCGTACTGGTTTAAATTTAATCCACTATACAAGACAAAAAACTCGCCGCCGCCGAAAGGAACGCAGTATGAGTATTACCATTCAAAACTTAAACAAAAAACGCTTCGGCAATTTTCACGCGCTGAAAAACATCAACCTCAACGTCCCCGCCGGCAAACTCGTTTCCCTGCTCGGTCCCTCCGGCTGCGGCAAAACCACACTTTTACGCATTATCGCCGGACTGGAAAACGCCGACGGCGGCCAAATTCTCTTTGACGGCCAAGACGTAACCGCCAAGCATGTGCGCGAGCGCAAAGTCGGTTTCGTGTTCCAACACTACGCCCTCTTCCGCCACATGAATGTGTTTGACAACGTCGCTTTCGGTTTGACCGTATTACCCAAGCCCGAACGCCCGTCCAAAGGACAAATCCGCGCCAAAGTCGAAGAATTGCTCAAACTCGTACAACTCTCCCACCTCGCCAAATCCTATCCGCACCAACTCTCCGGCGGGCAACGCCAGCGCATCGCCCTCGCCCGCGCGCTTGCGGTCGAACCGAAACTCCTGCTTTTGGACGAACCCTTCGGCGCGCTGGATGCCAAAGTGCGCAAAGAATTACGCACCTGGCTGCGCGACATTCATCACAACCTCGGCGTAACCAGCATTCTGGTGACTCACGACCAAGAAGAAGCCCTCGAAGTTTCCGACGAAATCGTCGTGATGAACCATGGCAAAATCGAACAAACCGGCAGTGCCGAAGCCATTTACCGCAAACCCGAAAACGCCTTCGTTACCGAGTTCCTCGGCGAAGCCGACGCATTTGAAGGACGCATCGAAAAAGGCATCTGGCATTACAACGGCTTCGCGTGGAAATTGGACGCGCAATACAAATGGCAGGAGCAAACCGCCACCGGCTATATCCGCCCGCACGAATGGCAGATCGCCGCCGAACACGAAACCCCGATGATCCGTGCCGAAATCGAAAAAATCCACGCCGTCGGCGCATTGACGCACGTTTTGGTGAAACACGGCAAACAAGACGTGCATATCACACTGGCTGGCAGCGATGCCGCGCGCTACCCAATCGCCGAAGGCAAAAAATTAAACTTAATTCCGAAACAGGTTTATGTTTTTTCTCAAAACGAGTTGATTGAATATTCGATTTAACCCTGAAAGCGCAATGCCGTCTGAAAGGCTTTCAGACGGCATTGCGTGTCAAACGTCAGGCAAGAAACAGCTTGTACGCGGCATTTTGCGTTTCCTCGTGATAGCTGTATCCCAGACTTTCCAAGAAACCGTCAAATGCGGCGGCATCGTGCGGCGGCACGTCGATACCGACCAAAATCCGCCCGTAATCCGCACCGTGGTTGCGGTAATGGAAGAGCGTAATGTTCCAACCGCCCTGCATATGGTTCAAAAAGCGCGCCAACGCGCCCGGACGCTCCGGAAACTCAAAACTGACCAGACGCTCGTGCCCTACTTTGTCCGTCCGCCCTCCGACCATATAGCGGATATGGATTTTGGCAATCTCATTATTGGTCAAATCGACATTGGGCAATCCCGCCTCATCCAACCGGCTGCCGATAACCGCCAAATCCTGCGGGCCTGCCGCTTGAAGTCCGACAAAGATATGCGCTTTTTCATCGCCGCCGTAGCGGTAGTTGAACTCGGTAATATTCCTATTTCCCAATATATTGACAAACTTAAGGAAGCTGCCGCGTTCTTCGGGGATGGTAACGGCAAAAATACCTTCGTTGCCCTCGCCCAATTCGCTCCGTTCCGAAACGTGGCGCAAACGGTGAAAATTCATATTCGCACCGCTGGTAACGGCAATCAGGGTTTGGTTTTCCGCACCTTCTCGGGCAATATAGGCTTTCAGACCCGCCAACGCCAACGCGCCGGCCGGCTCGGTAATGCTGCGCGTGTCATCGAAAATATCCTTGACCGCGCCGCAAACCGCATCGGTATCGACTGTAATGATTTCATCCAAAAGTTCTTTGCAGAGGCGGAAGGTTCCGTTTCCGACGACTTTGACCGCCGTACCGTCTGAAAACAGCCCGACATCTTTCAAATGGACGATTTCGCCTGCTTCGACCGACTGCTTCATACAGCAGGAATCGTTGGTCTGTACGCCGATAACTTTAATTTCGGGACGAACCTGTTTGATAAATGCCGCCACGCCCGCCGCCAAACCGCCGCCCCCTATCGGTACGAATACGGCGCGGATTGGATCGGGATGCTGGCTGACAATTTCCATCCCCACCGTCCCCTGTCCCGCAATCACATCGGGATCGTCAAACGGCGCGATATAGGTCAGCCCTTCCTGTTCCGCCAGCTCCATCGCATAATCGTAGGCATCGTTGTATGAAACACCCCGCAAAACCACCTCGCCGCCACGGCTTTTAACCGCATCCACTTTAATTTTCGGCGTAGTCTCCGGCATGACGATAACGGCACGGCAGCCCAAACGCTGTGCGGACAACGCCACGCCTTGTGCGTGATTGCCCGCGCTTGCCGCAATCACGCCGCAAGCGAGCGCATCTTTCGGCAACTTGGACATTTTGTTGTACGCGCCGCGTATTTTGAACGAAAAAACCGGCTGCAAATCTTCGCGTTTCAAAAGGATGTTGTTTTTCAAACGTACAGAAAGGCTGCGTGCCGGTTCCAAAGGCGTTTCGACCGCTACATCATAGACAGACGCCGTCAGGATGCGGATGAGGTAATCGGAATAAGGAAGGGGCGTGTTCATAATTCAATGCGGGATAATCGGTTTATTAAAATCGCAAAACCCAAAACCATACGCCCAAGACGGCGCGAAAGCAAGAAAAATCCGCCCGATCAGACACCCTAAGCGTATAATCGGCAGGCTGAAACACTCACACAATTTAGAATATTTCATGACAGCACATAAAATCCTGCCCGTCCTTCTTCCCATCATCTTAGGCGTTTCTCACGCAACGGCTGCATCGCCCGCGCCCAACAGACCGACGGTACACGCCGCCCCCACGCTCCAAACACCCGAAACCCTCACGGCGGCACACATCGTTATCGACCTTCAAAGCAGGCAGACTTTATCCGCCAAAAACACCAATACCCCTGTCGAACCGGCGGCACTAACCCAACTGATGACCGCATATTTGGTTTTCAAAAACATGAAATCGGGAAATATCCAATCTGAAGAAAACTTAAAAATACCCGAATCCGCATGGGCTTCAGAAGGAAGCAGAATGTTTGTACGTCCCGGCGATACGGTCAGTACCGACAAACTCTTAAAAGGCATGATTGCCCTATGCGCAAACGATGCCGCCCTAACCCTTGCCGACCGGCTGGGCAACGGCTCGATTGAAAATTTTGTGCAACAAATGAACAAAGAAGCCCGACGCTTGGGCATGAAGAACACCGTATTCAAAAACCCGACAGGCTTGGGTAGAGAAGGACAGGTTTCCACCGCCAAAGACCTCGCCCTGCTGTCTGAAGCATTGATGCGCGACTTTCCGGAATATTACCCGCTGTTTTCCATCAAATCGTTCAAGTTTGAAAACATAGAACAAAACAACCGCAATATCCTTTTATATAGGGACAACAATGTAAACGGCCTGAAAGCCGGGCACACAGAAAGCGGCGGCTACAACCTTGCCGTGTCATACTCCGGCAACGGCAGGCACATCCTTGTCATCACACTAGGTTCGGAATCGGCGGAAACCCGCGCATCGGACAACAGCAAGCTGCTGAACCGGGCATTGCAGGCCTTCGATACGCCCAAAATATATCCGAAAGGCAAAACCGTTGCCCAAATCCAAATTTCCGGAGGCAGCAAAAAAACCGTCCGCGCAGGCTTTCTCAAAGAAGCCTACATCACTCTGCCACATAAGGAAGCGAAAATGGCAGAACAGATTTTGGAAACCATACAGCCGATTCCCGCCCCGGTAAAAAAAGGGCAGATTTTAGGAAAAATCAAAATCAGGCAAAACGGACATACCATTGCCGAAAAAGAAATCGTCGCACTGGAAAATGTAGAAAAAAGAAGCCGGTGGCAAAGGCTTTGGACGCGTCTGACAGGGCAGTAATCTGCCGTTTCAAATATCCCGCTTTTCCAACAAATAAAGAAATGCCGTCTGAAACACGGTTCAGACGGCATAAAACAACAGGGCGGTACGTATTGCATACGCGCCGCCCTGCTGATGGAAGTAAGTTAGCGCTTTTTACCGGTAACGGTAGCAACAGCCAGATTTTCGTTACGTTTCAGGGAAACGCTTTCTACACCTTCAGGCAGTTTGATGTCTGACAAGTGCAAAATGTCGCCGGCAACCACTTCGGCACAATCCAAATCCAAGAAAGCAGGGATATTGGCAGGCAACGCAAGCACTTCAACAGCCGTGTTCAGCAGAGATACGCGACCGCCTTGCAATTTAACGGCTTGAGAATTTTCAGCGTTAACGATGTGCAGGGGAACGCGGATGCGTACGGGTTGGTCTGCTTTAACGGCTTGGAAGTCGATATGTTGGACTTCGCGGCGGAACGGGTGCATTTGGAAATCGCGGACGATAACGTCTTTGGTTTCGCCGTTCAGAGACAATTTAATCAACGCAGTATGGAAAGATTCTTTTTCCAATGCGTAAAATACGGTTTTGTGATCCACAGCAATGGCAACAGGCTCTTGACCTTCACCGTACAAAATACCGGGGATTTGACCTTCGCGACGCAGGCGGCGGCTCGCACCAGTGCCTTGTGCTTCACGAACAGAGGCTTGAATTTCATAAGTCATGTTAAATACTCCAAGTTAAATAAAACTGCCGTCATCGGCCGCGACCAGCTTAAGACGGCATCGGGGTTACGGCAGCAACATGCTGCCTGTCATCACTTCTTCATTGAAAAGATATGAGACGGATTCTTCATTGCTAATGCGGCGGACGGTTTCGGCCAACAAACCTGCAATCGTTACCTGACGGATACGGTCGCAGTTTTTAGCCGCTTCAGACAAAGGAATGGTATCGGTTACGACCACCTGGTCGATTTCGGATGAGGCAATACGGCTGACCGCCTCTCCGGAGAATACAGCGTGGCTGGCATAAGCCAAGACACGTTCTGCACCGCGCTCTTTCAAGGCGACGGCGGCTTTGCACAGCGTATTTGCAGTGTCAATCATATCGTCCACAATCAGACAGGTTTTGCCTTGAATATCGCCGATGATGTTCATAACTTCCGCCACATTGGCTTTCGGGCGGCGTTTGTCGATGATTGCCAAGTCGGCATTCAAAGATTTTGCCACGGCGCGGGCGCGGACGACACCGCCGATGTCCGGGCTGACGACGGTCAGATTTTCAATCCGCTGCTGCTTGATGTCGTTCAACAAAATCGGAGTGGCATAAATATTGTCCACCGGAATATCGAAGAAACCTTGAATCTGGTCGGCATGCAAATCGACAGTCAAAACACGGTCGATCCCTGCCGAATACAGCATATTTGCCACCAGTTTGGCAGAAATCGGAACGCGGACGGAACGCGGACGGCGGTCTTGGCGCGCATAGCCGAAATACGGAATGGCTGTGGTAATACGACCTGCCGAAGCACGCTTCAGTGCATCCGCCATCGTCAGGATTTCCATCAGGTTGTCATTGGTCGGCGCACAGGTCGGCTGAAGGATGAAAACGTCGCGCCCGCGTACGTTTTCCAACAGTTCGACGGCAACTTCGCCGTCTGAAAACTTGGATACGGAAGCATTGCCCAAAGAAATGTCCAAATGCCTGACAACACGTTGTGCCAATTCGGGATTGGCATTGCCTGTAAATACCATCAAACTGTCGTACGCAGCCATATTCTCACCTGATTTTATGTTTAACTTCCGCTCAGAAAACACAATGCTTCCCTCCGCTTGTACCAAGCCCGGCATTATACCTGCAACATCCGACACAAACAAAGGCGTTTCAATATTTTTATTTCTATGAAATAAAAAGCGTGTAAGCAGGCTTACACGCTTTTGTCTGGCTGGGGAGGAAGGATTCGAACCTTCGCATGCTGGAATCAAAATCCAGTGTCTTAACCGCTTGACGACTCCCCAACTTGTTTGACTTGGCTGGGGAGGAAGGATTCGAACCTTCGCATGCTGGAATCAAAATCCAGTGTCTTAACCGCTTGACGACTCCCCAACAATGTTTATACGGACAACAAAGGATGTTTTGAAAGACCCTCTGCCAAATATGCCTCGTACAAACCTGAAACTTGTCGGTATATATTGTATGCGCTATTCCTAGCTTGAAATGCTGCAAATATACAGGCTCCTGAGCCGGTCATCATTGCAGAACCGTATTTCGACAACTCGGAATAAGCTTTCCAAACTTCAGGGTATTCTTTAAATACCACTGCCTGCATATCGTTTCTGAACGGTTGCAGGTTTTGGAAAGTCGGCATTATGCTTGAGGCAGAATCCCGTGTCAAGCCTTCGTATGTGAAAATTTTTGCGGTGGAAACGTGGACGGGAGGTTTGACAATAACATACCACTGTTTCGGAATATCCATTCCTATCAGTTTTTCACCTATCCCGCTTGCAAAAGCATTTTTTCCGAAAATAAAAAACGGTACGTCCGCACCCAAAGCCGCACCCAAATCAATGAGCTGCCACTGCGTCAAACCACACTGCCACCAACGGTTCAACACCAGCAAAACCGTTGCGGCATCGGAACTCCCCCCTCCCAAGCCGGCGCCGGTCGGGATTTTTTTGTCCAGCCATATTTCCACGCCGGCAAGGTTGCGCGCATATTTTTGCAGCAACGATGCGGCACGGTAGCTCAAATCGGCTTCCTGCGGTATTCCGCCGACAGGATTGTGCAGGATGATTTTGCCGTCGTCCCTCGGTTTCAAATATACGGTATCCTGCAAATCTATCAGGCAGAATATGCTTTCGATATTGTGATAACCGTCTTCCCGCCTGCCGGTAATCCTCAAATCGAGATTCAGTTTTGCAGGTGCGGGAAACGCCTGCCGTCCGTCCGCAATATTCATCTGTCCGCCTTATCTCGTGCGCGCCGCACAGCGTTCCGGGGTTTCGGTTTCAGACGGCATTCCAATTTCGGTGAAAACCAGCCTGATGTTCAAATTTCCGTTATTCAGTTGCAACGTTCGGACTTGCCCCCCACTGTCGGCGGTTCTGCCGATTGTCCAACCGTATTGTTCCAATATGCCGTCTGAACGGATGCGGTAAGGCGCGCCCGCCACACGCCTGCCTTCCGCCCAGATATGCAGATATTGGATTGGCAGTTTGAAACCGACCAGCTGCCTGCTCAAGTCTTCCGTACCCTCTGCCTGATAGACATTTCCTTTGCCGTCCACTGCCAATGCGCCGTCCCTGTCTTGACACAACTGTCCGAGCGTGCCGCCCAAAGGGGTGTTGATATTGATGGTTTCCACGGGCGGTTGGTATGTCCAATCGAAATTTGCATACGAACCTTTCCCTTCCGCTTTGACTGCCAACCGCCCTTCCGCTGCAAAACTGCTGATGTGTTCGGACGGCTGCCACAGGTTTTCGTTATTTTGAGGTAATTGCGCGCAAGCGGTCAAAAGCAGGATGACCGATGCGGATACGGTGTGTTTCATCAGAGTTTCCTTAACGGGTGTCATCCTGCCGGCCGACGGGTGCGGCGTGCCGTGCAAAACGCGTGCGAACTGCGTGCCGTTTGCCCGAATGCCCCGGCTTCCCGGCAAACCTTATGCCGTCTGAAAGGATGGGCCTGCATTATTTCCGGGGTTTTCGGGAAGGCTCGGGCAAGGCGATTCCGTAGCGTTTGAGCGTCTCCCGCCATATTTTCTTGTCTCCCGTAAGGTGTGCCGCCTGCGTCCATACGTCAACCGCCTGATCGCGTTCGCCCAATGCCCACAACACTTCGCCCAAATGGGCGGCAACTTCGGGCTCGGGGTCGTTTTCAAACGAATACCGCAGATACGGCAGCGCGCTTTCCGCGTCGCCTTTCAGGTAATACGCCCAGCCTATGCTGTCGTTAACGGCGGTATCGTCCGGGTTGATTTGGTATGCCGTCTGAAGCAGGGCGAAACCCTCGTCCAAACGTTTGGAATCGGAAAGCAGGCTGTAGCCCAGATTATTCATAATTTGTGCATTATCGGGCGTAAGTTTGAGCGCGGTTTCAAGGTCGGCAATCATTTTTCCCCGTTTGCCGAACTGTTCGTAAATAATGGAACGCTGTGCCAATGCTTCCGCCAAAGGTTCCGTGCTTCCCGCCGCCGAAAGTTTGGCGATGATGTTGTTCAGCCCGATCAGGGCTTCCCGTTTGTCGGGCAGCTTCGACAGGGCGAGCATCTGTATTTTGGACAAATTGTCTGCCGTAAAATACCGCCCCTGCTGTTCGGGAAGTTTCCGCACCCTGCCGATCTGCCGCAAAGCCGCCCGGCCTCCGTCCAATTCGGCAGCCGCCGCAGCCGCCAGCACGCCTTTGTCGAACAGGTATTCCGGCGCGGACACTTTTTTCAACCACTGCCTGACTTTGGCGTAATCCCTGCGGTCGGCATATATCATCGCCGCCGTCATTGCCGCCCTGCCCCGCTGTTCCCCCGTCCCCCTGCCGTATGCCTTTTCGGCGTAGCCGTCGATAACGGACGCACCTTCTTTTCGGTTTGCCGCCAATATCGCCGCCTGAATATACAGGTTTGCATTCGGGTTGTGTTCCAACAGCACGTTCAAACGCGCATAGGCATCATCCGGCTTACGCAGGGAAACCAGATTCATAATTTCCATTTCCTGCCAGACGGCCGAAAGGTTTTGGGTGTCTGTCTGCTCGAAAAAGCCGTCGAGTATTTCGGGATATTTGCGTGCAGTCAGACGCAACGTCATTAAAGTGGGGGGCAATATTTCCGTATCGAGCTTCGCCAAACGCTGCAAAGCTTCGATTGCCTTTTCCTTTTCGCGTCCCTGTACGCCGAACACCGCATCGGCAACCGCCGCTTCGGGCAGATGTTCATACTTCAACGCCGCACGGCGAACCGCTTTCGATGCTTTTTGAGCCACCCCACCCTGCTGCACGGCGGCTTGCACCAGCAGCAAAAATATCCTGCGTTTTTGCACATCGTCCGATTGCGCCAGCACCTCTTCCAACCCGTCCAGATGCTGATTTCCCCCTTCCCTCAATACGTTCCGCAGCCACCCCGCCCGTTTTTGCGCCTCACCCGGTATAGGCTCGATCTGCCGCCATTTCTGATAAATCATTTCCGCCTGTTCAAACGCGTTCAGCGACACGGCCATTTCCAAGGCGCGTTCGGCGACTTCGGGGGATTTTGTGCGTTCCAACATCAGCATATAGGTTGCCAGAGCCGTTCCCGCCTGCCCTTTCTGCAAAGCCGTTTCACCGCCCAACAGCGTAAACACCCTGTTGACCCGTTCGCCCACTGCCGCAAGCCGTGCGCGTTCGTTTTTGATTTCTTCCTCGCTGTAACGCCGATGTTTCCTTAAAACCTTTCCGACTTCCTTCGGCAGCTCCACATCCGCCGCGCCGGCAGCATACGCCTGTCCGGCAAGCAGGGCTGCTGCGAGGACAGATAAAATAGTGAAACGGGCGGGTAACATAATCATCCTTTATCCGACATCCGTCCGAACCTTCAGACGGCATATTGAGTATCTAGACAAGGCGTCACTTTATCACAAGCCAAACGGTTTGTAGATTTGCAAAACCCGCCCGAAGGCAGGGCTGTGTTTTGAGATTGCGTCGGTTTGCCTGTATGCGATGCCGGACAATCCTTGCCTTATTATTTGGTTTGACAGTTTAATTTGTTGAACAAAAAGAAATTTATTTCATTCCGTCTATTTTCCGACATTATTCCGAAGCACAGCCGACGGCAAAATGCCGTCTGAAACGCAAATCCGCTTCAGGCGGCATTCCCGGCTCCGGCGGGCTAAGGCAGGCCGACTTCCACATTGTCAATCAGACGCGTCGTCCCCAGACGGGCGGCGGCCAAGACCACCAGTTTCTTATCTCCCGCCCGCGCCATTTCAAGCGTATCGGCGCGGCGGATTTCCACATAATCGACCAGCCAGCCCGCAGCGGTCAAATGGTCGGCAGCCTGCCGCTCCAAACCCGCATAATCCAAACCGCCCTGCTTCAGCGATTCGGCAACAGCCTGCAGCTCGCGGTACAGGCGCGGTGCTTCGGCGCGTTCCCCAACGCTCAAGTACCGGTTGCGGCTGGAGAGTGCCAAACCGTCCGCCGCCCGCCCCGTATCGACGGGGACAATTTCGATATCGAAATTCAAATCCTCGGTCAAACCTTTAATCACGGCAAGCTGCTGGTAATCTTTTTTGCCGAAACAGGCAACATCCGGCAAAACGATATTGAACAGCTTGGACACCACCGTCGCCACGCCGCGAAAATGGCCGGGGCGGAATTTGCCGCACAATTCGTTTTGCAAATGGGGCGGTTCGACGTTGTAACGCTGTTCCACGTTCGGATAGAGTTCTTTCTCATCGGGCGCGAAAACAACGGCAACGCCTTCGGCGGCAAGTTTGTCCGCATCCTGTTGCAAAGTACGCGGATATTTGTCGAAATCCTCGCCCTGACCGAATTGCAAGCGGTTGACGAATATGCTGACAACAACGTTGTCGGCGCGTTTTCTGGCTTCGCGAACAAGGGCAAGATGCCCTTCATGCAGATTGCCCATGGTCGGCACAAATGCCACCTTTCCTATATTTTCACGCCACGTGCGCAGTTCTCGAATGGTATGTATGATTTGCATTACGGTAATCCTTATCCTTCGGGCTTCCTGCCCGACAAAACGCGCCGATTATACGCGCCGCGCACGGCAAAACAAAATGCCGTCTGAAACGGCTTTCAGACGGCATCGGCAGCAGACCTTGTTCAATCTGCAAAAATATGTTCCGCAGCAGGGAAGGTTTTGGCTTTGACTTCGGCAACATACGCCCGAACCGCAGCCTGGATGCTGCTTTGCCCGCGCATAAAGTTTTTGACGAATTTCGCCGTTTTGCCCGGGAAAATACCGAGCATATCGTGCATCACCAAAACCTGACCGTCGCAATCCGCGCCCGCCCCGATGCCGATGGTCGGACAGGAAACAGTTTCAGTTACCTTTTTTGCCAGTTCCGCCGGCACGCATTCCATCAGTACGACGGCAGCTCCGGCTTCATCATGCACCTTGGCATCGTTAAGCAACGCCTGCGCCTTGCCGCCGCGCCCCTGAACTTTATATCCGCCGAAGGCAAACACGGATTGCGGGGTCAGACCGATGTGGGCACAGACCGGAATTCCGCGCATTTGCAGAAATTCAGTCGTTTCCGCCATCCACACGCCGCCTTCGAGTTTGACCATATGCGCGCCGGCAGCCATCAGTTCGGCGGCGGCGGCAAACGCCTGCTCCTTACTCTGCTGATATGCACCAAACGGCAAATCGCTGACAATCATCGCATTTTTTGCACCGCGTGCTACACATTCGGTGTGATAGCACATATCGCGCAGGCTGACCGGCAGCGTCGACTGTCGCCCCTGAACCGCCATTCCCAAAGAATCCCCGACCAACAGCACATCCACGCCGGCATCGTCCATCAGCGCGGCAAAACTGGATTCGTAAGCGGTCAGCATAACGATTTTCTCGCCGGCCGCCTTCATTTTTTGCAGTGTGTTCACAGTAATCATCAGATATTGTTACCCCGCCCTTTTCAGACGGCCTTTTCAGTTTGAAACGGGCTATTATAGTGAAATGCCCGCAGCCCTGCCACCGACCGTGCCGCAAATGCAAAACAGCCCGACTGTTTTACACAATCGGGCTGTCAAATCTGGTGCCGGCACCAAGAGTCGAACTCGGGACTCCCTGATTACAAGTCAGGTGCTCTACCAACTGAGCTATACCGGCAAAGAAGGCGAATTATGCAGGCAACTTCACACTTTGGCAAGAAATTTGTTCGACCCCCTCATAAAAATACACTAAGTATCTTATTTAAAACAAAATTAATTTGAAACAGAACAAGCATCGGCATTCTGATAAAATATCCGCCTTTCAAACCGACCGTTCACACCGATGGCAAGACATCCCTACCGCCGCCTGCGTCCTGCAAAATCCGGCTTTCCCGAAGTCGGTATTTCCGAAGAAGGCAATATCCGTTCGCTTCACTTGGGCAGCGACACCGTTCAAAGCTCGATGAACCTCGACCGCCCGTCCGAGCTGGTGCTCTCTTACAGCCGCGCGATGATGGGCTGGCTGCTGTTTGCGGAACGCCTGCCGCAACATATCACCCAAATCGGCTTGGGCGGCGGTTCGTTTGCACGCTGGACAGACACCTACCTGCCCGACACGCGCCAAACCGCCGTGGACATCAATCCTCAGGTCATCGCCATTGCCCGCAACCTGTTTGAGTTGCCTTTCGAGGGCGGAAAATTTGAAATTATCGAAGCAGACGGTGCGGAATACATCAAAGTCTTCCGCCACAACACCGATATCATCTTGGTGGACGGATTCGACGGCGAACAAATCATCGATACGCTGGTTGAAGAACCGTTTTTCAGAGACTGCCGCAACGCACTCTCTTCAGACGGCATATTCGTTACCAACTGGTGGAGCGGCGACAAACGCTATCAACGCTTCATCGAACGGTTGTTGAGCGTTTTTGAAGGGCGCGTATTGAAACTTCCTGCCGAAAGCCACGGCAATGTCGCGGTAATGGCCTTCCAAAGCAGCCCCAAAGAGCAAAACATAGACAAACTCAAAAAACGTGCCGACAAACTGAGCAACGCATACGGATTGGACTTCCACCGCATGCTCGCCGGCCTGAAAGCGTCCAACCCCAACAACGGCAAGCATTTCCACCTTTAAGCCGCCATCTTCGCGGCTGCATCGGAATATGCGGAAAATCAAGAGGAAACCATTATGCTGAAACCCGAAACCATACACATACCCGGCCCTGCCGGCATTTTAGAAACCATCCATATCCCGTCCGAACAAGTACCGGCACGCGGTGTTGCCGTCATCAACCACCCCAACCCCCTCCAAGGCGGGACGAACACCAACAAAGTCATCCAAACCGCCGCCAAAGCATTGAGCAAGCTCGGCTTCCACTGCTACCTTCCCAACCTTCGCGGCGTAGGCGGCAGCGAAGGCACACATGATTACGGACGCGGCGAAACGCAAGACTGCCTCGCCGTCATCGACTATGCCCGCGCCCAACATCCCGAAGCCCCGGAATTTGCCTTATCCGGCTTTTCCTTCGGCGGCTATGTCGCCACATTTGCCGCACAAGTGCGCATACCCGATTTATTGCTGCTCATCGGTGCGGCAGTCTGCCACTATACCGACCGCCCCGAGCCGTCCGCCGTTCCCAACGTTGCCAAAACGCTGATGATACACGGCGCGGAAGATGAGGTCGTCGAAATCGAAAAAGCCCTGAAATGGGCAGAACCGCAAGATTTGCCCGTCATTACCATCGCCGGTTCGACGCACTTCTTTCACGGCAAACTCATCGTCCTGCGCGACACCATCCTCCGCTTCGCACCCGTATGCCTGAACGGATAAAGCCCCTTTCAGACAGCATCGATAATATCAAACCCGTATCCGGCGGCATCTGCCGATACGGGTTTGCGTTCCCTCTCATTACAGGCAAAACCCGCTGCAAAACACCCTTTCCCGACCCGACAAAGGATCTGCAAACGCAATCTTTTTTGCCAAAAGCTTCAAAGGTTTCCGATAATCCTCGCTACCCGCTTCAGACGGCACGGGATAGAGCGCGTCATTCAACAGCGGCATACCCAAACCCATCATATGCACGCGTAACTGGTGTTTCTTGCCGGTATGCGGCGTAAGGCGGTAAAGGCTGAATTCCCCCCTGTTTTCAATCAATTCGACCGTCGTGTGCGCATTCGGCACGCCTTCGGCCTCTTGCGTCGTAAAAAATTTCTCACCCCTTACCAAACGCGAAACCACATCGAGCGGATACGGCAAATCCGTCTTTGTCGGCGCAAGCGCCTCATACGTTTTCCATACCGTTTTGTTTTGAAACATCGTCTGATAAGCCCCGCGTGTGGCAGGATTGTGCGACAGCAGCATCACACCCGCCGTATCCTTGTCCAAGCGGTGAATCGGCGTAATGTCTTCAACATTCAAATGCTGCAATTCGGGACGCAGGCGCAGACGCGTGAGCAGCGTTTCCCGCAAAAAACGCCCGCCGGGGATGACGGGCAGAAAATGCGGCTTGTCCACCACAATCAAATGTTCATCGACAAACAAAATCTTTTCTTCAAACGGAATACGCGGCTCGCTCTCACAACCGGTTTCACGGTAATAAAACATCGTCTTACCGGGCTCGAACAAAGAATGTTCGTCCAACGCCGCACCATCCGAACCGACCACAAAACCGCTGTTCAACCGCCTCCGCCAATCGTCCGCTCCCAAAAAAGGAAAGCGGATGCACAGAAAATGCAGCAGCGGCAGCCCGTAAAACTGCTTTTCATGCGGCAGCACCAAATAACTGGGTTTGACACCGTTCAACAGCGGAAGAGGATTATTGCGTTTTTTCATGCGGCGGATTGTAACCGTTTTTCACAAACTTTTCAGACGGCATATCAAAACATAATTGATAAAAACAAATATATCGTTTTTTTTTTGATTTAAAAATTTGTTTAAACAGAATTATCGGATATTCATTACTATTATTAAATAAGAATTAATATCAATAAGAGGAAATATGAAACGTATCTTTTTGCCCGCCTTGCCCGCCATCCTGCCTTTATCCGCTTATGCCGACCTGCCCTTGACGATTGAAGACATAATGACCGACAAGGGAAAATGGAAACTGGAAACTTCCCTTACCTATCTGAATAGCGAAAACAGCCGCGCCGCACTTGCCGCACCGGTTTACATTCAAACCGGCGCAACCTCGTTTATCCCCATTCCGACCGAAATTCAAGAAAACGGCAGCAATACCGATATGCTCGCCGGCACGCTCGGTTTGCGCTACGGACTGACCGGCAATACCGACATTTACGGCAGCGGCAGCTATCTGTGGCACGAAGAACGCAAACTCGACGGCAACGGCAAAACCCGCAACAAACGGATGTCCGACATATCCGCCGGCATCAGCCACACCTTCCTTAAAGACGGCAAAAACCCCGCCCTAATCAGCTTTCTTGAAAGCACGGTTTACGAAAAATCGCGCAACAAAGCCTCGTTAATCAAAAAAAGGGGGCTTTGCCCCTTTTATAACTTAAGGATAAATTATGAATATTAAAAATGAAATAGTTGCTTTAATTTCTAAAAAAATTGATGGGGGGGGGCAATATAGTTCTTTAGAAAATTTTGCTTTATCCGTACTAAGGGAAAAAATTATAAACAATACTGTTTCCAGTGATGAAAAATTATTGATTATTAATGATTTTTTATCAGGTTTTCTTGAGTTTGATCCTGAGACAGGGGAACCTGTCGGGGAGACGCTTAAAATTGAGCAAATGATTGATTTCTTTTTAGTCTAAATCATACATACCAGTGGACAAGCTAGGCGTAGATCCGGCTTTTAAATACGATTGTCAGGTTTATACTTGGGATAAAATCAAAAATAAAGTTGTTTAAACTATAGTGGATTAACAAAAATCAGGACAAGGCAACGAAGCCGCAGACAGTACAAATAGTACGGAACCGATTCACTTGGTGCTTCAGCACCTTAGGGAATCGTTCTCTTTGAGCTAAGGCGAGGCAACGCCGTACCGGTTTTTGTTAATCCACTATATTGCATGGTGCATGCATTAAATCAGTCTTCTAGCGCCGCAATGGGAAAACATAGAAGATAAACGAAATGGATGATCTAATACTATATTTTTTATCAGGTATATTCGGAAATCAAGTTGCTGAATATATTATAAAAAACAACCGTGAGATAAAAGTTCCCTTTATTGCGCTTTACGCTATATTTTTTACGTTGATTTATACTGTGGCTTTGTTGTTTCTCAGTCTGATCTATTGGGTCAATGGTGCGGAGATTGCATGGAAGGGGATAGGTATTTTCAGTATGTCGGTCAGTTTTTGTATAGTCTTCTGTCTTTATTTGATTGACAAGGCAGGAAGATGTAAGGATAAGAAACAATAGGGATCAGATGCGGCAGCAAACGTAGATTGGGTCTAGGCTCAACCTGCGTTTGCTGCATCTTTGGAAGAAATAGTGGATTCGAAAAAATAGGAAGAATTCTGATTAATGGTATGCGAGGTGTAGCAGTGGGGGCTGTTGCTGGTGGCATAACTGGTTATGCAGGTTCTACGGGTAAGAACACTGACATTCGCCGTTAAATAATAAATAAACCAACTTCCAACCAAACCTGCTATCGGTTTGGTTGGAAGTGAGAGGAGGTAAGGTAGTGTTTGCTGTTATTTTCTTTTCGACATTGGGCTGTATTTTAGCATGGATAAGAGATATTCCTAAAATAAAATCAAAAAAAATTTTGGCAAGATCCTTATATATTATAGGAATAATAAATGTAATAATCAGCTATGTATTAATTAAAAATATATTGGTTTCTGTTTCGGATGGAGGTGGAATAAAATATGTTGCAATATATTTATCAAATCTTTTTTTTGGACAGTATTGATGTATGCTCTTGTGAAAAGATTATCTAAAAAGCCAAGCTGAAACCCAGTACACAACACATCAATAAAGATTCCTTTTGCACGGAACAATGACAATATTCAAATTGCTGGATTTGCAATCTGATTTACCTATTGAAATTGGGTGTGCAACATACGTTCTAAGCAGGCTTTGATTTCCCAAAGAGGCTGAAGGGTAAGAGACGCTTATATCATAGATAAATAATGGCAAAACAGGTAATGAATTAAAGGCATTACCTGTTTTTACAGAAATTTTTAAAATAGATGATTTGATTGCAGCTTTTTAGGCTATTTATCAGGTAAATACAGTGAAGGGAAAATAAGCAGGTTAGAAATATCCCTAACGGCAGGAAGCATTTTCTTTGCAGTATTCTTTATTCATGAACTGATAATTTTTATTGTTGATGGAAATAAGGAAAATCTTTGGAATTTTATTACTGGGATAATGAAAGATTTATTTTTATTTTCATGTTCTGTTTGTTTATTATTCTATTTCTTATTATTGATTGCAGAAACCATTGGAAAAACAATCAATAAGATTAAATAAGATATTTAAGCCGCTAAAAAACCATTTGAGTATTTTATCTTCTATGCGGCATCCATCTTGGAATTGAAATACTGCAATCGGGAGGCTAAGGCTTCCGTTGTAACGTTTACCATATATTTCATTATTTTAATTTCATCAAAAAACAAAATTCAAGATTATACATACCGCTAATCGTTTCTTGATTGTTTTGTATAGTGGAGTAAATTTAAATCAGGACAAGGCGACGAAGCCGCAGACAGTACAAATAGTACGGAACCGATTCACTCGGTGCTTCAGCACCTTAGAGAATCGTTCTCTTTGAGCTAAGGCGAGGTAATGCCGTACCGGTTTAAATTTAATCCACTATATATTTATCCGATATATCAACATCTCTCTATCTTATTCCGAATTTTATTGTTGAAACTTGCATTAAAAACCATACAAGATGATGAAGAACAAATATATTTTAATAAAAGCAGCAATCGGCATAACCGCCATATCCATATTTTATCTTCTAACTCAAGAAAGCAGCGGCAAAACTGAAGAACCATCATATTTCTTGATGTTTATGTTTCTCAACTTGCTTTGGTTTGAAGAAAATAAAACAGTTATGGCTGCCGCTACGGCAATGATTGCCGCCCACTTTATATTTGTCGCACTATCCGATTAATAAGCAAACAAAAAGGCTGCTTGGAAATTTCAGGCAGCCTTTCAGGAGGATTTTGATGGAACAAAAAAGGCGGTTTGCCGCTTCCCTGCTCCTCGCCGCCGCCCTGCCGCTTTGTGCACATTCTTTTCCCTTTGCGGAAGAAAACCCCATAGCCTACGGCAAAGTCAAAATACAAAGCTGGAAAGCGCGGCGGGATTTCAATATTGTAAAGCAGGATTTGGATTTTTCCTGCGGGGCGGCTTCGGTGGCGACGCTTTTGAACAATTTTTACGG
>NZ_QNRU01000021.1 GCF_003315235.1 Neisseria gonorrhoeae | reverse complement strand
GGTTCTTTCTGTACTTCTTTCTTTAATTTGCAGTGTGTTATCTTCATATTTCGAGGGTAACATATCTGCTAATCTGGTACAGACCCAAAAACAAAGCACGGATAACACCGCGCTTTTTCATCCGCCCTGTTCCGCCCGCCCGTTCGTCAACCGCCTGCAAACCCACCGTTTACCGGCAGGAAATGCCATAAATCCCCGCCTATGTTAGGATAAACGCCTTTACCGGCCCACACAAAGGATTATCATCATGAAAAAAATCATCTTCGCCGCGCTCGCAGCGGCAGCCGTCGGCACTGCCTCCGCCACCTACAAAGTGGACGAATATCACGCCAACGTCCGTTTCGCCATCGACCACTTCAACACCAGCACCAACGTCGGCGGTTTTTACGGTCTGACCGGTTCCGTCGAGTTCGATCAAGCAAAACGCGACGGCAAAATCGACATCACCATTCCCGTCGCCAACCTGCAAAGCGGTTCGCAACACTTCACCGGCCACCTGAAATCCGCCGACATCTTCGATGCCGCTCAATATCCGGACATCCGCTTCGTTTCCACCAAATTCAACTTCAACGGCAAAAAACTTGTTTCCGTTGACGGCAACCTGACCATGCGCGGCAAAACCGCCCCCGTCAAACTCAAAGCCGAAAAATTCAACTGCTACCAAAGCCCGATGGCGGAAACCGAAGTTTGCGGCGGCGACTTCAGCACCACCATCGACCGCACCAAATGGGGCGTGGACTACCTCGTTAACGCCGGTATGACCAAAAACGTCCGCATCGACATCCAAATCGAAGCTGCAAAACAATAAGCCTTGATGCGAATCAGCACAAATGCCGTCTTCATCAAACCGCCCTGCCAACCGTAAGCCGATATGGCGGAGCACAACCCGCCGAAAGATATTTTGGCGGCAGGCGGGGCTTGCCGGAAAGTCCGGAAAGTAACGACCGAAAACAACGTTTCCCGTTTTCAGACGGCATACGATATGGACAATTTCATCCGGCCGGTATAGTGTTCGTCCTGCTGCGGCATCTTTCCGATGGCGCATTTTTTCAATATTAATTATCCGACTTACAAAGGTAAAAACATGACTGTCCGTATCGAACACGATTTATTGGGCGACCGCGAGATTCCCGCCGAAGTGTATTGGGGCATCCACACCCTGCGCGCCATTGAAAACTTTAAAATCTCCACACAAAAAATTTCCGACGTGCCGCAGTTTGTCCGCAGTATGGTGATGGTGAAAAAAGCAACCGCGCAGGCAAACGGCGAATTGGGTGCAGTAAAACCCGAAATCGCCGCCGCCATTGAAAAGGCTTGCGACGAAGTTCTGCTGAACAACCGCTGCCTCGACCAATTCCCGTCCGACGTGTATCAGGGCGGTGCGGGAACTTCGGTCAATATGAACACCAACGAAGTCATCGCCAACCTTGCATTGGAAGCCTTGGGCTATGAGAAAGGCCGCTACGACATCGTCAATCCGATGGATCACGTCAACGCCAGCCAATCCACCAACGATGCCTATCCCACGGGCTTCCGCCTTGCCGTGTATTACAGCATCGGCGAATTGCTCGACAAACTGACCGTATTGAAAAACGCCTTTGCCGCCAAAGCCGAAGCGTTTAAAGACGTTTTGAAAATGGGTCGCACCCAGCTTCAAGATGCCGTACCGATGACGGCAGGCCAGGAATTCCAATCTTTCCAAGTATTGTTGGAAGAGGAAATCCTCAACCTTGACCGCACCCGCCAACTGCTCTTGGAAGTCAATTTGGGCGCAACGGCAATCGGCACGGGCGTGAACACGCCCAAAGGCTACGCCGAACTGGTGGTCAAAAAACTCTCTGAAGTCAGCGGCTTGCCTTGCAAACTGACTGAAAACCTGATCGAAGCGACCTCCGACTGCGGTGCATATGTGATGGTACACGGCGCATTGAAACGCACGGCCGTCAAACTCTCTAAAATCTGCAACGATTTGCGCCTTCTCTCTTCCGGTCCGCGCGCCGGTTTGAAAGAAATCAACCTGCCCGAATTGCAGGCCGGTTCTTCCATCATGCCTGCCAAAGTCAATCCCGTGATTCCCGAAGTCGTCAACCAAGTCTGCTTCAAAGTCATCGGCAACGATACGACGATTACCTTCGCCGCCGAATCCGGGCAACTGCAATTAAACGTTATGGAGCCGGTCATCGCCCAATGTATGTTTGAAACCATTTCCCTCTTGGGCAATGCCGCAGTCAACCTATCCGACAAATGCGTCAAAGGCATTACGGTCAACCGCGAAATCTGCGAACGTTACGTTTTCAACTCCATCGGGCTGGTGACTTATCTGAATCCGTACATCGGCCACCGCAACGGCGACTTGGTCGGCAAAATCTGCGCCCAAACCGGCAAAGGCGTGCGCGAAGTCGTACTGGAACGCGGGTTGTTGAGCGAAGAAGAACTCAACCGCATCCTCTCCCCCGAGAACCTGATGAATCCTCATCTGTAAACATTACGGACAAATGCCGTCTGAAAGGAAGCGCCCTTTCAGACGGCATTTTTTATCACCCGACTGGTCAAAACCGATATTTAAAACCCAACAGCCATTCGTTTTGGCGGTAGCGGTAATACACCGCGTTGCTGTGTGCGATTGTTCGCCTGAAACGCAGTTCGGGATATACGCCTTTGATATTCCATTGCGGAAAACCCGCCGCAGCCATCATGATGTATTGCTTGTCGCTCCGCCGTTTGTTATCGCTGACGAAACTTGCCGCGTCATACAGGCTGCGGCGGTAGAGCAGGACGGCGTTTAAATAAGTACCGCCCGAAAAAAGCCTATACGCGCCCAGCCGAGCCGTATATTCTTTGCTGGAAGAGGATTTTTCGGGATAGGCTTTGCGTGCGGCATCGAAATTTACAAGCAGGCCGCTTTTCGGCGTGATGGAAAATTCCGCCCCCGCGCCGAGTTCGTATTGTTTGAAATCGGCAAAATAAGTTTTGCTTTGTCCGCCGTATCCGGTCTTTTTTGCTCCGGCATGTGAGTTAATGCGCCAGTGCGGGGAGAGTGTGCGCGACCAGTCGGCATCCGCACCCCATGCTCGGTAGTGGGTGTGGCGGTTGCGGAAATCGTATTCGAAATAAGGCAGCAGGGAAAAGGAGGAGCGTGCGTCGGCATAGGCGTATCCCGCGTACAGCGAACCGTTGCGATAGCCGTAATCCGGCATAGCCGCCGAATCTTTGTCTTTTTCCGTGTAGCGGTTGCCGTACAGTACACCGCGCACCTGTACGCCGTGATTCCCTTTGAGCGGGACGGTTTTTTCGGCGGTCGCGCTATAGGATGAGAAGGTCGAATCCGTTGGCGCGGGCAGGGTGCGCTCCATCAGGCACATGCCCGCAATTTCCCACACGCATTGGTTGATGCCGTTGCCTTGGTTTACATTGCTGTTATAGCCGTAGCCGAGGCTGATTTGGCCGTGCCAGCGGCGGCGTTTGCCCAGTTCGGACAGGTAGTTTTCCACGATGGGGCGGGTTTCTGCGGGAATGTCCGTTTTCAGAACTTTCTCAAACGCGGCGGCAGACTCTTTGTTTTGGTTGTCTTCGGCATAAAACCGCCCCGCTTCGAGCAGCAGGCGCGGGTTGTCGGGTTCGGCTTCCAAGGCCGTCTGAAAACTGTTCCCCGCCGCGCGGAAATCCCCTTCGTCCCGTTTTTGCAGCGCATCGGCCAAATGAATCAGCGCGGGCTTGTGCCGGGGCAGTTTGGCGTAGCGGGCGGCGAACTGCCGCACCTTGTGCCACTGCCGCGCATTGAGGGCGTGGTAAATTGCGCTTTCCAGTTCTTCCGCCGTATCGCCGACTTGGTAGATTTCGCCGCCTATCGAAATATAGCCGTCGTTTTCCTCTACTTCCCCGCGTGCCTGTTCCGTGTCCAGCCAACCGCTTTCGCGGTATTGCTGCGTTTGGCGGCTGCCCTCGTCCAGCAGGCGGCGGCGTTCGTCGGCGGGGTTGTCGGCGTGGGCGGTGATGGGCAGAAGCAGGCAGAAGAGGGCGAGGCTGAGTGGTTTGTTCATGGTTGCCTTCCGAAAAGATAAAGTAACGCAGGTTTTAATTGCTGTCCCAAAATGTCCGATAGGCCGAAACCGTATGGGATAGGCGATGTTTATTTACAAATATCAAATTTCAGGTAGCCTGTGTTGAACACGGGCTACCTGAAACCGAGCAGCAATCCGTATCGGACGGATGATTTATATGGCTTGGCAGTCGGCATAAAACGGCAGCTTGAAACTCCTCAGGGGTTAAATCGAGCCTAGCCGTTGCCAAACCAAATCGGATGGCAGCTGTTATTTGCGGGTCTCAATATCGGTGGCGCTACCGCCGAAAGCTACGTCATCGCCGACATTACCGGTACCACGTGTGGTATAGCCGGCCATGGCTGCCGCCTGGTTGCCGTAGAAGCGGCCGGTCATGCCTTGACTGGGATCGGCAAAGGTACCATTTCTGTTATCGATTTTGGCGTGATCAAAATCGACGTGATCGGAACTGCGGCTGATTCTGCCTGCCATCGTCCCGGTTATACCAGAACCGAAGGTGGCGGTTACCTGACCGGTATAGAAATCGTTCTGCCCCGGGGTGTGCTTATTGATACCCAGCACATTGTAGGTGGCGGTTCTCACACCGGTGGTGTTGCCGGTGGGATTATCGCCCACATACCAAACGGTGCGTTTACCATCCGCCATATTCAGGTCGGTGCTGATTTGCTGCGGGTTACCGGCACGCGGCGCCCATTCGCCGAAGAAGACGTTGCCGTTGCTGCCGCCCATGCCCGGCACTTTGGCGATTACCAGGCCGCCGAACTTGGGTGCGGCGGGGATTGCCGGGTTGGCTATCTGGCGCACACTGTACACTTCAGTGTTGTTGTGGTGGTTTTCATACCACACCTGACCCAACGTTGGGTTGTAGAACCAGCCGATAACCGGTTTCACATCGCCTAAGCGCAGATATTGCAGATTGCGCGTACCATCAACATTAGCATAGGGATCGTTGCCGTTAATCGGTGCCTGATATTTCGCACGGATATATTTGACCGGACCATCATCCAGATTGATGGATTTCGACCAACTTCCACCGTTATTGATACTGAATGCCAAACCGGCCTTACCGGCACCGAAAGGTTGCTTGTCAGAGGTGCCGGGGCGAACTGTCGTCGGGTCACTATTTGGATCTTGGCTTTTCCTTTGGCTGGAACCACCAGCCGGAGCAGCCGCAGCCACACCAAAAACGCCGCACAGCAAGACGGCCAACAGGGTTTTATTACGTATAGACATAATCGTTTCCTTAATTAAGAGTTAAACAAAAGCCACCGTTTTATTACCGCCGAACCGGCGGAAAAAACGGTAAAAACCATTACCTCGGATAAGCGGGGCCGGTTGGGTTTGTGCGTCCGGAGTGTTCAATTGTTTGTTGTTATATCCAATCCGTTTTCAGGTAGCCTTCCCGCCATACCCGCAGGCTACCTGAAAACCCCACTCCGCCCTGCGGCTAGAACTTGGCAGTCAGCCCAAAGGTAACCGTCCGGCCCGGCCCGGGGGCGGCAACGTTGGACATCGGGTCGAGATAGTAGCGGTTGGTCAGGTTGGTGATGCCGAGGTTGACGTTGAGGTTTTTGTGCAGCCGGTAGCGGCCATAAACATCCCAAGTCAGCGATGACCGCCAATGGTGGGGCTTGCCGGTGGTATCGAAGATGATGCCCAAATCCTTTTGCAGCAGTTGGTCGTATTGCTTGGTGTTGACCCGGCTGTGGTAGATGCCGCGCAGGCCGAGCTCCAGTTTCTCGCCCAACAGGCGCACCCCGGCATCCAGGTTTATTGAATATTTCGGCTGCAAGGCCTGATAGCCGCGCGTACTGCCGTAGCCGCCTTCGATGCAGATCGGCACGCCTTTGGCACCATAAGGGTCGTAATCGAAAGCGGTATCGCGGTCACACATCTGCTGTTTCAGGCGGTAGGTGGCACCGAGCGCGGCAAAGAAGCGGCCGGTGTCGATGCGGCTCTGCCATTCCAGCCCGGCGGTGTCCTTGCGGTCGTATTGCACGGTGCGGAAATAATCTGTGGTTTCGATCACATTTTGGATACGGTTGCGGTAGTAGGTCAGGCGCATATCGCCGGCACGCAGCCGGCTCCAATACGAGGCAAAATTGAAGCTGTAGCCGATTTCCCAGCTGCGGCTGCGTTCCGGCTTGAAGCGGAAATTTGGGGCCTTCGGCATACCGGCATAGGCCACGTCGTTATAAAAACTGCCCACCTCATACACGCTGGGGAAGCGGCTCATCTGCGCATAGCGTACGAACAGGCGGCTGTTGTCGGTCAGATCGTAGCTGACGGCGATGGTCGGCGCCCAGGCATGGGCACGGATCGGTTTGGGCTGCGCCCAATACTGTTCCTCGGTATAGTGCCGACCGATGATTTTGAGACCGAGACCGGTATCATCACCGTACTCGGGATAGCCGACTTGAAAATTGGTTACTTTTCCCGATAGGTTATGAGCAAGGCAAGAGGCCGCATCACTTCTTATACAGTCGATAGGATTCCCCACGCCTGCCCAATATCGATAATGCGTCCCGTGCAGCCCCTGCGGATTGGTCACTTTTTCCTGATAATTGCTGACGAAATCATGAAAATGCTGGGGCAATGCGCCGCTGTCCAGCTTGCCGTTGACAAACGGCACATAAACGGGGCGCACCCGATAGAGCGGTTGGTTCTGTGCCTCGTTAACCCCGCCGAACCGTCCGTCAAAATAGGCACGGCCATCGTTGCCGATATACACATAACCATCGGTACGATACGAGCCGTCATAGTATTTCAGCAAATGGTAACGGGCGCCGTGCGCCTGTTCTGCCTGTACTGCCGCGGCAATGGCGGCAGCATCGCCTGACTGATACGCCTGCCGAAGCTGTTCGGCCACCACATTCCAGTCACGCCGCTCCTGATCGCCTGCCAGTTCGAAATACGGCAGATAGGCACCATCGGCATAATGCTGGGTTCCATCGCCTGCCTGATAGCGCGGGTCGCGGCGGGCACGCCCTTCGGCCAGGGCGGTATCGAAGCCCCGGAAGTTGTGGTAGCGGATGCCGGCGGAGATTTTCAGGCGGTCGGCGGCCTGCCAGTCGAACACCAAATTGATGCCCCATTCGCGCCGCTCGCCGCCCCTGGGCCCGGCCAGCTTGGTCAGGCCGGTTACCATGCCGGCCAGGTTGAACAGGTCTTGCGAATTGACGATTTCCACTTCCTCCGCCAGTTTCTCTTTCTGATAATCGGCGGCCAAGGTCATGCTCAGGCGGTCTCTGAGGCGGAAGCGGTTGCTGATATCGAAACCGGTGCGGCTGACGCGGGTTTTCTGCTCGGCGCCGGAAATCACGCGGAATTGGCCGTTGTCGTTCGGGGTCATGGCCAACACCTGTTCTTTGGTCAGGCCGTTGACGCCGAAATCATTCATCAGGTCGTTGCAGCTGCTGTAGTTGTCGACGTGCTCGGGCGGTATCCGGCCGCGTTGGGTACACCAATACCAAACGTCGTAGAAGGGATCGGGGCGGGCGGAAGACAAATCCATGCCGCCACTCTGGTGGCGGGTGCTGTTGGTTTTGATGCGCCACAGGTTGGCCTGCAGATCGACCCAGCGGCTGTTTTCCGGCTTCCAGGCCCAGCCGAGTTTGTAGGTGTCGGTGCGGATGGTGGAATCGATGCTCTGCGCCTGTGGCGACAGTTCTTTGGGGCGGTTGGTCTCGTTGTGCTCTTCCATATTCATCACATAGGTGGTGTGGAAGGGGTTGATCTCGCCGAAGCGCACGTCGGTGCGCATATATTGCCAGCCGAGCCGATGGCTGCCGGGCAGGTGCCAGTTGTTTTTCAGCAGCAGGGTTTTGGTTTCGGTGTTGCTGTTGAGCACTTCCACCCCGGGGTGGTAGATGCGCGCCATATTTGGGATGAAGGTGGCGGAATTTTTGCAGTTGAAATCGCTGCCGCCTTCGTCGTAGCATTTTTGCAGGTCGTATACCGGATTATTCAGGTAGCCTTCCGCACCCTTGCGACCGGCGAAGTAGTTGCCTTTGTTGCGGTAGCTGTAGGCGGCAAGGCCGTCTGAAAGTTCGGTTTTGAAGGCGGCGGCGGCCATATAACTGCGGTCGCCGCCGAAGCGCCAGTTGTCGCGGCCGCTTTTGTGCTGCGGCGGGGTAAAGTTGTCTACCACCAACGCCTGCGGGCTCTGCTGTCCGGTGATCGGGTCAGAACCGCCGCCCGCGCCGTCGGCGGTGGCGCCGAGCGGCAGGGTGCGGTAGTCTTCCCAGCCCAGCCATTGGTTGAGGTTGTTGGCCGGGCGGGTTCTGTTGTTGGCAAACTCGGTTTTCAGCTGGAAGCCGAATTTCTGCCCTTCGGGCACGATGTCGCCGGCTTCGATGGTGCGGATGGTGACCGCACCGCCGACGCCCGATTTCACGCCGCGCGTGAGGGCGGGGCTTTTTTCCACCGCGATGCTGCGGAACAGGGCGGGGTCGAGGTAGTTGCGGTCGCCCACGCCGTAGTTGTTCATCCATACGTCGATGGTTTGTTCGGTGCCGTCTATGGTAACCGGGATGCGGCCCTTGCCGGTGATACCGCGTATGTTGGGCGTGATGGCGCCGCCGGCGGTGCGGGTGTTCATGTTGTACACGCCGTTTAGGCCTTTGAGTACGTCGCCGGCGGATTGGACGCGGTAGCGTTCGAGGTATTCTTTGCCGACGTAGGCGTTGGAGACGTTTTTGTAATACACGTCGTCCGCGCCTTTTTGGTCGGCACTGCGTTTGCCATGGACGACTATGGTATTCAGTTCTTTCTGCTGTTCGGTATTGTTCGGGGTGTCTGCAAAAGCCAATGCGCCAAATGCACCTGCAAGGCTTAGGATAATGGTCTTAGGTTTGGGGGAGAATCCGGACATCATGTATTCCTTATTAAGAATATAAAATGAATTTTATTAAGATACACTCATAATAAGAATTATTTGAAATTTTTAATTATTGTTAATATTTAAATTATAATTAAAAATAACTATTATTAATTAAATTTTGAATCTGCCCGTATAACAAAATGCCGTCTGAAGCAGCATTTTCCTGTTTCAGACGGCATTTTGTTATATCAATCAGCCGGATTATATGCCGAACAATGCCTTAACTTCTGTCCAATAAAACAGGCAGGCAATGGAGCATAATGACAGTACAATGCCTGCCGTATTGATTGTGTTGATTTTTTCCTTAAAGAACAATGCGCCCGAAAGCGTCCCTAAAACAATCACACCGATATTCATACCGGCAAAAACCAGCGTGGGACTGTCCTTCATCATTTGGTGCGCAGTGATGTAGGTTACGATGTTCATAAAATTCAAACCGCCCAAGAGTATGCCGCCGACCACGCTCTCAACGCGCCATCTGACCGATTTGGCAAACAGGCAGGCAAACATCAGCACACCCGCCAGCGCAAATGCAACCAGCAGGTTGCCCGCAAATGCCGTGCCGCTTTTGGCAATCTGTTTGAACAGGATGTCGATAATGCCGTAACCCGCCCACACACCGAGCAGCAATAACGCCTGCCGCCACGCGCTGCCTGATTTTTTGCCGCTGTCGCTTTTCCAAAGCAGGCAGAACAGTGCGGCAAAGGCGAGGCACAGTCCGATCAGTTTGCCTTCACTGAGTTTTTCGCCAAACAGCGTCAAAGCGGCAACAATCGGTAAAAACAGCGACAAACGCTGCGCCGCGTCGGATTTGACGATACCGGCGGATTCTACGGATTTGCCCATAATGACAAATACGGACGGCAGCAGCACGCCCAAAGCGGCAAACAGCGGCCACGTCGGCAAAAATGCACCGATATTGCCGACATCCGGCTTCAATACCGACAGGGTCAGTATGACCGCGACCACATAATTGACGGCGACCGCCTGCGCGATGTCGATTTTTTTCTTCCTTGCCATTTTCAGCAAAATGGAAACCGACACGCTGAACACGATGCTGATTAACAGGTAGGCCATGCTCTATATCCATTTCTCGGGCGCAACCGCCCTGCCGTCGTTGAAGCGGATAAAGCCGGCGATGATGCGGTAGAAATACCAGACGGTCGTTGCAATAATAATCAGCACGCCGATGCCGAAACGGGCAGTCAGCGCGCCCAAAAGATAAAGCCAAAATGTGCGCCAAAAGGTTTTAATCAGGTATTCGGTATGTGCGGCATAGACAATGCTGTCCAAACTGTTCCGTTTCATATAGGCGAGAATCACGCCGACTATGGGCATGAACTGTATGATTGCACCCAAACCGAACAGGATGTAGGCGGCGAGGATATAGTTGCGCCCGCTTCCGCTGCCGGACGGTTCGTAAGCATGGCGCGAACGTGAAGCCTGCCGTTCAAACTCCCGTCTGAACGCCTGTTCGCGGCGCATCTGTTCGCCGTAAAACTGCTCCCTGCGCGCCTGTTCGCGGCGGAATGCCTCTTCCTGCCGCCCGCGTTCCTCATGCCGTCTGAAGGACGCGTCGTATTGCGTCCGTTTTGACAGGTCGGAAAGCGTATCGTAAGCCCGTTGGATTTCTTTGAACTTTTCTTCCGCCTGCAGATTGCCCGGATTGCGGTCGGGATGGTATTTCATCGCCAGCTTGCGGTAGGCGCGTTTGATTTCGTCCGCCCCCGCCTGCGGCGACACGCCCAATACGGCATACAAATCTTTGTCCATATTGCTCCTTATACTTCCCGGTCAAACCGCTGCCTGTATTGTTTTCGGGTTCAAAATATTTAAATCATCGGGGCGGATACCGATAATGAACCCGCGTTTTCCGCCATTGATATAGATGGTTTCCAAATCCATCACCGACTGTTCGACGTAAATATCCAATTTTGTCCGGATGCCGAACGGCGTTGTGCCGCCGACCAGATAGCCCGTCCACTTGTTTGCCTGCGCAGGCGCGGCGGGTTCGATGTGTTTCGCACCCAAATGCCGCGCCAGATTGCGGGTTGAAATCTGTTTGTCGCCGTGCATCAAGACAATCGGCCCCTTACCGTTTTCATCTTGCAAAACAATGGTTTTAATGACCAAGTGTTCGTCTTTGCCGAACAGTCGGGCAAACTGCGCCGTGCCGCCGTGTTCCTCATAGGCATAGGTAAAAGGTTCAAATTCGATGCCGTTTTCACGCAAAACGCGTACGGCAGGTGTTATCGGATAAGTGTGTTTACTCATTTTTCGTCATGCAAAACATGGAAATCGGTCAAGCGCAATGTTACCATATATCCCCTTTATCGAAGGAAACCGATATGGATATCCGGTATTTCGGCACAACGCCCCGCTATTCCGAAGCGGTTTGCGCGGGCGGCTTGATTTTCCTCTCCGGCATGGTTCCCGAAAACGGTGAAACGGCTGCCGAACAGACTGCCGACGTGCTTGCCCAAACCGACCGCTGGCTGGCGGAATGCGGCTCGGACAAGGCACACGTTTTGGATGCGGTCATCTACCTGCGTGATATGGGCGACTATGCGGAAATGAACGGCGTGTGGGACGCTTGGGTTGCCGCCGGCAGAACGCCCGCCCGCGCCTGCGTGGAAGCGCGGCTCGCCCGTCCGGAGTGGCGCGTCGAAATCAAAATAACCGCCGTGAAGAGAGACGCGGCAACTGCATAAACAGATTTCCTTATATTTTCAGAGTACGCAAATGATGAAAACCTTACTGCCCTTTTTCGGCGTGGCGCGCGTCAGCGGCGAAGACCGCCAAACCTTCCTGCACGGACAGCTTTCCAACGACATCAATAATCTTCAGGCCGGGCAGGCGTGTTACGCGACTTACAACACGCCCAAAGGCCGCGTCATCGCCAATATGATTGTCGTCAACCGTGGAGACGATTTGCTGCTGATTATGGCGCAAGATTTGCTTGAAGCAACGGTCAAACGCCTGCGGATGTTTGTGTTGCGCGCCAAAGCCGTTTTTGAAATCCTTGAAGATTACGCCGTCGGCGCGGAATTGGCAGCATCCGCCGAACCGCTTGCCGCGCAAGAACCCAGTCTCGCCTTTACCTCCGAATGCGTCTCAGACGGCATCTGTTCCGTCATCCTGCACCATCGAGGCATTTTGCACATCGCCCCCGAAACCGCCCTACCCCCTTATGACGCTGCCGCCGAAAACGCGTGGCGGCTGCACGAAATCCGCAGCGGTTATCCGTGGATATGCGCGGCTACCAAAGAAACCGCCGTCGCCCAAATGCTCAACCAGCACATCATCGGCGGCGTACACTTCAAAAAAGGCTGCTACCCGGGACAGGAAATCATCGCGCGCGCCCAGTATCGGGGGCAGGTCAAACGCGGCTTGGCGGTATTGTCGGGAAATTCGGCAGCCGAAGCGGGCATCCTGCTGACGGCGGACGGCGAAGAAGCCGGCATCGTACTCGACAGCGTTCAAGATTCGGAAAACTTTACCGCCCTTGCCGTGATTAAATTCTCCGCCGCGCAAAAAGAACTCACCGTCCCAAACGGCGGTATCTTCAAAGCGGTTCATCTCTTCTTTAAAACCAAAAATGCAGAATAAGCCCTCTAATGCCGTCTGAAGCCCTTCAGACGGCATTGCCGCCCCTGTTTTCGGTTACAATGCCGCATCCCTAATTTTTCAAACCACCGCCATGTCCAAAAAAACCAAGCAAGAACTCGAAAACAACAAACTCAGCAAACGCCTGCGCCACGCCGTCGGCGACACGATTAACGATTTCAACATGATCGAGCCGGGCGACAAAATCATGGTCTGCCTCTCCGGCGGCAAAGACAGCTACGCCCTGTTAGACATCCTGCGCCGGCTCCAAGCCAGCGCGCCGATTGATTTTGAACTGGTCGCCGTCAATCTCGACCAAAAACAGCCGGGCTTCCCCGAAGAAGTATTGCCGACCTATCTCGAAAGCATCGGCGTTCCCTACAAAATCGTTGAAGAAGACACTTACTCCACCGTCAAACGCGTGTTGGACGAAGGCAAAACGACTTGTTCGCTGTGCAGCCGCCTGCGGCGCGGCATCCTCTACCGCACCGCAAAAGAATTGGGCTGCACCAAAATCGCCTTGGGACACCACCGCGACGACATCCTCGCCACCATGTTTTTAAATATGTTTTACGGCGGCAAACTCAAAGCCATGCCGCCCAAGCTGGTGAGCGACAACGGCGAACACATCGTCATCCGCCCGCTGGCGTATGTGAAAGAAAAAGACTTAATCAAATACGCCGAATTGAAACAGTTCCCCATCATCCCGTGCAACCTCTGCGGCTCGCAGCCCAACCTACAACGCCAAGTCATCGGCGATATGCTGCGCGATTGGGACAAACGCTTCCCCGGCCGTATCGAATCGATGTTCTCCGCCCTGCAAAACGTCGTCCCTTCCCACCTTGCCGATACCGAACTCTTTGACTTTGCCGGATTGGAACGCGGTCAAAATCTGAAACACGGCGGCGATTTGGCTTTTGACAGCGAAAAAATGCCCGAACGCTTTTCAGACGGCAGCGAAGAAGATGAGAGCGAAATCAAAATCGAGCCGCAAAAAGCCGAACGCAAAGTCATCAACATTCTGGCGAACAAGCCGAAAACCTGCGGCCCATAGACCTCCGCCGTCAAAAATGCCGTCTGAAGCCCGTTTGGCGTTTCAGACGGCATTTTAAAATCCCGAAGCAGACGGCTTCCAAACATTTGTTTCTCAGTGTCCGTTTTCAGAATGCCCGCCTGCTGGCATATTTTGCCCGATCAGTTCGGCTATCCTCTCGCCGTCAAACTGCGTTTTGAACACCACCTTGATTTCTTTGGAAATCTCGGCAAACAGCTTTTCGGCATGTTTGATTTTCCGCTCTTCGCTTTTTCGCAAATCTTCCGCCCCGTCAGTCCCTTTGGCTTCAATCACAAAGTTCAGAATCTCGCCGCTTTTGGTTTTCACGATATAGGCAAAGTCGGGCGAATACGTGCCGCCGCCGGCAACAGGGATTTTGATGGAGTTTCTCGGTATTTTGGTAAATACGATTACGCCTTCAATTTGGTTGTTGGCGACATTTTCATGTTCTATATCCGAATCGTAGAAAATCTCGCCGAAGAGATAGCCGGCGGCAGGCCGGTGCTCCGTATCTTCAAATCTGCCCAAATCTGCTTTTTTCACCGCGCGCGGTTTGCCGTCTTTATTGGTAAATTTGGTCGGATGGATTTTGCTGCCGACAAGCCGGTAATCCAGTTCGAATTTATGGAAGGAATGATGAAGCAAAAACCGGTTGAAGCCGTTTTTGATTTGGGCGATGGTCTGCATATTCAAAAAATCGCCAATGTTCAGTTCGTCGCGGACGCGGTAAAACGCCTGATGCAAAGTCTGCATCTGGATTTTTGCCGTTTGTGCCAGTTTTTCCAGAAACTCACGATAAGTCATTGTGTTGAAACGGATAAAATCTTCATCTTCAATACTGTCTATGCGGCGGGAAAGCATAAGCCCGTTGTTGATATAAGCTTCGTTTACCGCCGTGCATATGCCTGCCTGCGGGAATTTGGCGGCGTTTTCACGCAAATAGGCGGTAAATAAATCGACAAATTCGGCTTCATCTTTGATTTTGTACTGCAAAACGGCTTTATGGTGAATCAGCTCCCACAAGGCTTTGAGTTCTTCATATTTGCCTTCGCGCATGATGATGGTGTCTTTGCCCTCGTCTTTGGCGTTGCTGACTTTGCCTTTGTCCAAACCTTTGGGGAAGGCTTCGGGATAGGCGGCTTTTAATTTGTCATAGCCGTCTTCGGCAAAGTTTTCATTGTCGTCAATGATGCCGTCTGAAAACAGTTGGTTTACCAATACCAGCGGTTTGATATCGGGGTATTTTTGCAATATTTTTTGTTTCAGCTCTTCGGTAAACTTTTTGGAGATTTCTTCCTGAAAAGAATTGTCGTTGATTTCGCCGACAAGCTGCTTCACAAAGTCTTTTTCGCTGCTATCGACAAAATAATTCAGTTTGTACGGTACATCGCGCACCCGCGCCATCAGCTCGTTTACCGGCAGGCGCAGGCCGCGTCCGACTTCTTGCAGCTTGGAAGTCGTGCTGCCGCTGGAACGCAGTTTGCAAATCTGGAAAACGTTGGGATTGTCCCAGCCTTCGCGCAGCGTCCATTTGGAAAAAATAAAGCGGCGCGGGTTGTCCAAAGACAGCAGTTTTTCCTTATCGTGCAGGATTTCATTGATTTCCTGCTCGATTCTATCGTCGCTGTCTGTATTGTCTTTGGAAAAATAGCCGCCGTGGCAGGCGGATACATCGTCCAACGTCTTTTGCAGGTAATCGCGGTAAAACGGGTCGCTTTCCGTTTTCAGACGGCGTGCCGCTTCCGCGCGAATCCAGCTTTCAAATTTATCTTTCAGGCTGCCTGAAAGCTCGTTGCCGCTGCGGTAGCCCGCGATATCGTCAATAAAAAACAGCGTCAGCGGCTTGATTTTGGGCTGTGGCGCGCGTTCTGCCAAAAGCGCGCGTTCCAGCTTGAAATGTTCGGCAACCGCCCGCTGCATCATCGCATCCTGCACCGTTTGCGAATAGGAATAAGGGTTGATGACGGCACCCGTTTTCAACTCCAAGCCGTTGCTTAACACCACCACGGTTTTATTCATTTTGTCGATTTTCAAATCCGAAATAGCCGGATGGATTTGCGCCAAATCTTCGCCTTTTGCCAGTTTGAACGTCTGCTTTTTGTCCTTTTCGTTTAATTCAAATTTCGCTTCTTTGCCGTCCGACGACACCAGTTTTACCGCCGCATCCATGCCGCCCTGCATTTCTTCCTGAAACACGCGCACGCCTTTGACCAGCCCGTCGTTAAACGCGTCTACTGCCGTCAAACGGTAAAGCAAGTTGTAATATTCATCGTTAAATGTTGCACCGTAGCGCAAAATATATTGCGGTTTTAAGCGTTTGATATTGCCCCACGTTTTCGCGCTATCTCGGGTCGGGAATTTATGCGGTTCGTCCACAATCATAAACGGGCGCACGGCAGCCAATGCATCAACGGGATTGTCAAACAAATCCTTCAATGCCTTGTCGCCCGTATCGTTCATGGACGACGAATTAACCATGCCCGCGTTAATCAGCAGCACATGAATTTCCTTTTTGTTTTCCGCTTTGACAAATTGCTCAATCGTTATGGGCGCATTGGACTTTTTGCCCTTATTCTTTTTCGCGCTTTCCACCACATAGGTTTTCAGGCGTACGCCTTCATAATCGCCGCCGAAATCCTGTTCAAAATGCTCTGCCAAAGCCTTGCTTTGCAAAAACTGCTGTGTTCCCGCCTTAATGGACAAAGTCGGCACGACCACGATAAATTTGAACACGCCCAGCCAACGGTGCAGCTCGAACATGGTTTGTGTGTAGGTATAGGTTTTGCCCGTGCCCGTTTCCATGGAAATATCAAGGATATTTTGGTCGTCCGAACGGTCGGGGAATCGGCCGTCTATACCGTTTTGGCTTTGCACTTTCAGGATATTGTTTGCGTATTGTTTTGCAGCAAACAAAAGTTCGGGATTTTCGTCTGCCGTCCGATATTTGGGCGTTGCCCCGTCAAACACGCCCAAAACCGCCGAAACCGCCCGCATTTGGTGCGGCTGGTTTTTCTCGTAATTAAAACCGCTCATGAATGTTTCTCCATGAAGTCATTGTTGTATCGTCCTTCCCCCGCAAGGGGAATCCAAGCCGAAAAGCAGCCTGCACTTTCGGATTCCGGTTACACCCTGATAATCACATTCAACTCAATCTCTTTTTTATTGGTATAACCGCGAACCGCCTGGTCGAGTTCGTGCTGCATGGCGCTTGCCATATTGCTGCCGAATACAATCACACGGTTGGGATTGAAATCCGCATCGTCGTCCAGCTTCTTGATAAACGCCAGCAAATCGGCGGAAGTAAAACCCTTGTTAAGCAGATACAGCCGTTTTTCGCACAGATACGCCGTATAACTGCCCAACCGCACAGGCTCAACCGGCGTGGTCAGTGCCGCCCCGTCATACAGCGTCCAGGTGGTCAGAAGCGTTTGCAGCTGTTCTTCGCTTAATTCATCGTTAAGCGGCAAATCCGGTTGTTCGGGCGAAAAATCCTTGTCTGGATGCTGCCTGAAATTGTCTGCCGTTTGAAAGATTTTGAAGCCCGAATCGCCCGTGTAATCGGGATGTTCGACGCGGATTTTGGCGGCGGCTTTTTCTATGCGGGCTTTGGTGATGTCGAAGATGGTCGGGTAGCCTGCTTTACGGGCTTCGGATTTTTCAGCGGTTTTTTCGGGAAGCTGTACACAGATATAGCGGCGGTTACCGTTTTGTCCTTCGGCGTTAAGCTGCATCACGGCGTGGGCGGTTGTGCCGCTGCCTGCGAAGAAGTCTAGGATTAGGTCATTACTCTTTGAACTTATTGAAACTAAAAATTTAATCAATTGACTAGGCTTGGGGAAGGTAAATATTTTGCTACCAAATAAATCTGTGATTTCTTTTGTGCCTTCTTTAGTCATTCCGATATTTTCAGGTAGCGTCCTACTAAAAATAGCCAAATATTCGGCTACTGCATCGGCTAATGTACCAACATTTTCAGGTAATCTACTGCTTACAGCTACTTTGCCAAAATCCTCGCCAGCTTTTTTCATGTCGTCATCTTTAAAGTAACGCATAACTGGATTGCTGATATTTAAGAAATCATAATCATCAGGGAAAACGATTTTTCCTTTATTATAATAATCTTGAAATGTATCTTTGGTTACACGCCAAGTTGCATTTGGATTTGCTGGATATTTTTTTCCTGTCTTGGGATCAACCATTGTGAAAAAACTATTTGGCCTTTCCGCCGCAGTTGTTTGTTTCGTTAAGTCGTGGGTACGCCAAGGACGATCGGGGAAATCATCAGTCTCATAATAGCGTCGTTCCTTGCCTTTAGTTGCTGCAATAAATTGGCAAGATTTTGCGAATACAAATATCCATTCATAATCCTGCGAAATACCAAAAGGCACATCTGATTTAGCTGTTCTTTTTCGCCAAGGCAATTGTGCAACAAAATTCCCTTCCCCAAACACTTCATCACACAACAATTTCAACTGCGCCGCTTCGTTATCGTCAATCGAGATAAAAATCACGCCGTCGTCCTTTAACAGTTCGCGGGCGATATACAGGCGCGGATACATAAAGGTCAGCCACGCGCTGTGCGAGTTTGAGCCTTTGTCGGTGAAATCTAAAATCCGCGCGGCTTCGTCTTCGTCAATATTCGCCAGGAGGGCAAGTTCGGCGGGTGTGAATTTGCGGTCGTCCTGATAGACAAAGCCGTCCGATCCGGTGTTGTAGGGCGGGTCGATGTAAATCATCTTCACGCTGTTTGCGTAGGCGTTTTTTAAGTGTTTCAACACTTCCAGATTATCGCCGCGAATCAGCAGATTTTGGCTGCCTGCATTTTCGGGCTTGGCGTTGTGCGTTTTGTCTTCACTTATCAGGGTTTCGGGCGGCAGGTTGCGAAGCAGGCGGGCATATGATTTGCCCAGCCAGTTCATTTCGTAAAATTCGCGTCCGATGTCGGTCTGTGGCGCAATTTCGGCTTGTAATCTGTCGATAAGGAAATTTCCGTCTGCGTCAAAACAGGCGGGAAACAGTTTTTTGAGCTGTTCGAGTTGGGTAGAGTTGGCGGTAATGCCGTCTGAAGTGTAGATTGCCTCAGTGTTCGCCCCGGCTGTGTCGCTTAGATCAGGGCTTGGGTTGGGTTGGGTTGGGTTGGGTTGGGTTGGGTTGGGTTGGGTTGGGTTGGGTTGGGTTGGCAGCATTTTAAAATCCTCGGTTTGAATTTGTCAATATCAACTGTCTGTTTTAAAATATTTTTTTACTTTAAACGGCGTTTTTTGGGAAACGGGCGACGCCGTCTGAACGTCTGTCTGCGTGTTACTGCCCGACAACAACGCGACGGATTTTGACGGGCTGTACGGGTACGTTTTGATAAAGGCCGCGCGTGGCGGTTTTGACGCGGGCGATTTTGGAAACGGTGTCCATTCCGCTTTCTACCCTGCCGAAAACGGTGTAGCCGTATTGTCCGTTTTTGTAGTCGAGCGAACCGTTGTCCGCCAGATTGATAAAGAATTGGGCGGCGGCGGAATCGGGGTCTGCCGTCCGCGCCATTGCGATGGTGCCGACGGTGTTTTTCAAGCCGTTGCCGGATTCGTTGGCAACGGCCTTATCGGTTGCCTTTTGCACCAAGTCCTCGGTCAATCCGCCGCCTTGGATGACGAAGCCGCCGATGACGCGGTGGAAAATCGTGTTGTCGTAAAAGCCTTTTCGGGCATAGCGCACGAAATTGGCAACGGTTTTGGAGGCTTTGGATTCGTCCAAAACCAAACGGATATTGCCCATATCGGTTTCCATCAGGACGCGGGTTGCCGCCATAGACGGCAGGGAAACCGCCAAAAGCAGCGCGGTTAAAACGGTTTTGAATTTGGGTTTCATCCCGTCCTCCTAAAGCCTTCAGACGGCATTTTCATTTCATATGCCGTCTGAAAGCGCGTGAACGCTATTCCAATGCGTCTTTAAGTTTTTGTTCGATTAAATCCGCGTCAAACGATTTGGCAATCAGCTCGAAACGCGAATCGCGCCGCCAAGACACTTGGTTCGCGCCCCACTGCCCGTCCACCCAGTTGAGCCACACCCACGTTCCCAATACTTGGAACACGCCTTTGGCGCGGACGAGTCCTTCGGTCATTTTGGGCAAATCATTGAAGAAGTTGGTCAATTTTTCGCCGTCGAAATCGCGTCCGGCGGGGAATGTGAAACCTTGCGACTGGAAGCCCATGGTGTTGTCCGGCAGGGCTTTGAGGCGGTAGCGTGATTTTTCAACTACGGGAATATCGAGCCATTGGATATCGAGTTGTGCGTTTTGGACTTCGACCACTTTGGCTTTGGGTGGGAACAGTTTTGCCGCTTTGTCATGAAATTCGGCAAGCTGTTCGGGGGTGCATAAATCGGTTTTGCTGGCGGCCAATACGTCGCAAATGCCGATTTGGTCTTTATACAACGCCTGTTGCGCGTAATCGGGATTGATGAACTGGCGCGGATCGACGACGGTAAAGACGGCGCCGATTTCCAAAAGACTGTCCAGAGGTTTGGCTTTCAATTCGTCGATGACGCTGGCGGCGTGCGCCAGTCCGCTTGCCTCAATCATCAGGCGGTCGGGTTTGGCGTCGCGCAGCATTTTCTGCACGGTTACGCCCATTTGCGGGCCGGCGGTGCAGCATAAACAGCCGCCGGCGATTTCTGCCACAGGGATGCCGTTGTCGCTCAATACCGCGCCGTCAATGCCGATTTCGCCGAACTCGTTGACGATGATGACCCATTTTTCGTTCGGGTCTTTTTGCGCCATCAGGCTTTTGAGCGCGGTGGTTTTGCCTGTTCCCAGAAAACCTGAAATCAGGTGGACTTTGGTTTTTTTCACTTCTGACATTTTTTACAGATTCCAGTTAAAACAACGTGTTCTTCTTTCAGCGCAAAACCGCTTTCGGCAACGCCTGCACGCAGTGCCGCCCACTCGTGGCTGAGGGTTTGCTCGTCCGCCGCGCCGCATTCGGTGCAGACCAAAATAAACGCGCTGTGGTGCGCTTCGGCTTCTTCGTGGTCGTGGCAATGGTCGTTGCACTCGTGCTGCGCGTGGCTGCACAAAATATAGCCGTTGACCGCCGCCACTTTGTGTAAAACGCCCTGATCCGCCCAAAAATCAAGGGCACGGTAGGCGGTAGGCGGTGCAAGCACGCCTTCGCTCTGCTGCTGCATCTGTGACAAAACATTGTAGGCTTTAATCACGCCGCTTTGCTGCAAGACAATATCTAATACCTGCTCGCGCAAAGCGGTTACCTGCAAGTCCTCTCTGCGTGCCTGTTCGATAATTTTCTGTTTGAAATTTGTTTTCATAAATTCCCTGTTTATGCCGTCCGAACGACCGATACGACAGGAGGCGGTTTTATATTTGTGTTTGTATTCAATTGCTTTATTTGGAAATCTTTTCCAATAATGCCCGACAGCCTGCATCCGCAAGCCTGTATGTTTCTTCAAAATCACCCATGTACCACGGATCGGGGACATGGTCGTAACCGCTTTCGGGTATCAGGTCGGTCAGCTTGAATATTTTTTCCGGCCGCCTGCCAAAAGTTTTTTCCAATTCGGACAAATTCTTGCCGTCCATAGCGATGATGTAGTCAAACGCCGTCGCATCGCTTTGGCGGATTTTGCGGCTGGTAAAGCCTGAAGCGTCAATGCCGTATTTTTTCAATATCTTTGCCGTTTCACGGTGCATATCCTCGCCGTCGTGCCAGCCCGATGTCCCTGCGCTGTCCGTTTCGAGGGGAATGCCCGCTTCGGCGGCACGGCGGCGCAAAATGTATTCCGCCATCGGCGAACGGCAGATGTTGCCGAGGCAGACAAAAAGGATTTTCGGTTTTTTCATATCCCATCCCTGTTCCAACGCGATGCCGTCTGAAGCGGAAACCCTTTCAGACGGCATCGGCCGGTTAATCGTAACCGCATAAGGAAGAACCTGCCAAAACATCCATCTGGAAGAAATGGCTTGGCTAAATCTTAGGCATATTTAATAAATGTCCAATATTAGAAGCCGTATGCTCCAAATAAAGACTGGCATTTTTCAAACTATCTTCTAAAGGTTCACTTTTCTCCAAAATAGAAAAGGCAGCTTGGATATTTTCAAATGGTAGGGAAGGCAAATCTTCAGCGAAACTGCCGCAAATAGCGACAACAGGAACTCCGACAGGGGTTCTTTTTGCTACACCAATAGGCGCTTTCCCTGCTAAACTTTGACGATCTAGTCTTCCTTCACCAACGATAACCAAGTCAACATCTGACACTTTCTTATCAAAGTCAATCAAGTCCAGGCAGGTGTCAATTCCAGATACGATACTTGCCTGAGCAAAGGCACACAAACCACCAGCGATGCCTCCACCAGCTCCTGCTCCTTTAAGTTTTAATGTTGCAGGGGGGACTTTTTCATAAAAATCTTGTATTGCCTGATCTACGGCCTCAAACATAGTAGAATCCAGCCCTTTTTGCTTGCCAAACGTATAGGTCGCACCTTGGTGTCCACATAAGGGACTCACAACATCTGCTAAAATACGAATGTGAACATCTTCAGGAATTTCATAGCGATTTTCTGTTGAAACAGAAGCTGGGTTTAGTAAGGATTGACCGCAAGCGGGTAAGGCATTTCCATCCTCATCATAAAATTGATAACCTAAACCAGCAGCAATCCCAATACCTCCATCATTACCGGCCGTACCGCCAACGCCAATATAGATTTCTTTAATTTCTTGACTAATGAGGTGGCGAATCAATTCTCCAATACCACGAGTTTGGATTTGTAATGGATTTCGTTTCTCTAGCGGGATTTTTCCAAGACCAACCAAATCAGCAACTTCGAATAGGGCTAGTTGTTCTTTTTGAAAATAGCGCATGACTTCTTTTTGTCCAAAAGGTCCTGTCACTTGGAGACATTTTTCTTCTAGGTCAAGAGAATGTCGGATAGCATCTACAGTGCCTTCTCCCCCATCACCGACAGGACAGAGGAGACATTCCACATCTGCTATCGATTGTTGGAAGCCTCTTTTTATTGCTTCAGCTACCTGTTGAGCTGTCAAGCTTTCCTTAAACGAATCCGGTGCAATTACAATCTTCATATTTATAATTCATCCTTTCGTTTCACTCAAGGCACAACACAGAATGAAAAAGTGTTGTGCTCTTTATTTTGATTTATTATAGAAATGAGAAAGCCTATCACTACTACAAATCACTATGCGCTGAAAAACGGATTGCGCCCTTCCCGTTTCAACGCTTCCGCATAGCTCGGGATGTTTTCCTGTTCGCCCAAGGGATTGTGCAGCAGGTAAACGTGTTCTACACGGCATTCTGCCATCAGGTCGAGGAAATTCTGCTGGATGACGGCAATGTTATCGGTAAAGGAAAGCTGCCAGCAAAACACCTGCGGCACGACTTCAAACGCGCCGTCGGTCGCATTAAATCCGAATAGAATCTGTCCGCCCGCCTTTGCCGCAGCGACCACGCCGACGCGCGGACCCTGCATCCGGACGGCGCGTATCGCGTTTGCCGCAAAAACATCCATCGCCATACGTTGGCGCGTGTGGCTGCCGTCTGAAAGCGCGCGCGCCGGGGTATCGGGGGAAAGCGGATTGGCAAACAGCGTAATGCCTTCCGATGCAAGATTTTCCTGCCATACCTGCATTAAGGGCAAGCCTGCCTGAAGAAGGTTCTGCCCCAATGCCGCCTGAACTTTGCCGCTGCCGAAACCCAGCACGTAAACGACGTGGACGGACTGCCCTTCGGGCAACAGCAAAGGGCGCGGGGCGAAACGGCGTAAGTGTTGCGCCGCCGCTTCGGTATTTTGTTTGGCACGCCACCACTCATCCGGCGCGACCGCACTCAAATCGGAAGAATGCACAAGATAAGGCAGCCATTGTGTCTCTTGCGTCAACGCGCGCAGGTGCGGATAGTTTTGCAGGCAGGCAAACAATGCCTCCGTCGGCAGCTTCATCTCGATTGCCCGTTCTTTCTTGCAGCCTGACACCAGCACGACCGGCAGGGCGAACCACTGCACTTCGCCTTCTTTCTCGCAATCGAGTACCGCGTTCACACTGGAAAGCAGCGCGGCATAAGTTCCGGCATCGGGCGACATCGTCAGCGCGAGGGAAAGGTTGATATAGTGGTTTTGCTCAAGCATCCCCCTGATTTCGGTTTGAAGCTGCCCGGACGAGAGTTTGCGCGAAGCCTGTGACGAATTGTGCGCCAACTGGTAGGCATTGAGCAGCAGGTGGTTTTTAATCGGATTTTGGGGATACGGGCGCGTATCGGGCAAGGTAAATGTCTGGTTCATATGTGTCGTGTACCGTTTTTCGCAGTGTGTGTCTTTCCTGTCTGAAAATATATCGGACGGATTGCCGTCGGGACTTGCCCGTCAATCCGCCGAAACGAGAAAATGCCTGTCTGCCAAGTCTGCCAATATTTCTTCCACATACACTTCGGCAGGCGGATGGAATGTCAAACCGTCGGGCGTGGCGCTGACGATGTTCAAGTTTTCGGCAACCGTTTCAATCAATGCCTGTTTGCTCGTCGGCCGCGACAATTGCCGCATAATGTACAAATGCCCGTATCCGAATGAGGGCGTGCTTTCGTTGTAACGGTTGGCAGGCCGGACAAACGCTCCCGCACCGTGTTCCACAAAGGCGGCGGCATAGTTTGTAAAGCGCGCCGGCACATAGGTTTTATGGTCTTCAAAAAATGGTTTGCCCGCATTGTCTGATGAAACAGAAAAACGCCCGAGAATGGTTTGCAATAAAAGCTGGGAATTGATTTTCATGCGGTCAAATTCCAGACCGGGAAATCGGCGGGCAAGATTTTCCGCAACATCTTCCGTTTTAAACGCCTCTCCGGTTTTCATCACATCGCGTATGCCCGAAAGCAGGGTATCGTTTTCATCAAAGTTGATTGTTTCCCCTCTTGCCGGGCGGAAATTCAAACTTTCTATCACTTCGACGGCAACCGACTCATCACGCCTGACAGTATCCCCGACTTCCTCACGGCATAAAAGCGAACGGTGGAATTGGCGGTCGGATAAAATATCGCTGTAAAATTCTTTGGCAATATAATCACCCCCTGCCAATGCCAGAATCCGCTCCCGCGTATGCTCCGCCATCCAAGAAACAAAAGACACATGCAAATCGGTATCCCCGATATACGCCAGCCGGTGGCGGTTTGCCCATTCAATGAAACCGTTAACGTAAATCGGGTCGTTGAATATTTCCATATATTCGTGTGCGACATAATAAGTATTGTGATTCAATATTTTTTGAATCGCCGGAAGTTTGCCGCCGCCCAAGCCCTTGTCGTTTTCCAAAATTTCCGCCAGCGCCTTGATCGCATCCAAGCCTTTCCGCGTCCTTGCTTCCAAGGGTTCTCCAAGCGCATCCCTGCCGGCAAACTGCATAATATCGCGCAACTGCTCCTGCCGCTTCCAACCGGGGTAAACATTGTATGAAATATAGGCAATGCCGTATTCGGTCAGGTTGTTCCGGCAAATCGAAAAGATTTTGTCTTTAACTGCGTCGGGCACCCGCGACCAAATGCCGTGGACGATGATATAGTCGAACTTCCCGAATGATTCATCGACGGTCAAAATATCTTTTTCTTCCAGACGCACATTTTCCAAGCCCATTTTTTCAATGATGGCGTTGCCCTGCGCAACCTGCCTGCCGGACAAGTCGATACCGACAAATTCCGCATCCGGGTAATAAAGTGCCTGCGTGATGATGTTTCTGCCCATCGAACAGCCCAGCTCCAAGACCTTGGCTTTTGCGGCTGCCGTAGGCTTCAAACCCATCATGCGGGCGCATGCCTCCAAGGCGTTGATGGCGGTTTGGGAAAATGCTTTGGATTCGTACATCAAATCATCATATGAATTTTTGATGTCGGACACGCCCGGCACACCGTTCTCCGTTGCAGCGCGCAAAGGCGGCTTTTTTCTTTTTGTTCGGCATATTTTGTTTGTCTGAAGGCACTATTGCCCGCAAGTTTAACCAATTCATCCTGCCCGTTCAACTAAATCAAATGCCGCCCGAAGGCACGGAGCGTGCTTCAGACGGCATCGGGGAAACGCAAAGGCTTCAGACGGCATTTTTGCCGCTTTATTTCAACGCCGCATCATAGCCGCCGTCTTCTACGGCTTCGATTAGTGCTTCCGCTGCGGTTTGCGCGGGGTCGTATCCGACGGTCGCACTTTTGTTTTCAAGGCTGACTTCGACGCTTGCCACGCCTTTTACGCTTTCTAATATCCGGGTAACGCTTTTGACGCAGCCGCCGCAGCTCATGCCGCCGATGTCGAGGAGGAGGGTTTCCACGATTTTTCCTTTCGTTGGTACTGCAATCTGACGGGCGTTATTGTAAATCGGAGCGTGAACTTGGGCAAACGCGGAAACGGTGCGGCACGGATGCTTGCGACATAATGGCAACCTTGCCCAATCGGGAGGCGGCAATGTTTCAACATATGGAACGATTTTCAAAGCAGCGTCCCGAGTGTTTCTCCGAACGGGAGGCGGCTGCTTCCCCCTGATTTGGATTTTGCCGTCCGGCAGACAAGAAAAGTATAGTGAATTAACAAAAATCAGGACAAGGCGGCGGGCCGCAGGCAGTACAAATGGTACGGAACCGGTTCGCTTGGTGCTTCAGCACCTTAGGGAATCGTTCCCTTTGAGCTAAGGCGGGGCAACGCCGTACCGGTTTAAATTTAATTCACCATAATGCGCCCCCTTTTGGCGGGGTGCGACATATAAGGAATTGAGATGAACGCTTCGCACAAACCTTGGTTGAGCATCGTTGCCTTGGCAATCGGCGCATTTATTTTCAACACGGCCGAATACATCCCCATCGCGCTTTTGAGCGACATCGGACGAAGCTTCGGCATGGCGGCGACCGAAACGGGTGTGATGATTACGGTTTATGCGTGGATTGTCGCGCTGACTTCGCTGCCGCTGCCGCTGATGCTGATGCTGCTGACGCGCAATTATGGAACGGCGCGGCCTGCTGCTGGTCCTGTTTGCGCTGTATTACTGTCAGCCACATCCTGTCGTTTGCCTCGTGGCGTTTTGAAATCCTACTCGCAAGCCGCGTGGGGATTGTGCTGACGCACGCGGTGTTCTGGTCCATTACGGCTTCGCTGGCGGTACGCATCGCCCCTGTCGGAAAAGGGAATCAGGCATTGGGGCTGCTCAGCACGGGGACGGTGATGGCGATGGTGGCGGGGATTCCGCTCGGGCGTATGGTCGGACAATATTTGGGCTGGCAGGCGAGTTTTCTGCTGATCGGCCTGTGTTCGGCGGCGGTAATGGCAGTGCTTGCCAAAAGCCTGCCGCGCCTGCCGAGCGTGAATACCGGTTCTTTAAGCAGCCTGCCCCTGCTTTTGAAACGGAAAAAACTGATGCTGCTGTATGCGGTAACGGTGCCGGTGATTACGGCGCACTTTACCGCATACAGCTACATCGAGCCCTTCGTCATCCAAATCGGCGGTTTCTCCGCGCGGCAGGTTACGGTGGTTCCGGGGCTGTACGGCCTGGCGGGTTTTGCCGCGTCTTACCTGTTCGGCAAATGGTTTGCCAAACATCCGCGCGCATTTTTGGCGGGCGCGGTGTCGCTTATCGCCCTCTCTTCGGGGCTTTTGCTGCCTTTGGCGCATTTTCCTGCCGCCATTTACGCGTTGGTGTTCGTATGGGGGACGGCGATTGTGGTCGTCAGCTTGGGGATGGTTGCCAAAGTTTTGGATTTCGCCTCCGATGCCGCAGACCTTGCCAACTCGATTTATTCGGGGCTTTACAACGTCGGTATAGGCGGCGGCGCACTGCTGGGACATTAGGTTACGCAATACTCGGGCATTTCCTGCATCGGCGTTGCGGGTATGCTGACGGCGGCGGCAGGTTTGCGGGTCTGCCTGAATTTGAACCACCATATCCGAACCTGACCGAGCGATGCCGTCTGAAGCCCCTCCCGCCCTTCAGACGGCATTTTGATTGAAGGAATATCCGCCCCTGCTTAAAATAACGGGCTTTGCCGTGTTTTAACGCCTATTTTTTTGTCCCAAGGATGGTTTATGCCGCTGCTGTCTGTCGAGTTCGCACTGTTTTTTATCGTCTTCCTGCCGATTTACTGGGGCTTTGCGAAATACCCGTCCGTCCAAAACCTGCTGCTTTTGGCTGCCGGTATGGGCTGGCTCTACCATATTAGCCCCGTATTTGCGGCAATCATCGTCCTTTATTCCTCCTGCGTGTACCTTTTGGGCGAACTGCTCCGTTCCGATCGCGAAAGTACGCGCCGCTTTTGGCTGGGGTGCGGCATTGCCGCCTCGATTACCGTTTTGGGCTTTTTCAAATATTTCGATTTTTTCCGTCCGCTGATTGCACAATATGCCGGAAAAGGCGGCGCAATCGACATCCTGATGCCGCTGGGGCTTTCCTATTATACCTTCCAGTCTGTCGCCTATCTGGTTTACTGCTTCCGCGCCCCGCACGCCGCGCGTTTTGGGTGGCACGAGCTGCTGCTGCACCTGAGTTTTTTCCCCACCGTTACCTCCGGCCCGATTATCCGCGCCGCCGCATTCAAAAGCACGGACGGCGAACAGGCGGGTGCACTGGCGCAAATCCGCACCCGCCGACCGCGTTCGCCCGTCCGCCCCGCCCTCGCCGTTTCCCTGATTTTACTGGGCATTGCCAAAAAATGGTGGCTGGCGGGGATGCTGGCGGAAAACTGGGTGTCGCCCGTATTTGAAAATCCCGCCCAATTCGACGGCTGGGGCGTGTTGGCAGGCGTGTACGGCTATACCTTCCAACTCTTTTTAGACTTTTCCGGATATTCCGATTTGGTTATCGGTATGGCGATGCTGCTGGGCTTCCGGCTGCCCAAAAACTTCTCCGCACCGCTTCGTGCCGCGAATATCCGCGCATTTTGGGACAAATGGCACATCAGCCTTTCCACCTGGATACGCGACTACATCTACATCCCCTTGGGCGGCAGCAAAAAAGGCTTTTTGCGGACACAGCTCAACCTGATGGCGGCAATGGTACTCTCAGGCATCTGGCACGGCTACGGCTGGAACTTCCTCATTTGGGGCGCGCTGCACGGCACGGCACTGGCGCTGCTCAACACGGGCGACCGGTATTTCGGACGCGACGCGCTATGCCGTCTGAAATACCTTGCGCCGCTCTCGTGGTTTGTTACCTTCCATTTCGTCTGCCTTAGCTTTGTCGTCTTCAATACCGCAAACCCCGACGATGCAGGCGCAGTTTTCAGTGCCCTCTTTGCCAATGCCGGCGGCTGGAACGCGCCGCAACGGGCGGATATGCTGCTGCTTGCCTCGTTTGCATCCTTGATGCTGCTCTACCCTTACCTGCAACGCGCTTTCGACGGCACGGTCAAAGGTTTGGAAAAAATCCCGATGTGGCTGTGGTTTATCCAGATTTCCATCATCCTGCTGCTGATTATCGTCCTCGCCCCTTCGGGGATACCCGGCTTTATTTATGCCAATTTTTAAGGGTTTGGACATGAAAAACTTTCTTTCCCTTTTCGCCTCCATACTGATGTCTGCCCTGATTGCCGTGTGGTTCAGCCAAAACCCCATCAACGCCTACTGGCAGCAGACCTACCACCGCAACAGCCCGCTCGAACCGCTTGCCGCCTACGGATGGTGGCGGAGCGGAGCGGCGTTGCAAGAAAACGCCTACGCCCTTTCAGACGGCATCAAAACCTTCCTGTCCGGCGAAACGCCGCCGACGGCTCAAGACGGCGGTTCGGCAGATATGCCGTCTGAAGCCGCCGCATCCGAAGCCGCCCCGCCGGCCGGCGGAACAGAATGGAAACAAGGCACCGAAGCCGCCGCCGTCCGCAGCGGCGACAAAGTCTTTTTCGCCGGAGATTCGCTGATGCAGGGCGTTGCGCCCTTCGTGCAAAAAAGCCTGAAACAGCAATACGGCATCGAATCCGCCAACCTCAGCAAACAAAGCACGGGGCTTTCCTATCCCTCATTCTTCGACTGGCCGAAAACGATTGAAGAAACCTTGAAAAAACATCCCGAAATCAGCGTACTCGCCGTCTTCCTCGGCCCGAACGACCCGTGGGATTTCCCCGTCGGCAAACGCTACCTCAAATTCGCTTCCGACGAATGGGCGCAAGAATACCTGAAACGCGTCGACCGCATCCTTGAAGCCGCACACACGCACCGCGTCCAAGTCGTCTGGCTCGGCATCCCCTACATGAAAAAAGTCAAGCTCGACGGTCAGATGCGCTACCTCGACAAACTGCTTTCGGAACACTTGAAAGGCAAAATCATCCTGATTCCCACCGCGCAAACACTGAGCGGCGGGAAAGGCCGCTACACCGATTCCGTCAACGTCAACGGCAAACCCGTCCGCTACCGCAGTAAGGACGGCATACACTTTACCGCCGAAGGACAAAAACTGCTGGCGGAAAAAATAATGGAAAAAATCGTTTTTGAACCGAGTACGCAACCATCAAGTACACAGCCATGAACCCCAAACACTTCATCGCATTTTCCGCCCTGTTCGCCGCCACGCAGGCAGAAGCCCTGCCCGTCGCCTCCGTCAGCCCCGACACCGTTACCGTTTCCCCGTCCGCCCCCTACACCGATACAAACGGGCTGCTGACCGACTACGGCAACGCCGCCGCCTCGCCTTGGATGAAAAAACTCCGATCCGTCGCACAAGGCAGCGGCGAGACCTTCCGCATCCTGCAAATCGGCGACTCGCATACCGCCGGCGACTTCTTTACCGACGCCCTGCGCAAACGCCTGCAAAAAACATGGGGCGACGGCGGCATAGGCTGGGTTTACCCCGCCAATGTCAAAGGGCAGCGCATGGCGGCCGTCCGCTATAACGGCAACTGGCAAAGCCTCAACAGCCGAAGTGCCGCAGCAGACTTCCCCCTCGGCGGCATCCTCGCCCAAACCGGCAGCGGCGGCAGCATGACCCTGACCGCGTCTGACGGCAAAACCGGCAAACAGCGCGTTTCCCTGTTTGCCAAACCGCTGCTCGCCGAACAAACCCTGACCGTCAACGGCAACACCGTCTCCGCCAACGGCGGCGGCTGGCAGGTACTGGATACGGGCGCGGCACTGCCCCTGGCCATACAGACCGAAATGCCGTGGGACATCGGCTTCATCAACATCGAAAATCCCGCCGGCGGCATTACCGTTTCCGCGATGGGCATCAACGGCGCACAATTGACCCAGTGGTCGAAATGGCGTGCCGACCGTATGAACGACCTTGCCCAAACCGGCGCCGATTTGGTTATCCTTTCCTACGGCACCAACGAAGCCTTCAACAACAACATCGACATTGCCGATACCGAACAAAAATGGCTGGATACCGTCCGCCAAATCCGCGACAGCCTGCCCGCCGCCGGCATCCTCATCATCGGCGCGCCCGAATCCCTGAAAAACACGCTCGGCGTATGCGGCACGCGCCCCGTCCTCCTGACCGAAGTCCAACAGATGCAGCGGCGCGTCGCCCGTCAGGGGCAGACGATGTTTTGGTCTTGGCAAAACGCAATGGGCGGCATATGCAGCATGAAAAACTGGCTCAACCAAGGATGGGCCGCCAAAGACGGCGTACACTTCTCCGCCCAAGGCTACCGGCGCGCGGCGGAAATGCTTGCCGACAGCCTCGAAGAACTCGTCCGCGCCGCCGCAATCAGGCAATAATCGGACAGGGGGGGGCGGACGGTATTTCCACAACAGGGGGATGCCGTCTGAAACGTATATCTTCATATTGATTCAGACGGCATTCAGGTCAGACATAGGAAGGACGGGGGCGAACCTCCGGCATGCGGCGCAAAGGCGGCGTTTGATATGCCGTCTGAAGGCAAAGATGATAAACTGCCGCCTTCCGTTTTCAGACGGCATATTGTTTTCAAATGAGGGCGTTCGCCGTCCGCAACCATAAAGGAAGTTTCATGAACCGGACTTATGCCAATTTCTACGAAATGCTCGCCGCCGCCTGCCGCAAAAACGGCAACGGCAAGGCAGTGTTCGACGGCAAGGAAAAAACCGCCTACCGCGCGCTCAAGCAGGAAGCCGAAGCCGTCGCGGCGTATCTGCAAAATATCGGCGTGAAGTTCGGCGACACGGTCGCGCTGGCGGTTTCCAATTCCACAGAATTTATTACCGCCTATTTCGCCGTCTCCGCCATCGGCGCGGTCGCCGTACCGATGAACACATTTTTGAAAAACAGCGAATACGCGTATATCCTGAACGACTGCAAGGCGCGCTTCCTGTTCGCCTCGGCCGGCCTGTCAAAAGAATTGGCGGGCCTGAAGGCGCAAACGCCCGTCGAAAAAATCATTTGGACGGACAAAAGCCGGCCGGCCGGCGAAACGGCGGAAGGCGATGCCTTTTTTGAAAACGTGCGCCGCTTCCCCGAAAAACCCGACTTGGGCCGCCAACCCCGGATAAATGATTTGGCACACATCATCTACACCTCCGGCACGACGGGGCATCCCAAAGGCGCGCTAATCAGTTACGCCAACCTGTTCGCCAACCTGAACGGCATCGAACGCATCTTTAAAATTTCCAAACGCGACCGCTTTATCGTTTTCCTGCCGATGTTCCACAGCTTCACGCTGACGGCTATGGTACTGCTGCCGATTTATATGGCGTGTTCGATTATTTTGGTCAAATCCGTTTTCCCCTTTTCCAACGTTTTGAAACAGGCCCTGCTCAAACGCGCAACCGTGTTTTTGGGCGTACCCGCGATTTACACCGCGATGAGCAAGGCGAAAATCCCTTGGTATTTCAGATGGTTCAACCGCATCCGCCTGTTTATCAGCGGCGGCGCGCCTTTGGCGGAACAAACCATCCTCGATTTTAAAGCCAAGTTCCCCCGCGCCAAATTGCTGGAAGGCTACGGACTGAGCGAAGCCTCGCCCGTCGTCGCCGTCAATACGCCCGAACGGCAAAAAGCCCGCAGCGTCGGCATCCCCCTGCCCGGTTTGGAAGCCAAAGCCGTCGATGAAGAATTGGTCGAAGTGCCGCGCGGCGAAGTGGGCGAACTGATCGTCAGGGGCGGTTCGGTGATGCGGGGCTACCTCAATATGCCTGCCGCCACCGATGAAACCATCGTCAACGGCTGGTTGAAAACGGGCGATTTCGTTACCATAGACGAGGACGGCTTTATCTTTATCGTCGACCGCAAAAAAGATTTGATTATTTCCAAAGGTCAAAACGTCTATCCGCGCGAGATCGAAGAAGAAATCCACAAACTCGATGCCGTCGAAGCCGCCGCCGTCATCGGCGTGAAAGACCGTTATGCCGACGAGGAAATCGTCGCCTTCGTCCAATTGAAGGAAGGTATGGATTTGGGCGAGGACGAAATCCGCCGCCACCTGCGTACCGTGCTGGCAAATTTCAAAATCCCCAAACAGATCCACTTTAAAGACGGGCTGCCGCGCAACGCTACGGGCAAAGTATTGAAACGGGTGCTGAAGGAGCAGTTTGAAGGAAACAAATGAACGCCGTGCCGTCCGAAGCCCCGTCCGGCAAAAAAATGCGGTGAATCTGATTCACCGCATTTTTTTGGCAAACGCCGGAGCGAGGATATTTACTCTGCCAATTCCACCTGCTCGTGCGCCATCAGTTCCTGACCGACATCATCCAACAACATCAAATAACGTTCGTAGTTTTTCAAAATGTCGGCAATCAGCTCGTCCTTGTTCATATACTGCACATCGTACCCGACGCGCCCGTCGAAAAAATAAGCGTAGGGTTTGTAAGTTGTCTGGTGCCGGATATGCGGCAGCTTGCCGTCGTTAATCAACTGGTCGGATACATCCTGCCCGACAGACTTAATCCCGTACATAAAATCGCGCATCGTCTCTTTCCGAATGACGAACTCGATTGCGGGCTCGTCCTGATGAAACATCTTATCGACCCGGACGCTCAAGCCGTATTCTTCCGAAAGCTCCCGTTGCAACTCGTGCATAGCGGGCGATGCGGTATGTTTGAGGAATTTTAAAATATCCTGCTCCTGCGTCTGGCTCATTATCCGCACCAGCCGTTCTTTCCACTTGCCGCCCGTCCAAAATACACTGGTAGGGTTGACCCGGGTCTCAAAATATTTCTTATCCGCACTCAAGCCTTTCCACAGGCTGAAACACATTATCAGCATCAGCAGGGCAAACGGCAGGGAAACAATCAGGGTCATAGACTGCAGGTTGCCGAGTCCGCCCGAGCGCATCAGCAAAACGGCAACGGCAGACATCAGCACGCCCCACATAACCGCCTGCCACCGTGGCGCGCTCAAGCCTTTGTCCCGAGAGGTAATATTGTTCAGGACATAAATCCCGGAGTCGGCAGAAGTTACAAAAAACAGGGAAATGACCAGCAGGCTGACGATGCTCGTCAGTTCGGGCAGGGGGAGGTAATTAAAGAATTTAAGAAGCAGCGTTTCCGGAGAGGAGGTCATCTTTTCGAGCATTCCCCCCGCAACCCCGTCATTCAGCCAAATCGCCGTATTGCCGAAGACGGTAAACCACAAAACGCCGAACAGGCCGGGGATGAGCAAAACCCCGAAGACAAACTCGCGGATGGTGCGCCCCTTTGAAATGCGCGCGATAAACAAACCCACAAACGGCGCCCAAGAACACCACCACGCCCAATAAAGCACCGTCCAAGATTCAAACCACGGCTTGTGTTCCCGTTCGTACGCATAAGTTTTCAAACTGAGGCGCACCAGATTTCCGAGGTAGTTCCCTATGTTGTCGCCGAATGCCGACAACAGGTAAACAGTGGGGCCCGCCGCCAAAACAAAAAACAGCAGCAAAAACGCAAGGCCCAGGTTCAACTCGCTCAACACCTTCACGCCCTTCCCCACGCCGGATATTGCCGAAACGACGGCGAGGGACATTACGGCGGCGATAATCAAGACCTGCACGCCGAAGCTGTTTTCGGCAATCCAGCCCATTTCCTGCAATCCGGCGCCCAGTTGCGAAGCCCCGAACCCCAATGTGGTGATGATGCCGAAAAAAGTAGCAAGCAACGCCATAATATCAATGGCATCGCCGAACCTTCCGGAAATTTTTTCTTTCAACAGGGGGTAAAAACAAGAACGCAGGGCAAGCGGCAGTTTGTAGCGGAAACCGAAATAAGCCAAAGCCAATGCAATCGTACCGTACACCGACCAGGCGTGAACGCCCCAATGGAACACCGTGTGCAGCAATGCCTGCTGCTGCCTGTGTTCCGGCGCGCCGACCGTAATGTCCGAAAAATAATGCATCAACGGCTCTGCCACGCCGAAAAACATCAGGCCCACGCCCATCCCGGCCGCAAACAGCATCGCCAGCCACGACAGGAAGCCGAATTCCGGCACATCTTCATCCCGTCCTAGCCTGATGTTTCCCAAACCGCTGACCGAGAGTATCAGCAGAAAACCCAGAAAAATGGAAAACGTTAAAACATAAAACCAGCTGAACTCGGTAAAAATGACTTCTTTTGCCCGGTCGAGCCACATCTGCACCTGATCCGGCACGGTTAAAACCAATACCACCAAAACACACACAAAAAACAAAGTCGTCAAAATAACCATCGGATTAAATGACGTTCGGCGTTCTATAAATTCAGACAGGGACAAACCTTCTCACTCCTTTGTTAAAAACAGACAAACCCGGTCATCGGGCAAAGTAGTCAAAACCTGCCGGCAAAATACCGGCTTCCGGATGACGAAATGCACAAACCGGCCGAAATGGGGCTGTACTAGATTATCCCTAAATTCCACACCGATCCCGCAGGATTTTTAGCTGCCGGGGCGGTGTGCCGAAGTTAAATCGAAATTCGCATTCCCTCAACAACGGCGGGAAAGGTTTACGATCGATTCCGTTGTATTTTCGCAAGGCGCGTTTTGCCTGATTCCAAAAGTTCC
>NZ_QNRU01000020.1 GCF_003315235.1 Neisseria gonorrhoeae | reverse complement strand
TCCGCGGCAACGGTATAGGTCCGCCCGTTGCGTTTCGGAATGCCGAAGACAACCGCTTTTCCTGCCGCGCCGCGACCGCGTCTGCCTTTACGCCGTCCGCCGAAACAGCTTCCGCCCGGCCCGGCGGGGCCCTCGAAAACCTCATCGGCAGCCAAGGCCAAACGATGGTTGGTAACCGTGCGGATTTTACGGTAAAACAGTGCCGCCGAATCGGGATGGATACCCAAAATATCGGCTGCAGAACGGGCGGTAACTTCCGGTACAAAAGAACGGAGCGGTTCTTTTTGTACTTCTTTCTTTAATTTGCAGTGTGTTATCTTCATATTTCGAGGGTAACATATCTGCTAATCTAGTACAGACCCTTGTTTTTACCGTATAAATGGCATGATGGATTTAAAGCCTTATCCGAGGCTGGGTTAAATGCTTCCATAAGCTATCCCAGATATACTGGACAGGGTTTTTTCATTTGTCTTTCAAAATAAAATGATCGTAATGTTTTATCCCATCAAATTTCTCACGGGCTATTATCCTGATTTTTAAGACTTTATTGCCAAATCTGACACCGGTTGAGTATTTGTGTACCGCAATAATATGATCCCTCCCTAATTTGTTAGGAAAACTTCCTTCATATTTTGCATTCATCAAAACTTTATCAAGCGCGACCATAAGGGAAAGTTCGATGCTGTTCGATTTTGACGCAGCGTGTTTCACACCTTGCCAAGTTACCTTCAGTTCATGCCCGCTGCTTTCATTGACATAGCTTTTGCCGACAAAGTTATCACGCGCATACTGCATAGCCGCTTTACGAAGCTCCTTTGTTTCAGCAAATTCCCCCAATTCGCCGCCCGATACGGAAACAACCTCACCTGCCGTCCATCGCCCGTTTCCATCGCGCGGCTGCCTTTCGCCAGCTTGCCTGTCCGCCCGACAACGGGAACAACCGCGCACCTGCCATTTGGATGCTCCGGTATCGTCAACGCACCGTGGGAGAAAGGCTCGTGCAAACCGATTACGCCCATCCCGCCGTTGGCATTGCAGACATCGGACACCTTGTCGTCTTTTGCGGTTATCCACTGCTTGCCCTCAACAAGCCCCGTTTCTTCCCAGCCTATCAGGTTGCCCATACCGTCCGCCATCGCCGTTTCCGTTCGGGCAATGGTCTTCGCGCGGCATTTATGTAGTTGTATGGGTAGATTGAGTGGTTATTTGGCGATATGAAAAGGTTTGCTTGTTGTTTCTGTTATAATTAAAAGCATCTATACGCAGAATGGTTCATATTATGTTTAATCAGGCCGCACAAGAATTGACGACTATCCGTGATGTTTTACGTTTTGCAGTCAGCCGTTTTAATGAGGCAGGGCTCTTTTTTGGTCATGGAACAGATAATGCGCATGATGAAGCGGTTTATTTGATTCTGCATACTTTGAATTTGCCTTTGGATATGCTTGCCCCATATCTTGATGCAAAACTCTTGGAAGCTGAAAAAGAGGAAGTGCTGGCGGTTATTGAGCGTCGTGCTGTCGAACACATTCCTGCCGCTTATTTGACACACCAGGCCTGGCAGGGGGAGTTTGATTTTTATGTAGATGAACGCGTGATTGTACCGCGCTCTTTTATTTATGAATTGCTGGGTGACGGACTTCGACCTTGGATAGAATACGATGAGCTGGTGCATAATGCTTTGGATCTTTGCACCGGAAGCGGTTGCCTTGCCATTCAGATGGCGCACCATTATCCTGATGCCCAAATTGATGCGGTTGATGTGAGTTTGGATGCTTTGGAAGTTGCAGGGATCAATATTGAAGATTATGGTCTGGAAGAGCGTATTCAGCTTATTCATACCGATTTGTTTGAGGGACTGGAAGGCACTTATGATTTGATTGTTTCCAATCCGCCTTATGTGGATGCAGAGTCGGTTGGGGCTTTGCCGGAGGAATATTTGCACGAACCGGAATTGGCGTTGGGCAGCGGGGCGGACGGGTTGGATGCCACCAGGCAGATTCTTCTGAATGCGGCAAAGTTTCTGAATCCTAAAGGTGTATTGCTGGTGGAAATCGGGCATAACAGGGATGTATTGGAAGCAGCGTATCCGGAGTTGCCTTTTACTTGGTTGGAAACCAGCGGGGGCGACGGTTTTGTTTTCCTCTTGACGCGCGAGCAGTTATTGGGCGAAGAGTGAGTTGGAGGGAAATGCCGTCTGAAGACGATTTGTTTTCAGACGGCATTTTTACGATACATTGTTTCGGGTTTGACGCTTGGTTGAGAAATCCTTACCATATTGTTTATAAGTTAATTGTTTTTTATATCGCTATCATAATGAAGAAATTATCTCGGATTGTATTTTCAATCGTACTGTTGGGTTTTTCGGCCGCTTTGCCGGCGCAGACCTATTCTGTTTATTTTAATCAGAACGGGAAACTGACGGCGACGATGTCTTCTGCCGCTTATATCAGGCAATATAGTGTGGCGGCGGGTATCGCACACGCGCAGGATTTTTATTATCCGTCGATGAAGAAATATTCCGAACCTTATATCGTTGCTTCAACGCAAATCAAATCTTTTGTGCCTACCCTGCAAAACGGTATGTTGATTTTGTGGCATTTTAATGGTCAGAAAAAAATGGCGGGGGGCTTCAGCAAGGGTAAGCCGGACGGGGAATGGGTCAACTGGTATCCGAACGGTAAAAAATCTGCGGTTATGCCTTATAAAAATGGCTTGAGTGAGGGTACGGGATACCGTTATTACCGTAACGGCGGCAAGGAAAGCGAAATCCAGTTTAAGCAAAATAAGGCGAACGGCGTATGGAAGCAATGGTATGCCGATGGAAGTATCAAGACGGAAATGGTTATGGTCAACGATGAGCCTGCCAAAATTCTGACTTGGGATGAAAGCGGCCGATTACTTTCGGAACTGTCTATCCGCCACCATAAACGCAACGGGGTGGTTTTGGAGTGGTATGAAGATGGTTCTAAAAAGAGCGAGGCTGTTTATCAGGATGACAAGTTGGTCAGGAAAACCCAATGGGATAAGGATGGTTATTTAATCGAACCCTGAATCTTGATGCTGTCTGAAATAGTTTCAGACGGCATTTTGTATGTATATATTGTTGACAATATTCTTCAAAATCCGACGGTGGTATAATTTCGGATTTTAACGGATATCTGCAAGGAGTAAGCCTGTGAACAATTCAGTCATCACCGTCATCGGTAAAGACCGCGTCGGCATCGTGTACGATGTTTCCAAAATTTTGGCGGAAAACCGAATCAACATCCTCAATATCAGCCAACAGCTGATGGACGATTTTTTTACTATGATTATCTTGGTGGATACCTCGAAATGCCCTAAATCGCGGCAGGAGATTTTGGATTTGTTTGCGGAAGAGAGCAAAAAACTCGCGCTTGACATCCGTATGCAAAACGAAGAAATCTTCCAAGCGATGCACCGCATTTGAGTCGGAGGAATGTGATGAGTATCCAATCCGGCGAAATTTTAGAAACCGTCAAAATGGTTGCCGACCAGAATTTTGATGTCCGCACCATTACCATCGGCATTGATTTGCACGACTGCATCAGCACCGACATCGACGTGTTAAACCAAAACATTTACAACAAAATCACCACGGTCGGCAAAGACTTGGTGGCAACGGCGAAACACCTTTCCGCCAAATACGGCGTGCCGATTGTGAATCAGCGCATTTCCGTTACGCCGATTGCCCAAATCGCGGCGGCGACCAAAGCCGACAGTTATGTCAGCGTGGCGCAGACTTTGGACAAGGCAGCCAAAGCCATCGGCGTGTCCTTTATCGGCGGCTTTTCCGCGCTGGTGCAAAAAGGTATGTCGCCTTCGGATGAGGTGTTGATCCGTTCCGTTCCCGAAGCGATGAAAACTACCGATATCGTGTGCAGCTCCATCAATATCGGCAGCACGCGTGCCGGTATCAATATGGATGCGGTCAAGCTGGCAGGCGAAACCATCAAACGCACGGCTGAAATCACGCCCGAAGGTTTCGGCTGCGCCAAAATCGTCGTGTTCTGCAACGCGGTGGAAGACAATCCGTTTATGGCGGGTGCGTTCCACGGCTCGGGCGAAGCGGATGCTGTGATTAATGTCGGCGTATCCGGTCCAGGCGTGGTCAAAGCCGCGCTGGAAAATTCGGACGCGGTCAGCCTGACCGAGGTCGCCGAAGTCGTGAAGAAAACCGCTTTCAAAATCACCCGCGTGGGCGAACTCATCGGCCGCGAAGCCTCAAAAATGCTGAATATCCCGTTCGGCATTCTCGATTTGTCGCTGGCACCGACCCCCGCCGTCGGCGACTCGGTGGCGCGCATTCTTGAAGAAATGGGCTTGAGCGTCTGCGGTACGCACGGCACAACAGCAGCTTTGGCATTGCTGAACGATGCCGTGAAAAAGGGCGGCATGATGGCTTCCAGCGCGGTCGGCGGTTTGAGCGGCGCGTTTATCCCCGTTTCCGAAGACGAAGGTATGATTGCCGCCGCCGAGGCAGGCGTGTTGACGCTGGACAAACTCGAAGCCATGACCGCCGTCTGCTCCGTTGGTTTGGACATGATTGCCGTTCCCGGCGACACGCCCGCGCACACCATTTCCGGCATCATCGCCGACGAAGCCGCCATCGGCATGATCAACAGCAAAACCACCGCCGTGCGCATTATTCCGGTAACGGGCAAAACCGTCGGCGACAGCGTCGAGTTCGGCGGTCTGTTGGGCTACGCGCCTGTAATGCCGGCAAAAGAAGGTTCGTGCGAAGTGTTCGTCAACCGGGGCGGCAGGATTCCCGCACCGGTTCAATCGATGAAAAACTGATTGCGGTTTTGATGGGAAAATGCCGTCTGAAAGGCTTCAGGCGGCATTTTTGTTTATGGGCATTGGGTAAAATGTCTTTAGAAAAGAATATTGCAAATTTAAAAAATCCCCGTGTTCTTATTTCTGCTTTCTTACGTCATTCTTTTAAAGGTGGGAATCTGGAAACCAAAAAACAACAGGAATTTATCCGAAACAACAAAACCTATCCGCCGTCATCCCCACGAAAGCGGGAATCTAGTTTGTTGTTCAAATAAATTCTGAAACTTTAATTTTGTCATTCCCGCGCATGCGGGAATCTAGAAATGAAAAACGACGAGAATTTATCAGAAATGACGGAAACTCAAAAAACCGGATTCCCGCCTGCGCGGGAATGACGAAATTTTAGGTTTCTGATTTTGATTTTCCGTTTTTGCGGGAAGGATGGGGTTTCAGATTGTGGGCATTATCAGTATTTTCTATTTGGCAATGTCTTTTACTGATTTTGTCAAAACGCATTTATGCCGTCTGAAAAGCTTCAGACGGGATTTTCGTTTGGACTCGATTACTCGATATAAGTGAATTTTGCACGTTTGATATTGCACATCAATTCGTAAGGGATGGTTCCGGCCGCTTCGGCAACGGTATTGATATTGACCGTATCGCCCCACAGTTCGACCTCGTGTCCCAAACCTTCTTGCGAAGCGTCCAGCTCGATAGTCATCATATCCATAGAGATCCTGCCGATGACCCGGGTCAATTTACCGTCGACGGCGACGGGGGAATTGCTTGGAGCGCGGCGCGGATAACCGTCCGCATAACCGCAGGCAATCAGACCGACGCGCGTAGATTTACTGGTATAAAATGTTGCGCCATAACCGATAGGGGAGTGCGGCTGTAAAACGCGTTCGCCGAAAATACGGGTTGAAAGCCTCATCACGGGTTTCAGCCTGTCATCGCTGCCTCCGAACGGGGAAATGCCGTATAACGCCAAGCCCGCGCGCCCCCAATCCCTGCGTGCTTCGGGGATATTCAAAATAGCTGCCGAATTGGCAAGGCTTTCTTCGCCTTCCAGCCCTTTCGTACCCAAATCGAATGCTTCCATCTGTATTTCCGTCATACCGCTTTCAGGTTCGTCCGCACAGGAGAAATGCGAGAACTTGACAATACTGTCCACATATTCCGACTGTTTCAATGCCGCATATGCCGAAGCGTAATCATGAGGGAAAAATCCGGTACGGTGCATTCCCGAATCCATTTTCAACCAGACCTTGACAGGTTTTTTCCAATGGCGGGAAAGCAAAGCCTCAAGCTGCCATTGGTTTCCGACTGCCGGCCAAAGCGAGTATTGTTCGACCGCTTCGTACTCTGATGCTTCAAATACGCCTTCTAAAAGGACAATCGGATGGGTAATGCCGCTCTCCCGCAGCCTGATTCCCTCGTCGATTGTCGCCACGGCAAAGCCGTCTGCCAAGTCTGCCAGCGCGAAAGCACATCTGACCGCACCGTGTCCGTATGCGTCGGCCTTCACTACCGCCAACAGCTTGCCTCCGTGCATTTCCTTCAAAATCCGATAATTGTGCCTAAGGTTGCCCAACCTGATCTGCACGTTCAAAGGCCGCATAAATTCATTCCTTACCAAACAAGTGTTTATTAGCAAAATTAAGAAATCAATTGGGGAATTATAATCCAACGGCAAGGCTTTTAAAATATTAAAGAACCTTGTGTCTTCAAGCCAGAGCAGCAGTTTTCAGGTAGGAAGGCGGTTTGCTTTTCCTGATATAATTGCTTTCCCAAATTTATACTCTATTTGTTAAAATCAATAATAAATACAAGGTAATCCAAATGAAAGAACTAGATAAAATCGATTTCCGCATCCTCAAAATTCTTCAGCAAAATGCCCGTATCCCGATGACGGAGCTTGCCGAGAAGGTAGGGTTGTCCAGCACGCCCGTTACAGAGAGGGTATGCCGTTTGGAGCGGGAACATTATATTTCCGGCTATCACGCCCATCTCAATCCCCATCTGTTGGGAAAACCGCCATTGGTTTTTGTCGAGCTGAAGCTGCAATCCAAATCGGGCAATATTTTCGAAGATTTCAAAAAAGAAGTGCTGAAAATTCCGCAAATTATGGAGTGCCATCTGGTGTCGGGCGAATACGACTACCTGATTAAAGTACGTTTGCCCGATATGTCTGCCTATCGGGATATGCTCGGCAATATCCTATTGCAACTGCCTGCCGCTTCGGAGAGTAGGAGTTATGTTGTGATGGAGGAAGTCAAAGAAAATCCGGTTTTGGATTTGGATTGAATATTTCAGACCGGGTATGCGGTTTGACATCTAAATGAAACATAACAACATCACGCACAGAGGCTTGTTGCTTCAGATAAAAAATGCACACATTCAATAGAATGTGCGCCAAGTCTACAAAGGAGAAATAGAGGAGAAACTATTAACTGACTACTCGAACCAGCTAACGGAACGAATTATGCAGCTTTTCCGGTCAAAAAGCAAGCGTTTTTCTTGTTAAATTTCTTAAAGAATAGAATTTCAAACAATAAAAGTAATTAAATTTCAAAAAAAGCGGAGATAAAAAATGCACACATCCGGTTGAATGTGTGCCAAGTCTACAAAGGAGAAGTAGAGGAGAAAAATCAAGCTGCATCAAGCAACTCAACGGCGGTAATTATCCGCCGTTTCTTATCTGCTGTCAATTATTTTTTGAAAATTTACCCGACCGATTCAAATTTTGCAAAAAACTTGCCCGATGGCTATCCGGTAACAAATTCCCTCAAAAACCCGTCAATCCGATTATTCAAAAAATCATATGCTTTCATCGTGTTTCCTTTTCGGTTGAAACCCTGCCCTTTAGGGCGGTAGAATCAGACTTTATAGTGGATTAACAAAAATCAGGACAAGGCGGCGAAGCCGCAGACAGTACAAATAGTACGGCAAGGCGAGGCAACGCCGTACCGGTTTTTGTTAATCCACTATATTTGGGAGGGGTGTAACCCCTTCCAAATCAGGACGGCACATAGGGCGGTGCTTTATGTGTCGTCCTGTGTGTTGAAACATTGAAATAAACTTTTGATTTTTTTATCGGCTGTTGCTTTTGATTCGCTAAATTTGCCGAAATTCAAATTCAAATCCTCCGGATGTATTTTTTCGGGCATTGTGCGGACAAATCGCCGTTTTGTCCTTTGTCAGGTTTTGTGCATATCGGGAAAACCGAAATCGTCCGCACCTGTGCCGGTGTCGATTCGTCCCTTGCCATCTCGGGATATATCCAGCAAAATCGGCATATCGGTATTTTGATTGGTGTGTTGAGAAAATGACCCCGTTATTTAGAAAAGCCGTTTGGCTGCTGTTTGCCGTTTCGGTCTGTGCATTTGCCGGTTCTTTGGCGGCACAGTATGTTTTGGGTATGGAGCCTTGCGTTTTGTGCATCAGTCAGCGGTTATGTGTTTTGGCAACCGCATTGTGTGCGGCAGTTGTGCTGGCGTGTAAGCCCAAGGGCAGGGTGGGCGGACTGTCAGGCGCAGTGTTTATCAGTATTCCCGCCGTTACGGGTATTTCTGTTGCGGCATATCAGTTGTGGTTGCAGTCGCTGCCGCCGGGTGCGGCTCCTTCGTGCGGCGCGCCGTGGACGTTTCGATTGAAGGGCTGGCCTTTGTTTGATTGGTTCGAGCCTGTTGTGCGCGGGTTCGGAAATTGTGCCGAACCGGATTATCTGTTAGGGGTTGCTTTGCCTGTTTGGAGCGCGGCGTATTTTTTGGCGGTTGTCCTGACGGTTTGGTGGGCGTGGGCAAGGGCTAAATAAATCAATGCCGTCTGAAAGGTTCAGACGGCATTTTGTTGTATGTCTGCTGTGCTGCGTATCAGTCCAGATTCAATACGGCGGAAGTGTAAACGTCTTGCACGTCGTCCAAGTCTTCCAGCGCGTCAATCAGTTTTTGCATTTTGACGGCATCGTCGCCGGAGAGTTCGGTTTCGTTTTGGGCGCGCATCGTAACGTCGCCGTCAACGGATTTGTAACCTGCCGCCTCCAAAGCGGATTTTACGCCCGCCCAATCATTTGGCGCGGTAATGACTTCGATGGAACCGTCGTCGTTGGTAACCACGTCTTCCGCACCGGCTTCCAAAGCCGCTTCCATCAGCTCGTCTTCGTCAACGCCGGGTTCGAATACCAAATAGCCCTGATGCACGAAGTTGAACGCCACGCAGCCGTCGGTACCCAAGTTGCCGCCGTTTTTGGTAAATGCGTGGCGTACGTCCGCAACGGTGCGGGTTTTGTTGTCGGTCAGGCAGTCCACCATCAAAGCTGCGCCGCCGATGCCGTAGCCTTCGTAGCGCAACTCGATGTATTCCACGCCTTCCAAGTTACCCGTACCTTTGTCGATGGCGCGTTGCACATTGTCTTTGGGCATATTGTTTTCGGCTGCTTTTTCCAAAGCCAGACGCAGGCGCGGATTTGCGCCGGGATCGCCGCCGCCCATACGCGCCGCAACGGTGATTTCTTTGATTAAACGGGTGAAGATTTTGCCGCGTTTGGCATCCTGACGGGCTTTTTTATGCTGGATATTCGCCCACTTGCTATGGCCTGCCATAAATTTCCTTTCTTATTTCAAATAATTAATCTGTTTTTGTCAGATTTTTTACGGTCGGCATTTTAACATAAGTTGCAAGTACCCAAAATATCCTGTTTTATGCCGTGCCGTTGTCGATACCGTCTGAAAACGATTTCCTCCGCTTTCCGCTTAAAAATAAAGAAATATTTTAATTAACGATATTTTACGGTATGCTGGCACAGCTTCTCTCGGATTATTGACAATTTAAGGCATCTGTTGCGGCAAATACGGTCTGCTCGCCGTGTTTCCTTATTGGAATGTCTTTTGGAAAACAGTCATTTTAATCGTAAGATAAGGTTTATTTTATGGAAAATATATTGTCTGTTCTGGTGGGTACAGTCAATCGGTTTCTTTGGGGCTACCTGCTGATTTATGCGCTTTTGGGTATCGGCCTGTTTTTTACGCTGTATCTTGGTGCGCCGCAGATTACCAAGCTGGGCGCGGGATTCAAATCCGTATTCGGCGGCTTGTTTGCCAAAGGTGATAAAGACGATAAGTCCTTATCGCAGTTTCAGGCGTTGGCGGTTGCTATATCCGCGCAAATCGGTACGGGCAACGTCGCCGGTGTGGCGACCGCCATTACCGCAGGCGGGCCGGGTGCGATTTTTTGGATGTGGCTTTCTGCCGTTTTGGGGATGTCCACGATTTTTGCGGAAGCACTGCTGGCGCAGAAATACCGCGTCGTCAGCCACGGCAAATACATCGGCGGGCCGGCGTTTTATATTACGCACGGTCTGACTCCGAAAATCGGCAGGGGCGCGGCGCGTTTCCTGTCGGGCTTTTTCTCCATCGCGCTGATTGTCGCGTTGGGCTTTATCGGCAATGCGACTCAGGCAAACTCCATCGCTTCTGCCGTTACCATTGCATTTGATGTGCCTTCTTTGGCAGTCGGTATTGTGTTTGCCGTCCTTGCGGGCATGGTTGTGATTGGCGGCGTGAACCGTATTGCCAATATTGCCCGGTTTGTCGTGCCGTTTATGGCGGTTGTTTATATTTTGTGCGCCGTCGTTATCCTGTTTGAATTTTCCGACCATATTGTGCCGATGTTCAACCACATCTTTACCGCCGCCTTCAATCCCGAGGCCGTTTTGGGCGGTGCTGCGGGTATCGGTATGCGTGAAGCGATACGTTTCGGCGTGGCGCGCGGTCTGTTTTCCAACGAAGCAGGTATGGGTTCGACTCCGCACGCCCACGCGACTGCGGATGTGAAGCATCCTGTTCAGCAAGGTATGACGGCATTTGTCGGTGTATTTATCGATACGATTTTGGTATGTACGGCTACGGCATTGATTATCCTGCTGACCGATGCCAACCTTTCGGGCGAACAGGGCGCGGCGGTTACTCAATTTGCCTTTAACAAGGCATTTCCGGGCTTCGGTTCGCAATTGCTTGCCGTGTGTCTGACCTTCTTCGCCTTTACGACCATTATCGGCTGGTATTATTTCGGCGAGTCCAACATCCGTTTTCTTTTCAGGGGAAGACACTTGGGCATCTATCGCGCATTGGTTCTGCTTGCTATCGTTTTGGGTACGCTCGGCAAAGTCCATTTGGTTTGGAATCTGTCCGATATGTTCAACGGCTTTATGGTTATCCCCAACCTGATTGCCTTATTCTTGCTGCGTAAGGAAATCCGCGCCATTTATGATGACTACCTGATGCAGAAAAAGGCGGGACAGGATTTATCCTATCAGTATGAATTCCACGAGTTCCACGATAAACAATAATGCCCGGCAAAGAGAAAACCTCCCTGCCTTCAGGTTTGGGAGGTTTTTGTGTTTCAGACGGCATTCAGATTACATAACCGTACACGCTGACAAATTGGGTTATGCTGCCGCCCAATACGAACAGATGCCAGATTCCGTGCCCGTGTCGGATTTTTTCATCGTTTACAAACCAGTAAATGCCGACGCTGTACAGCATACCGCCTGCCGCCAGCCAAGCCAGTCCTGCCGACGGGAGTGAGGCTGTCAGGGATTTCATTACCGCCAAGACCATCCAGCCCATTACGATATAAATCGCAATAGACAGCAGACGTTTTTCGCTTTTCCGTCCGATGGTGAGTTCTTGTGCGATTCCTGCAGCCGCCAGCAGCCAGGACAGTGAAAATACCGTCCAGCCCGGCCCGTTTCTCAAAGAAACCAGTGCAAACGGTGTGTAGCTTCCGGCAATCAGCACATAAATCATGCAGTGGTCGGTTTTTTTCAAAATGCTTTTCAGTTTTCCGGCTGCAATTCCGTGGTACAGCGAGGAACTCAAATAGAGCAGAAGAAGGCTGATGCCGTAAACCGATACGCTGAAGATACGGTAGCCGTCCCCGTGTCCTATGGTTTTCAGCAGCATCAGCATCAAACCTGCCGCCGCCAGAATCAAACCGCTCAAATGGCTGTAAGTATTGAAGCGTTCGCCTGCATACATCGCACAATCTTTCGGGAAAGTAGAGGCAGTCAGTTTACGCCGATACTTTTGCCTCTGTGTGGGATTTACTCTTTGCCTACACTGTGAATATTCTTGAAAATGCGTGTGTTAAAATTTGTTTTTTATTTTCAGACGGCATTTTATGTTGAATCCATCCCGAAAACTGGTTGAGCTGGTCCGTATTTTGGATGAAGGCGGTTTTATTTTCAGCGGCGATCCCGTGCAGGCGACGGAGGCTTTGCGCCGCGTGGACGGCAGTACGGAGGAAAAAATCATCCGTCGGGCGGAGATGATCGACAGGGACCGTATGCTGCGGGACACGTTGGAACGTGTGCGTGCGGGGTCGTTCTGGTTATGGGTGGTGGTGGCATCGATGATGTTTACCGCCGGATTTTCAGGCACTTATCTTCTGATGGACAATCAGGGGCTGAATTTCTTTTTAGTTTTGGCGGGAGTGTTGGGCATGAATACGCTGATGCTGGCAGTATGGTTGGCAACGTTGTTCCTGCGCGTGAAAGTGGGGCGGTTTTTCAGCAGTCCGGCGACGTGGTTTCGGGGCAAAGGCCCTGTAAATCAGGCGGTGTTGCGGCTGTATGCGGACCAGTGGCGGCAACCTTCGGTACGATGGAAAATAGGCGCAACGGCGCACAGCTTGTGGCTCTGCACGCTGCTCGGAATGCTGGTGTCGGTATTGCTGCTGCTTTTGGTGCGGCAATATACGTTCAACTGGGAAAGCACGCTGTTGAGCAATGCCGCTTCGGTACGCGCGGTGGAAATGTTGGCATGGCTGCCGTCGAAACTCGGTTTCCCTGTCCCCGATGCGCGGGCGGTCATCGAAGGTCGTCTGAACGGCAATATTGCCGATGCGCGGGCTTGGTCGGGGCTGCTGGTCGGCAGTATCGTCTGCTACGGCATCCTGCCGCGCCTCTTGGCTTGGGTAGTGTGTAAAATCCTTTTGAAAACAAGCGAAAACGGATTGGATTTGGAAAAAACCTATTATCAGGCGGTCATCCGCCGCTGGCAGAACAAAATCACCGATGCGGATACGCGTCGGGAAACCGTGTCCGCCGTTTCGCCGAAAATCGTCTTGAACGATGCGCCGAAATGGGCGCTCATGCTGGAGACCGAGTGGCAGGACGGCCAATGGTTCGAGGGCAGGCTGGCGCAGGAATGGCTGGATAAGGGCGTTGCCGCCAATCGGGAACAGGTTGCCGCGCTGGAGACAGAGCTGAAGCAGAAACCGGCGCAACTGCTTATCGGCGTACGCGCCCAAACTGTGCCGGACCGGGGCGTGCTGCGGCAGATTGTGCGGCTTTCGGAAGCGGCGCAGGGCGGCGCGGTGGTGCAGCTTTTGGCGGAACAGGGGCTTTCAGACGACCTTTCGGAAAAGCTGGAACATTGGCGTAACGCGCTGACCGAATGCGGCGCGGCGTGGCTTGAGCCTGACAGGGTGGCGCAGGAAGGCCGTTTGAAAGACCAATAAACTCACTTGAAATGTTCTGTTAAGCCGCCATTCTGAAAAAAGACCGTCTGAAAATCCATTCTTCAAAAACATCATGAACAAACAACCCCTTTCCCTCGCCGTCGTGGGACACACCAACACCGGCAAAACCTCGCTCCTGCGCACCCTGTTGCGCGACAGCGGCTTCGGCGAAGTCAGAAACGCACCGTCCACCACACGCCATGTCGAAGAAGCCGCCATCAGCGACGGCGCGGACATGTTGGTTTTCCTGTATGACACGCCCGGACTCGAAGACGCGGGCGGTGTTTTGGAATGGCTGGAAAACCATACGGACAATCGTTCAGACGGCATCGAGCGGCTGCAACAGTTTCTCGGCAGCCACGGCGCGCATCACGATTTCAACCAAGAAGCCAAAGTGCTGCGGCAGGTTTTGCAAAGCGATATGGCAATGTACGTCATCGACGCGCGCGAACCCGTCCTCGACAAATATCGGGATGAATTGACCATCCTTTCATGGTGTGCCAAACCGGTTATGCCCGTGTTCAACTTTACCGGCGGACAGCTTCCCGAATCGTGGACAACCATGCTGGCGAGGAGAAACCTGCACGTTTTCGCAGGGTTCGACACCGTCGCCTTTGATTTTGAAGGCGAATTGCGCCTGTGGGAAAACCTCGCCACCATGTTGCCCGAACGCAGCACACTTGACCGCCTGACAGCCATGCGCCGGCGCGAATGGCAGCGGCTGGACGGCGAAGCGCGCCGCGAAATCGCCGATTTCCTGCTCGATGCCGCCGCCTTCAGGCAGGAAGTGGACGAAAACGAGGATACCGCCACCGTGCTGCAAACCATGCAGGCGGAAATACGCCAACTCGAACGGCAGATGCAGCAGCGGCTGTTTGCCCTTTACCGTTTCTACCACAGCGAAATCGACGGCGGCGACTGGATGCCGCAAGCCTTCCGCCAAGACCCGTTCGACAGCGAATTGCTCAAACAATACGGCATCCGCACCGGCACGGGCGCGGCAACCGGCGCGCTCATCGGCTTGGGGCTGGACATCGCCACACTCGGCGGCTCGCTCGGATTGGGTACGGCAATCGGCGGCTTTTTGGGCGGCATCCTGCCCAATACCCGCACCATTTCCGACAAACTCGCCGGCCGTCAAACCCTGCACACCGACCCTGAAACCCTGACCCTGCTCGCCGCCCGCGCCCTCGATCTGCTCCACGTCCTGCAAACGCGCGGACACGCGGCACAGTCGGATATCGAGCTGCACAGCCGCAAAGCCCCGTGGGATGCCGCCAAACTCCCGCCCGAACTCAACAAAGCCCGCAGTCATTGGAAATGGTCGTCGCTCAATACGCACCGCCCGGAAACCAGCCGCGCCGAACGCAGGGAATATGCGGAGAAGATCGGGATACGTTTGGCGGGCAAATAATGCCGTCTGAAGCCTGTTTGTATGGCAAGTCAGATTCAAATCGGGATAAGGCAGGAGGGTCGCTGAAGCCGATTTGCGACAAAAAACGGGTTCTGTATGATACAGAACCCGTTTCGTTGCCGTCTGAACGCTTCAGACGGCATTTTATTTGCAAAGGAATTACAGGGTGCGGGCAACTTCGACGATGTCGAAGCATTCCAGTTGGTCGCCTTCCATGATTTCGTTGTAGCCTTTGAGCATCAGACCGCACTCGAAGCCCATGCGGACTTCTTTTACGTCGTCTTTATAGCGTTTCAACGAAGCCAGTTCGCCCGTGTGGATGACCACGTTGTTGCGGATGAGGCGGATATGGGAATCGCGTTTGACCACGCCGTCGGTGACCATACAGCCTGCAATGTTGCCGACCTTGGAAACGGAGATGACCTGACGGATTTCGACCGTACCGGTAACCTGTTCTTTCTTTTCGGGAGAAAGCATGCCGCTCATCGCCGCCTTCACGTCGTCGATGGCATCGTAGATGATGTTGTAGTAGCGGATTTCCACGTTTTCATTTTCGGCAAGTTTGCGCGAAGAGGCATCTGCACGCACGTTAAAGCCGATAATGAACGCGCCCGAAGCGATGGCAAGGTTGACATCCGATTCGGTAATGCCGCCCACGCCGCTGTGCAACACGTTCACTTTCACCTCGTCGGCGGACAGTTTTTTCAGGCTGCCCGCCAAAGCCTCGTAAGAGCCCTGAACGTCTGCCTTGATGATGACCGACAAAGATTGGGCCTGGGTTTCGCCCATATTGTTGAACATATTTTCCAGCTTCGCCGCCTGCTGTTTGGCAAGGCGCACGTCGCGGTATTTGCCTTGGCGGAAGAGGGCGATTTCGCGCGCTTTTTTCTCGTCCGCCAATACCATCGCGTCTTCACCCGCATTCGGTACGTCGGACAAGCCGAGGATTTCGACGGGGATGGACGGGCCGGCTTCGGTAATGGATTTGCCGTTTTCATCGACCATCGCGCGGATTTTGCCGAATGCCGTACCGGCCAGCAGCATGTCGCCTTTTTTCAGCGTACCGTTTTGAACCAGCAATGTGGCAACCGCGCCGCGTCCTTTGTCCAAACGCGCCTCGACGATGATGCCTTTGGCGGGCGCATCGACAGGTGCGGTCAGTTCCAATACTTCGGCTTCGAGCAATACGGCTTCGAGCAGCGCGTCGATGTTCGTTCCTTTTTTCGCGGAAACGTCGATGAATTGAACCGTGCCGCCCCAATCGTCGGGGATGACTTCGTGTTGGGTCAGTTCCTGACGGATGCGTTCGGGGTTGGCAGTGTCTTTATCGATTTTATTGACGGCAACCACAATCGGAACGCCTGCCGCTTTAGCGTGGGCAATTGCCTCGATGGTTTGCGGCATCACGCCGTCGTCGGCGGCGACCACAAGAATCACGATATCGGTTGCTTTCGCGCCGCGCGCGCGCATAGCGGTAAAGGCTTCGTGGCCCGGGGTGTCCAAGAAGGTAATCACGCCGCGCGGGGTTTTGACGTGGTACGCGCCGATGTGCTGCGTAATGCCGCCCGCTTCGCCCTGTACCACTTTGGCGCGGCGGATGTAGTCCAGCAGCGAGGTTTTGCCGTGGTCGACGTGGCCCATGACGGTAACGACGGGCGGACGCGGCAATGCTTCGGCTTCCACCGCTTCCGCGCCCTCGCCCAAGAAGGCTTCGGGATCGTCGGCGGCGGCGGGTTTGCCGATGTGTCCGAGTTCTTCGACGACAATCAGGGCGGTGTCTTGGTCGATGGATTGGTTGATGGTAACCATCATGCCCATCTTCATCAGGGCTTTGACCACTTCCACGCCTTTGACCGCCATTTTGTGCGCCAAATCGGCAACGGTAATGGTTTCGGGAACCAAAACCTCGTGTACGACGGGTTCGGTCGGTGCTTGGAAGGCGTGTTGGTTCGGCTCGAGTTTGAGTTTTTTGCCTTTCTTGCCGCCGCGTACGCGCTCGTCGCCGCCGTTGCGGGCATTGTTGCGGTCACGCCCGCCTTTTGCACCTTTGCCTTTGGCGTTGCGGCCTTGACCTTCGTCATCGCGGTTGCGGCGGTCTTCTTTTTTCGCTTTTGCCGGATTGACAGGTTTGTTTTCGACGGCCGGTGCGGCTGCCTGCGGTTTCTCGGCAGGTTTGGCGGGACGCTGTCTGCCGGTTTTGGCTTCCTGTGCGGCTTTTGCCTGTTGTTCTGCCTGTTGTTTCATGGCTTCGCGACGTGCCTGGCGTTCCTGTTTCTCTTTCAACAGGGCTTCCTGGTGGGCGCGCAATGCGGCGGCGCGGCGCGCCTCTTCGTCGCGTTGCGCCTGTTCTTCCGCGCTGACCACGGGTTGCGGCACGGCAGGTGCGGCAGGTTTCGCCGGTTTTTTGGCATCTTTGCCTTTGCCGTTTCGCTCGTGTTTCGGCTTGACGGCTTTTTCTTTGGGCTCGGCGGGTTTGGTTTCCGCCGCAACGGGTGCGGTTTCGGCTTTTGCTTCGGTAGGTTTCTGCGCGGCAGGTTTGGCTTTGTTGCCTGCTTTTGCCGCTTTCAGTTTTGCCGCTTCCGCTTCTGCCTTGGCACGGGCTTCTGCGCGTGCGGCAGCTTCGGCTCGGGCTTTTACCGCGTCTTCTGCCGTCTGCTCCGGCTGAACAGGTGCGGCTTGGGTTTGGGCGGCTTTTACTTGTGCTGCCAATTCTTCGGCAGAAGGAATGTTGACAGTGCGTCCGCGTTTGCGTGTTTCGACTTTTACGCCGTCAACGGTGCTGACTTCGGTTTTGGTGCGGCGGATGCTGATGGTGCCGCCGTTGCTGCCGTTTTTCTTGGTCAGGTAGGCGTTCAGAAGCTGTTTGTCGTCCAGCGTCAGGGAATCGCTGCCGCTGTTTTTGCTGACGCCGGCTTCTTTCAACTGTTTCAACAGGTCTTCGACGGGGCGTTTCAGCTCGGCGGCAAATTGTTCTACGGTTGTGTTACTCATCTGTACCCCCTTTATTTGTCTTCGGTAAACCAGTGTTCGCGTGCGGTCAGGATGACGGCTTTTGCAGTTTCTTCGTTTACACCGGTGATTTCAATCAGTTCGTCCACGGCAAGCTCTGCCAAGTCGTCGCGGGTGGTAATGCCTGCTTCGGCAAGGCTGAGGAGCATATCGGCATCTACGCCTTCGAGGTTACGCATATCGTCGGACACTTCGCCCAGTTTTTCTTCGGCAGCAATCGCCATGGTCAGGATGGCATCGCGGGCACGGTTGCGGAGCATATCGACGATTTCTTCGTCAAATCCTTCAATGGCAAGCAGTTCGGCGGCAGGAACATAGGCGACTTCTTCCAAGGTTGCAAAACCTTCTTGAACCAGTACGTCGGCGGTTTCTTCATCTACATTCAAGTGATTCATAAACAGGCGGCGGATGGCGGCATCTTCTGCCGCATTGCGTTCGTCTGCTTCGGCGGAAGTCATGATGTTGAGCTGCCAGCCGGTCAGGTCGGAAGCAAGGCGCACGTTTTGACCGCCGCGTCCGATGGCGAGCGCGAGCCGGTCCTCGGCAACGATGACATCGACGGCGTGTTTGTCTTCGTCGATGACGATGCGGCTGACTTCGGCGGGTGAGAGCGCGCTCATGACGAATTGGGCAGGCTCGGGCGACCAAAGGACAACGTCGATGCGCTCGCCGGACAATTCATTGCTGACGGCATTGACACGCGAACCGCGAACGCCGATACAGGTGCCTTGCGGATCGATGCGCTGGTCGTTGGCTTTGACGGCGACTTTGGCACGTTGGCCCGGGTCGCGGGCGACAGCGCGGATTTCAAGCATGCCGCCTGCAATTTCAGGTACTTCATTGGCGTACAGTTTGACGAGGAAATCGCCGGAAGTACGGCTCAGGATGATTTGTTTGCGGCCGGTGTTGCCGATTTCTTCGACGCGCAGGAAGAGGGCGCGGATGCGGTCGCCGCTGCGGAAGTTTTCGCGCGGAATCATTTGGTCGCGCGGAATCAGCGCGTCCAGTTTGCCGGCAACGACTTCGACGATGATGCCGTGGCGTTCGACGCGTTTGACCGTGCCGGACACGATGTCTTCTTTGACGGCGAGGAACTCGTTCAGATTCTGCTCGCGCTCGGCATCGCGGATGCGTTGCAGGATGATTTGTTTGGCAGTTTGCGCCGCTTGGCGGCCGAAGCCTTCGTTGGGCAGCTGCTCTTCGTAGTATTCGCCGATTTGGATGGTCGTATCGGGGATTTCCTCTTGGATTTCCTCGATGGTTTTTTCGACATCGGGATAGGTATAGTCTTCATCGGCCACAATCAGCCAGCGGCGGAAGGTTTGGTATTCGCCGGTATCGCGGTTGATTTGGACGCGCACGTCCATGTGTTCGCGGTCTGCCTTTTTCTTGGCGGCGGTAGAGAGTGCGAATTCCAGTGCTTGGAAGACGACTTCCGCATCAACGTTTTTTTCGCTTGCCAGTGCTTCTGCCAGCTGTAACATTTCACGACTCATTTTGAACATCTCCAATATTGCTGTGTTTTAGAATTTGAATTCGGGGCGCAGGCGGGCTTTGTCGATGTTGCCCAATTCGATTTGCACGGTTTTGCCGTCGAAGGAAACGGTAACAGTGTCGTTTTCGCAGCCTTCGATTTTACCGATAAAGTTTTTCTGACCGCCTATCGGCAGGCGGGTTTTGATTTTGGCATTCTGACCGGCAAAGCGCACGAAGTCGGCGGCTTTTTTCAAGGGGCGGTCGAGTCCGGGGCTGGAAATTTCCAGGTTTTTGTAGCCGATGTCTTCAACCATGAAGACGCGGCTCAAGTGGTTGCTGACGGTGGCGCAGTCTTCGACGGTAATGCCGCCTTCTTTGTCGATGAACACGCGCAATGTTCCTTGCGCGGCCAGTTCGAAATCGACCAGTTCGTATCCCAGGCCGGGCAGGGTTTTTTCGAGGATGGTTTGAATATCCATGCTGCTCCCTATGTACATAATAAAAAAATGGCCCCGTGGCCATTTTTCGTCAAAAGTTGAAAAATCGGCGTGATTATAACCGCTTTTGCGGAGAAATGAAAGTGTTGATTTATTTTGTGTTTTTGGGACGGAAAAAAGCGGGTGTACGGGAGGTTTGTAATGGGAAATCGTGAATATTGTTGACAAAACAAATGTATCTATTTGTCGCTAGCATGATTTTTATGTTTGTAAATCAATATATTGATATTATTTTCCGTGTTCGGGCGGCATGGAATCGGGCGGAGGACAGGTATTTCCCATCCTTGCACAAAGCCTGCTGCAAGCCTAAAATCGGGCGGGTTATTGTTCAGAACCAGGGCTGCATCATGTCTCTTTATCCGATTTACAATTTTTCCGCCGGCCCTGCCGTGTTGCCTGAAGCTGTGTTGAGGACGGCGCAGCAGGAAATGTCGGACTACAACGGTACGGGTTTTTCCGTGATGGAAATGAGCCACCGTTCGGAAATGTTTTTGAGCATCCTGCATCATGCGGAACAGGATTTGAGGCAGCTTTTGAAAGTGCCTGACAACTATAAGATATTGTTTCTTCAGGGCGGAGCAACAACCCAATTTAATATGGCAGCCATGAATCTGGCACACGGTTTCCGCACTGCCGACGCGGTGGTAACGGGCAACTGGAGCCGTATCGCCTATGAACAGATGAGCCGTTTGACCGATACGGAAATCCGTTTGGCGGCGCACGGGGGCGAGCAGTTCGACTATCTTGACCTGCCGCCTGTGGAAACGTGGGATGTTGCACCCGATTCGGCGTTTGTCCATTTTGCCGTCAATGAAACTGTCAACGGCCTGCAATACCAAATCGTCCCCAAGCTTTCAGACGGCCTGCCGCCGTTGGTGTGCGATATGTCCAGCGAGATTCTGTCGCGCGAGTTTGATGTTGCCGACTACGGACTGATTTACGCAGGCGCACAGAAAAACATCGGGCCGGCAGGAGTTACGGTGGTGATTGTGCGTGAGGATTTGCTCGAGCGTTGTCCGAACGATATTCCCGATGTGTTCAACTACCGTTCTCATTTGAACCGCGACGGTATGTACAACACGCCGTCAACTTACGCGATTTATATGTCGGGGCTGGTGTTCCGCTGGCTGCAGGCGCAGGGCGGTGTGAAAAAAATTGAAGCGGTCAATCGGCTGAAGGCGCAAACCTTGTATGAGACGATAGATGGCAGCGGCGGTTTCTATATCAACCGTATCCGTCCGAATGCGCGTTCTAAAATGAATGTCGTGTTCCAAACGGGGGATGAGGAGCTTGACCGCCGTTTTGTGTTGGAAGCCGAGTTGCAGGGCTTGTGCCTGTTGAAGGGCTATAAGTCTGTCGGCGGGATGCGCGCCAGCATTTATAATGCGATGCCGCTTGAAGGCGTGCGGGCTTTGGCAGATTTTATGCGCGATTTCCAACGGCGTTACGGTTGATTTTCAAATGCCGCCCGAATGTGTTTCAGACGGCATCGGCTGTTTCGGCGTTCTCCGGCGGCGGTTGGGGATGCGGGGTAAAACTGCGCTGCCGGCGGCTATCCGTCCTTTTCAATCCGGGCGTGATGCTGTTTGTGCCGGACTGTCCCGTCGGCGGCGCGTCCGGGTTTTTCCAATATGAAATGCTTTGCCCGCTTTTCCGGCAGGGGCGGTTGCAGACCGGTTCGAATTTTGCTTACGATGTTTTTATGTCTGCCGGACGTTTGAATGGCGGGCGGAAACCCCCGCGCCGCCTACTCGTTTTCTTGCCCTGCTTTGCTCCGTTGCCTTATAATTAAGAATCTTTTTCAATAATCCGGATTCCGGATGCCTTTTCCAACCCTTATCCGACACATTCCAAATGATAAAACCGAACCTGAGGCCGAAGCTCGGCTCTTCCGCGCTGATTGCCTTTCTTTCCCTGTATTCTTCGCTGGTATTGAATTACGCCTTTTTTGCCAAAGTTGTCGAACTTCGCCCTTTTAACGACACCGGGGCGGACATCTTCCTCTATACGATGCCGGTGGTGCTGTTTTTTTTAAGTAATTTCGTTTTTCACGTCATTGCCCTGCCTTTTGTGCATAAAGTGTTGATTCCATTGATATTGGTTATCAGTGCGGCGGTGTCTTACCAAGAAATATTTTTCAATATCTATTTCAACAAGTCGATGTTGAATAATGTCTTGCAAACCACGGCGGCGGAAAGCGCGCGCCTGATTACGCCGGGCTATGTGCTGTGGATTGTATGTTTGGGCGTATTGCCTGCGCTGGCATATATCGCCGTCAAGGTCAAATACCGCGTTTGGTATAAGGAGCTTTTGACGCGCCTTGTGCTTGCCGCCGTTTCCTTTTTGTGCGCGTTGGGCATCGCGATGTTGCAATATCAGGATTACGCCTCGTTTTTCCGCAACAATAAATCAGTAACCCATCTGATTGTGCCGTCTAATTTCATCGGCGCGGGCGTGTCGAAATACAAAGATTGGAAGCGTTCCAATATTCCTTATACGCAATTGGATATGGCGGTCGTGCAAAACCGGCCGGCCGGCAGCCTGCGCCGTTTCGTGGTGCTGGTCGTGGGCGAGACCACGCGTGCCGCCAACTGGGGTTTGAACGGTTACAGTCGCCAAACTACGCCGCTGCTTGCCGCGCGCGGCGATGAAATTGTCAATTTCCCGCAGGTCAGAAGCTGCGGCACATCGACCGCGCACTCCCTGCCGTGTATGTTCTCAACCTTCGACCGCACGGATTATGACGAAATCAAAGCCGAACACCAAGACAACCTGCTGGACATCGTACAGCGCGCCGGCGTGGAAGTTACTTGGTTGGAAAACGATTCCGGCTGCAAGGGCGTGTGCGGCAAAGTGCCGAATACCGACGTTACCTCGCTCAACCTGCCCGAATACTGCCGCAACGGCGAGTGCCTCGACAATATCCTGTTGACCAAGTTCGACGAAGCCCTCAACAAAAACGATAAAGACGCGGTTTTAATCCTGCATACCATCGGCAGCCACGGGCCGACGTATTACGAACGCTATACCGAAGCCGAGCGCAAATTCACGCCGACATGCGATACCAACGAAATCGACAAATGCGCCCGCGCCACGTTGGTCAACACTTACGACAATACGGTTTTGTATGTGGATCAGTTTATCGACAAGGTTATCCGCAAACTTGAAAACCGCGACGATTTGGAAAGCGCGGTGTATTATGTTTCCGACCACGGCGAAAGTTTGGGCGAAAACGGGATGTACCTGCACGCCGCGCCTTACGCCATCGCGCCTTCCGGACAGACGCATATCCCGATGGTTATGTGGTTTTCCAAAGCCTTCCGCCAACACGGGGGCATAGATTTCCAATGCCTCAAACAAAAAGCGGCGGAAAACGAATATTCGCACGACCACTATTTCAGCACGGTATTGGGGCTGATGGACATTTCCAACAGCCAAACCTATCGGAAGGAAATGGATATATTGGCAGCCTGCCGCCGTCCGCGCTGATGCCGGATATGCCGTCTGAAGCCTTCACGGCATATGTGTCCGAAACACCCGACCGATGACCGGAGTATAACGATATGGATGCTTTAAAATTATTGACGAACCGCCGATCTTCCAAAAAGCTGAAGCACCCCGCCCCCGATGCGGCGGAGTTGGAACAAATATTGCAGGCGGCAACCCAAGTTTCCGATCACGGCAACATGCGCCCCTTCCGTTTTACCGTGATTCAAGGCGAGGTAGGATTGCAACGTTTTCGCGATGTGTTGAAGCAAACGGTTGCCGAACTGAATTTCGGCGACGATGCGATGAAAAAGGCGGAAAAAGTGGGCAATATGGCGCCGATGGTCATCGGGGTAACGTTTGTGCCGAACCGCGATGTGCCTAAGCCGAAACCGGAATGGGAGCAGATGCTGACGGCGGGTTGTGCGGCGTATGCGCTGCAACTGGCGGCAACGGCTCAGGGATTCGACAATGTCTGGATTACGGGGATGTGGGTCAACAGCCCATTGTTGCGGGAGGCTTTCGGTTGCGAGGATAAGGATAAAATCATCGGGCTGATGATGGTCGGCACGCCGACAGAGGAAGTGCATAAGCCCAAGAATACCGATTTGGAAGCGTTTGTCAGCCATTGGTAAACGGAATCTCAAACAAAATGCCGTCTGAAAGGCTTTCAGACGGCATTTTTCCATGCATTTTAAACCGGGTTTATGAAACGCCCGATGCGTTCGGCGGAAATGTCGGGTGTTGCGCCATGTTCGGAGGCGACCAGCGCACCAAGTGCGCAGGCAAAGGCCTCATGCCGTCTGAAGGTTCAGACGGCATCGGAATCGGCGAATCAGAAGCGGTAGCGCACGCCCAACGAGGCTTCGTGGGTTTTGAAGCGGGTGTTTTCCAAGCGTCCCCAGTTGTGGTAGCGGTAGCCGGTGTCCAAGGTCAGGTTGGGCGTGATGTCGAAACCGATACCGGCGATGACGCCGAGGCCCACGCGGCGGATGCTGTCGCTTTCGCGATAGGTGCTTCGCGTCTTTTCCTGAGGATGATAAACCGTAGGCGCTCCGCTACCATAGAAGGAGGTAACGATCTCTGCTGTTTTCTTGGTCGAATCGATGCTGTGTCTGACGTGTCCGTAGGCGACGCGCGCACCGATATAGGGTTTGAATTTATCGTTGAGTTTGAAATCGTAAACGGCTGACAAACCGAGCGAGGAGACGGCGTGGAACGTACCGTTTTCCTGATTTTCCGTCTTCAGGTCTCTCTTATTCTGATTCTTGTTTTCCAACTCTTTTATGTCGACGGAATATTTATTGTCGTTCCATTTCCTGTAACGGGCATAATCTGCCGCTATCCTCCAGCCGCCGAAGTCGTAGCCGACCGACACCCTGGGGTGGATGGAATGCGTACGGATGTTTCTGAAATAATCGCTTACCGTGCTTATTGTGCCTTTGCCTGGAGCGGTTGGTTTCGGATAATCGCGGGTAATGCGTTCGGCGGCGTAGGCTAAATCCGCCTGCACATACGGGCCGCGGCCGCCGTCTTCACTTGCCGCCTGCGCTGCGGAAGAGAAGAGAAGGTTTTTTGCGGGCTGGATTCATTTTCGATTCCTTATTCGGTTTAACCGGTTAAAAAAAGATTTTCACTGATGCTTCAAAGGCGGATTATATCGGGTTCCGGGCGGTGTTTCAACACAAATATGGCGGATGAACAAAAACCGGTACGTCGTTGCCCCGCCCCGGCTCAAAGGGAACGGTTCCCTAAGGCGCCCAAGCACCGGGCGAACCGGTTCCGTACCATCCGTACTGCCTGCGGCCCGCCGCCTTGTCCTGATTTTTGTTAATCCGCTATATCATTTCGGGTAGATTTTTGTGGTATTGAATTTCAGTTATTTCCGATAAATTCCTGCTGCTTTTTATTTCTAGATTCCCACTTTCGTGGGAATGACGGGATGTAGGTTCGTAGGAATGACGTGGTGCAGGTTTCCGTACGGATGGATTCGTCATTCCCGCGCAGGCGGGAATCCGGACCTTAGAACAACAGCAATATTCAAAGATTATCTGAAAGTCCGGGATTCTAGATTCCCGCTTTCGCGGGAATGACGAAAAGTTGCGGGAATGACGGTTCGGGCATTCCTTAAATTACCCGTGTATCGCTGTAAATCTTAGAGATGGCGGAATATAGCGGATTAACAAAAACCAGTACGGCAAGGCGAGGCAACGCCGTACTGGTTTTTGTTAATCCACTATAATTGAAGGGGTTATCGGCTTGCGCAGCGGAAGCCCAAGTTGTGCAGGACATATTTGGATTGCAGGCTGGTGCGGATGCCGTAGCGGAGGAAGGCGGCATAGTTGGACGAGTCGCTCGCCCCGACAGATGCGCCGCTGCAAAACATTTGCGCGTTGGCATTGCCGGAAGAAAGCAGGCTGCTGTTGAAATCTTCCGTCCATTCCCAAATCAGCCCGTGCATATCATAAACACCCCAGTAGTTCGGGCGGTCTTTGCCGACATCGTGCAGGCCTTTCCGTCCGCCGTCGGCATACCAATCGAGAATAGTGCGGTTGTAGCCGGGTTCGTTTGAGCCGTTTTTCTGCGTGGCGGAAGCAAGTCCGGCAAATTCCCATTCGTCGATGGTCGGCAGGCGTTTGCCTTGTGCGGCGCAATAGGCGTTGGCGGCAAACCAGGAAACATTGGTTACCGGTTGTTTTAATTCGCCCGCCTTCGGCGCATAGCTGCGGCTGCCGTTTTTCATCCAATGCTTCAGGTAAGCGGGTTCTGCCTGTTTGGAACCGATCCTGCCTTTTTGCCATTGGGGGTGGCTGTTGACAAATTCGGCAAACTCGGCATTGGTAACGGGATATTTATCCAGTTTGAACGGTTTGACTTTAATCAGGCCGGTATCTTTTTTCAGATAAAGCGGGCGGTAGCTGCCGCCTTCGATTTGAACCATTTCGGCAGCCGCCGCTTGAGTACCGGCGAGTGCCGTGCCGAGGAAAAATAACCGGACGTACTTCATAAAGCCTCCTGACAGGCGGTTAGCATTGATTTTTCAGACGGCATTTTAAACAAAAAGCCGCGAATGCCGTCTGAAAAATCAATCTTCCGAAAGGAAAGATTGGTTGTTAAAAAACCACTGCCGTGCGTAATGAAGTACGGCGGCAGTGGTTTGTCCCGCTAATGACGGGTATCCGATTTAATAAACGCTTTTTTCGGATGCAGAGGCTGCCGGGGCAGAAGCAGCCGGTGCGGAAGCAGCAGGGGCAGAAGCCGCGCCGCTGCCGGCGTAAGCGGTATCACTCAATTTTTGAGTCATGATTTCAGGGTTTTCCGCACCCTCTACTTTCAATTGCCCCAACGCGCCTTTGTTGAATGCGCGGAAGATGGAGTGGTCGACCAAAGTGTAGTTGCCCGGGATGTCGACTTTGAATTCGACGATGGCAGAGCCGCCGGCAGGCACGATGGTGCTTTGTACGTTTTCGTTAATCAGTTTGCCGCCTTCAACATAAACTTTGTCGAAGATTTCGCCGATGACGTGGAAGGAAGACACCAAGTTCGGGCCGCCGTTACCGACGTACATACGCACGGTTTCGCCTGCTTTGGCTTTCAGGGCGTTGTCGCCGGCGATAGCGCCTACGTGGCCGTTGAATACGACGTATTCAGGCTGTTCGGCAACGGCTTTGTCCATATCGAACGGTTGCAGGCCTTGCGCGCCTTTTTTGCCTTTGGTGTAGAAGTCGCCTTGGACGATGTAAAACTCTTTATCCACTTTCGGCAGGCCTTCTTTAGGCTCGACCAAAATCAGACCGTACATACCGTTGGCGATGTGCATACCGACCGGCGCGACGGCGCAGTGGTAGATGTACAGGCCCGGTTGCAGGGCTTTGAAGCTGAATGTGGAAGTGCGGCCCGGGGCGGTAAAGGTCGCGGCTGCACCGCCGCCCTGACCGGTTGCGGCGTGGAAGTCGACGTTGTGCGGAACGGTAGAAGAAGGATTGTTGGAGAATTCGACTTCAACCGTATCGCCTTCGCGTACGCGGATCATACGGCCCGGAACGTCGCCGTCAAATGTCCAGTAGCGGTATTCCACCCCGTCGTCCATTTTCATGGTTTTTTCGACGGTTTCCATTTTTACGCGTACTTTGGCAGGATAGTCGCGGTCGATTGCGGGAGGTACTTCGGGAGCGTGGGTGGTCACCGCATCGATGACGGGCAGTTCGCCTGCAGGCGTTTCGGCGGTAGCTTGTGCGGCGGAACTTGCGGCTTCTGCGGAAGCGGCAGGGGTTTCGGCAGGGGCTTGAGCAGCTTGTTCGCCACCGCAGGCGGCCAATGCGAATAAGGAAGCAATCATTGCGGCTAATGCTTGGCGTTTCATAATGTTTTCCTTTTGTAAGAAAAGTAGGGGGATTAGTTAAGAACTTGGTGTGATTATGCGGTTGTCCCATTGCGGGCATTTTAATTTAAGTCAAATAATTCATAAAATATGAACTTAAAATGACGCTTCTAATACTTTATAACTACTAAAAATTACAATGAATAGGCTGATTTGCTAGGGGCTCCGGCAGAGCAGGCAAAGGCAGGGCAATTTCCGAGTAAAGAATAATGATAGTTATTATCATATATGTATTTGTTCTATATGTGAGTTTGTTTGAACAAATGTTTATTTGCGCGGTAAACCATGCTACAATCTTTAACATTCATATTTTGTGAATTTTAAACAACTGATTTATTAAAAGGAGCTCTCAAAATGGGACAGTACAAGAAGCTGTGGTACTTGCTGTTTGCCGTTCTGGCGGTATGCTTTACCATTCTTGGCTATATGGGCAGCGAGGTTTATAAGAAAGCCCCGCCTTACCCCGAACAGGTCGTTTCCGCATCCGGCAAAGTGCTGATGACGAAAGACGATATTTTGGCAGGTCAGTCTGCGTGGCAGACTACCGGCGGCATGGAAGTCGGTTCGATTCTGGGACACGGCGCATATCAGGCTCCGGATTGGACGGCCGACTGGCTGCATCGTGAGTTGTCCGCCTGGTTGGATTTGACCGCGCAACAGGCTTACGGCAAAAAATTCGATGAAGTTTCCCCTGAAGAACAAGCCGTTCTGAAAACCCGCTTGGCCGATGAATACCGCAATCAAAGCCGTATTAAAGAAGACGGCAGCGTCGTCATCAGCGATACGCGCGTGAAAGCCATCGAAAGCATCCTGCCTTACTATCACGGCGTTTACGGCGATGATCCCAAGTTGCAAACCACCCGCGAACACTTTGCAATGAAAAACAACACATTGCCAAGCCAAGAAGCGCGTGAAAAACTGTTCGACTTCTTCTTTTGGACTTCTTGGTCTGCTTCGACCAACCGTCCCGGCGAGGTCTTTACCTACACCAACAACTGGCCGCACGAGCCTTTGATCAACAATGTACCGACTACTGAAAACTACATGTGGTCGTTTACCAGTGTCGTACTGCTCTTGATGGGCATCGGTTTGTTGATGTGGGGTTATTCCTTCCTGACCAAGCACGAGGAAGTGGAAGTGCCGTCTGAAGACCCGATTTCCAAAATCCAACTGACCCCTTCGCAAAAAGCATTGGGCAAATACGTCTTCCTGACGGTCGCCCTGTTTGTGGTACAAGTATTGCTGGGCGGCCTGACCGCGCACTACACCGTCGAAGGTCAGGGTTTCTACGGCATTGACGAGGCGTTGGGCTTTGAAATGTCCGACTGGTTTCCCTATGCCCTGACCCGTACTTGGCACATCCAATCCGCCATCTTCTGGATTGCAACCGGCTTTTTGACGGCAGGTTTGTTCCTCGCGCCGATTGTCAACGGCGGCAAAGATCCCAAGTTCCAACGTGCAGGCGTGAACTTCCTCTATATCGCCCTCTTCATCGTGGTCGGCGGTTCTTACGCGGGCAACTTCTTCGCGTTGACGCACATCCTTCCTCCCGAATTTAACTTCTGGTTCGGACACCAAGGTTACGAATACCTCGATTTGGGACGTTTCTGGCAACTCCTTTTGATGGTCGGACTGCTGTTGTGGCTGTTCCTGATGTTGCGCTGCACGGTTTCCGCCTTCAAAGAAAAAGGCGTGGACAAAAACCTGCTGGCAATCTTTGTCGCTTCTATGGTCGGCGTGGGCGTGTTCTACGCACCGGGCCTGTTCTATGGCGAAAAATCCCCGATTGCCGTAATGGAATACTGGCGTTGGTGGGTGGTCCACCTGTGGGTGGAAGGCTTCTTTGAAGTATTTGCCACTGCCGCCTTTGCCTTTGTCTTCTACAATATGGGCTTTGTCCGCCGCAGTACCGCCACTGCCTCCACTTTGGCCGCTGCCGCCATCTTTATGTTGGGCGGCGTTCCGGGCACGCTGCACCACCTGTACTTCTCCGGCTCTACCTCCGCCTCTATGGCAATCGGCGCCTGCTTCTCCGCTTTGGAAGTCGTGCCGCTGGTGTTGCTGGGCCGCGAGGCATACGAGCACTGGTCTTACCAACACCTGTCCGACTGGGCGAAACGCCTGCGTTGGCCGCTGATGTGCTTCGTGGCAGTCGCTTTTTGGAATATGATCGGTGCCGGCGTATTCGGCTTTCTGATCAATCCGCCGATTTCCCTGTTCTATATCCAAGGTTTGAACACTTCCGCCGTTCACGCGCACGCCGCCTTGTTCGGTGTGTACGGTTTCTTGGCATTGGGCTTCGTATTGTTGGTTGCGCGCTACTTGAAACCGAACGCGCGGTTTGACGACAAACTGATGACTTGGGGCTTCTGGCTGCTCAACGGCGGCTTGGTCGGTATGATTGCCATCAGCCTGCTGCCTGTCGGCGTGATTCAGGCATACGCCTCTATCACGCACGGTTTGTGGTATGCCCGCAGCGAAGAATTCCTGCAAATGGAAATCCTCGACACCCTGCGCTGGGTACGCACTGCCCCCGACTTAATCTTTATCGGCGGTGCAATCTGCGTTGCCATCCAAGCCACTAAAATCGTATTCGGCCGCGACAAATAAGTTTTAGCCTGAAAATGGAAACCGCACCTGCCATCAGGTGCGGTTTTTTTTACAGGAAAATGCCGTCTGAAGGCTTCAGACGGCATTTGTCCGTTTGCGGGTTTATTCCGAAATATCGGCAACACCGCTTTCGGGGAAGATAGGCAAATCCGGCGGTGGGAGCAGGGTATCCAAAGTCAGGGCGGACGCATCGAGTGTGGGGTAGCCTTCAAACGCGACCGAATAGCCGCCGTTTCCGTTCATACGGATTCGGGTGTGCGCGCCCAGAGGGAAAGTGATTTTGTCGGCAATGTGTCCGAACGGGAAGCCCGTCAGCACGGGGATTTTCGCCGTGCGCGAAATATGCTTGGCAACGGCGGAAAAATCATAAGACGAATCATAGAGATCTCGAATTTTTTCCATACGGAAATCGCCGAACACGATGGCGCGCTGTTTGCCCAAAATACCCGAAAGATACAGCGTATTGAGCATACGTTCGATGCGGTAGGGCTGTTCGCCGACATCTTCGAGGAACAAAATGCCGCCGTCGATGTCGGGCATATAAGGCGTACCGGCGAGCGAGGCGAGGACGCTTAAGTTGCCGCCCCACAACGTGCCTTCGGTTTCGACATCGGCGCGTTGGATATAAGGAACATCAACGGTCAGGCGGTTTTGGGTTGTCCCCTTGATAAAGGCATCCATCGTAAACGCACCGGGGGCAGGTTTGCCAAAATCGCTATAAGCCATCGGGCCGGCAAAACTCATCATATTGCCTTTTGCCAACAATGCCAGTTGGACGGCGCATACGTCGCTGAATCCGAAAAACAGCGTGCCGTGTTCGCGCATCCTTGCGCCGAGCGAAGCAAAATCGATATGCGGCAGAATCCGCGCCGCACCGTAACCGCCGCGCAAGCCCATCAGCACTTTAGGCGTGGCGACGCGGCCGGAGGCGACCTCTTGGAAATCTGCCGCGCGTTGCGCGTCCGTGCCGGCAAACCGTTGGAAACGGCGGCTGCCCGCCTGTTGGTTGGTTACGGTAAAACCGGCATTGTAAAGGCGGGTTAAGGCTGTGTTGACGCGGTTGGTGTCTTCGGCAAATCCTGACGAAGCGACAACGCGCAGAAGGTTGCCGTCCGAACTTTGACGGCGTGGCGTTTGGAGAGGCACGGTTCGGGCTTTCACAACGGAATGGGAAGAGGGAAGGGGCGGAACGGATGTGGCGGATGTGCCGCAAGCCTGAAGCAGCCCCGCGCCGGCGGCGGTGCAGGTTTTCAGAAAACGGCGGCGGGAGGTCGGTTCGGTCATAATTTCCCTTTCATACGGTTTCAGACGGCATCGGCGGGTTTAAAGCAGCTTTTTAAGCTGTTCCGTCCAATTTTGCGGCAGGGTCATACCGTGTTTTCGGACGGGGTTTGCCCAAATCGGCGCAGGGAAAGTCGCATCGTTTTCAAAGCGGGCGATAATATGCCAATGCAGGTGCGGCACGACATTGCCCAAGCTGGCGAGGTTGATTTTTGCCGGCCGGAACACTTGGCGCATAGCGGCTTCGACTTTGTACACCATTTCCATCAATTCGCCGCGTTCCGCTGCCGAAAGGTCGGTAATTTCGGCAATGTGTCCGTGCCAAATGACGCGGCAGAATGCCGGCGAACCGCTGTCGTTATGGACGGCGATGACGCGCAGCTTGGGGGTTTGCAGCAAAATATCTTCATCTTGTGCCGTGCAGATGGGGCAGGGTTGGGCGGTCATTTTTCCTTATTCCTGAAAGTGTTTAAAAAACGGTAGGGCAATTTCTGATAGTTTAATTTGTCTGTCCGCATTGCCGTTAATTGTACCACTTCATCGTGTTTCCTTTTCGGTTGAAACCCCGCCCTTTAGGGCGGCAGGATCAGACTTTATTTGGGAGGGGCGTAACCCCTTCCGAATCAGGACGACATATAGGGCGGTGCTTTATGTGTCGTCCTGTGTGTTGAAACATATCGGACGCGTTTGAACAGTTGTGCGGCAAACTGTTTTAGCGGAAGGCAAGAGATGCCGTCTGAAGCCCATTGTCCGTCATTCCCACACAGGCAGTTGCTACGGTTGCTGAAGCCCCTTAGCCGTCGCGCAGGCAGTTGTTACGGTTACTAAAATCCCGTCATTTCCTCAAAAACAGAAAACCAAAATCAGAAACCTAAAATCCCGTCATTCCCGCGCAGGCGGGAATCCGGGCCTGTCGGCACGGAAACTTATCGGATAAAACGGTTTCTTTAGATTTTACGTTCCGGATTCCCGCCTGCGCGGGAATGACGGCGGGAGAACAATGCCGTCTGAAACCTTATATATTGCGTCCCTAAGAAGGGGCGATTAACAAAAATTAACGCCCTTTACTTTCTACAAGTAACAGGGCTTTTTTTTTGCCCGTTTTTGAGGATTCGCAAATGGGAGATAAGCAAGGGATGACAAAGGCGGTTGCCGGCGTGATGACGGAGGCGCCGGCGGACGGCAGGAAGCCGGCAACCGCCTCGAATCTTCCCCCCCTTATCTAACAGGGGGGGTACAGAAACCGAAACGGCGGGCAGGGTTCAGGAAGTCTTCGAATGTTACGAAACGTACATAACGGACGGTAAAGGAAACCTGTTAGGCGTTCCTCTTAGGCGCGGTGTATCAGATTCGGCTTTCATTGACCAAATCACATTTTCAATTCATGAAGACACGTTTTTCCATGTTTATGGACTTTCGTTTGATTTGTTCGATGATGACGATTTCATACGCGCGGCTTCCGCCAAGATGGAGGAAATTTTCGGATTCGGAATCATTGAAAAAGCCAAGCATTCGGGCGGGCGTTTCTATGAAGGCTGCTGGCTGATGGGAACGGAAAATGCCCAATACGGGCGCGTCCATTACGGCGGCCAACGTGAAACGATGTTGGTTGAATTGACGGCGGTAGGCTGCAATGCTGCAAATATTGGATGGGAATCAAGGCTTTTTGATTTTCTGACAAATGCGATTCGTCCAAAAATAACGCGCGTTGACATTGCAAAAGACTTTTTCAACGGAGAGTACAGCCCGAATCAGGCAAGAGAAGACCGCAATAAAGGTTTGTTTACGTGCCATCACGTCAAACCGAAGGGCGAATGTTTGGGGTCGGATTGGGAAGAAGACGATGAAGCCAAAATGACCAAAGGCAAGACCTATGGTATCGGCTCCCGTGAATCGTCCAAATATGTCCGCGTCTATGAAAAAGGCAAGCAGTTGGGCGATAAAACAAGCACATGGACGCGCTTTGAAATTGAATTCAAAGCAAAAGACATCGTTATCCCTTTCGAAGTTTTGCAGAATCCGGGCGAATATTTCGGCGGCGCATATCCCATTTGCGAACGATTCGCCCAAAAGGCAACGCGCATACACGCGGTTAAGGAAGATAAGGTTGTTTCAGCCGACCGCTGCCTTGAATGGGTAAAAAAACAGTTCGGACGTGCGGCAAACGGTCTGAAATTCATTTTTCCCGAATTGGACAAAGCCAAACTGTTTGAACTGATTGAGCCGAGTCATCACAAGCTGCCCAAGTCTTTGGCTCTCGAAGCCTACGACTGCGCCTTTTTGAAATCTCAAGTCATTCATGAACAGCCCGCATTCAAACCGTACAATGACCCTTATTATATGTACGAATATTACGAGAATCTTGAAAAACAGCTTGAACAGCAAAAACACGTCAACAATGAAGAAAGCTATAACAACTTCATTTACGACAAATTCGCAAGACTACCGATTTCATGGGCTTAAAGTGTCTGCCCGAAAGACGTTTAATCACACAAGGAAACCAAAAAATGAACATCCAACTTCAAGGCCACATCGTCGGCGTTAAAAAATTCAACGGACAAATCGAAGGCAAGAGCTTCGACTATTGCCGCCTGATTGTCGCCACACCCTTAGACAGCTCCCAAGGCAACGCATTGGGCAGCTCTACTACTGAATACGATTTCGGCGGCTCTGCCAATTTCGAGCAGTTCCGAAACGCCCAATTTCCGATCGAAGCAAACCTGAACGTGGAAATCGTCACTACGGGCAAAACTCAAAAACTGAAAGTCACCGGTTTTCAATTCGTTAAGAAAGGCTGATTGAATGCAGAAAGTCTATGTTGTCCAGTCCGTATCAACAGGGGACTTTCTGTATCTCTCTCCTGAAACGGGCGACATCGGACATACCAAATTAATTACCAATGCCGATTATTTCTACGACTTCGAAGAAGCGGTTAACGCAGGTTTGGAAGAAATCGGCAACCAATGCGAATTTGTCGTATTCGGATTTTTGAAAGACTGATTTTCGGATGTTCGGCGGTCGTCTGAAAAACTCTCCATCCATTACCGCCAAACACTTTTTGAAGGAAAATATCATGAAATTTATTAACACCTGCCGTAAATACGGCGCAAAACTGGCTGTTGTAACAGCCGCCCCGCTGGCTTTGGCGGCACAGGCAAACGCAGCGTTGCCCGAAACGGCAAAAAACGCTTTGGAAGCCGCAAAAGCGGACGGTATGGAAGCCGGTTGGATTGTAGTGGGCGTTTTCGCCGCGCTTTTTGTATTTTCCATCGTTAAGAGGGTGATGAAGTAAGGCGGCATGTACTGCCAAGTCGGAAATAAATGTCTTGAGAAGCACCGGGCCGAAAACCTTTATTTCAGCTTGGTAGTACCAAGAATCCAAGAAAACGGACAGATAATCAGGCCGGAATATAACGGCAGCATGTGGAAGATGTCGGACGGTCAGCCGCTAAGGCTTTCATTGGCGGAATGCAGTCCGAAAGACAACCTGCAAAGCGGTCTTGAAACAGGCCGGATAGTATTCGGCGTCCTCGCGTCCGTTTACTTTGTTTCCCTGCTGAAAAAGGTTTTGAAATGATGGATTTTTATTTCTATCTCGGCGTTGCCGTCCCCGTATTAATCGGGGCGGTTCTGTTTAAGGATTGAGCGCATGAAGTTATGGTGTCAAAATCAGGCTTTCAAAACAACCTTTGAAAGGCAGAACCATGAACAAGCCGTTTATCACTCAGGCGCAGTTGGCACTTTATAAATATCAGCCGTCAAGCGAGTATTTTGGGCAATCGATGGCTTTTATTGCTCAGAAAGAATTTGAAGAATTTGTTAATAACGTAAAAGAGTACGATATTTTAGAGAGCTTCTCTTATTTCTTAAATAAGAGGGTCGCACATAATATTTGGAAGATTTATTTTTCTGATGAGTCTGTTATTTTTATAAGAAAATCAGAAGAGAACGGAAAAACTGTTCATGAATTCGTTTATCAAGAGTACACCGATAGTTCTGATTTTAATTCTATGTTCGAGTAATTCTTATTCTGAACCTGTAAGATTAGAAAAATCACAAATTAAATTTCAATCAAGTAATAATTTAAAATCAATTGGTTTTAAATTAGATTCAAGTTCTAACAGTTTTTCCAAATTCACAGAAGCGGCAAATTTCGAGCACATCCCCACGGGCGCAAAAGCCCGAATCAACGCCAAAATAACCGCCAGCGTATCCCGCGCCGGCGTATTGTCGGGGGTCGGCAAACTTGTCCGGCAAGGCGCGAAATTCGGCACAAGGGCGGTTCCCTATGTCGGAACAGCCCTTTTAGCCCACGACGTATACCAAACTTTCAAAGAAGACATAAAGGCACGAGGCTGCCGATACGATCCCGAAACCGACAAATTTGTAAAAGGCTACGAATATAGTAATTGCATTTGGGACTTCGTAGAAAACGGTATTAAAACCTATGGCTGTTATGGCGTTGACAGTTCTATTATGCGGCTTGAAAAAGATTACGAAAGATTCCCCGAAGTCAAACAACTGATGGAAAGTCAAATGGAAAGGATTGCTCGTCCTTTTTGGGATAAACGGAAAGAAGAAATTCCTAAAGATACTGCTTTAAAGTTGCATCTTTCTACTTTTAGTCATTGTGAATTTTTTTGGAACGGCGGCGGTTGTTTTGTACGTAACGGTGATAATTTAATTCATCGAGTTTATTTTAAACTTGAACGCAATCCGAAATACAAAGAAGAAATGGATGCCAAAAAGCCGGAAGAGATTTTATCGTTGAAAGTCGATGCCGATCCCGACAAATACATAAAGGC
>NZ_QNRU01000019.1 GCF_003315235.1 Neisseria gonorrhoeae | reverse complement strand
CCGCGGCAACGGTATAGGCCCGCCCGTTGCGTTTCGGAATGCCGAAGACAACCGCTTTTCCTGCCGCGCCGCGACCGCGTCTGCCTTTACGCCGTACGCCGAAACAGCTTGCGCCCGGCCCGGCGGGGCCCTCGAAAACCTCATCGGCAGCCAAGGCCAAACGATGGTTGGCAACCGTGCGGATTTTACGGTAAAACAGTGCCGCCGAATCGGGATGGATACCCAAAATATCGGCGGCAGAACGGGCGGTAACTTCCGGTACAAAAGAACGGAGCGGTTCTTTTTGTACTTCTTTCTTTAATTTGCAGTGTGTTATCTTCATATTTCGAGGGTAACATATCTGCTAATCTAGTACAGACCCGCCGAAATTGTTATAATCGAAAAAATTAAAAATCAATACGGATTATTCTATCAGATTGATTTATCGATATTTATTATATCATTAATATAGTTTGATTTCAAACCGGCGGAAAATGCGCCGCCCGCCGCAGATGCGCCCTCCCCGCCATCGGGGCGTTTAACGCCGGATTGCCGATGCGGTACAATGGCAGATATGAAGAAAATTACCCCTCAAAACCTGCGTCCCCTGCTTTCGGAAAGCTTGGGACATACCGATTTTGTCAACGTCCTCAACGCATTGATTAAATTTTTGCGCCGTGGCGGCAAAAAATGTGCGGGGGAGCGTTTCGACCTGATTATCGACACATTCAAACAAGACAGGGAATTACTGTCCCGCTTCAGCCGGTGTTTTTACATCTGGCTCGCGCAAATACACATTTATCCGGCACTCATCAAACTCGGCATTTTCTCGCGCCACAGCTTTGCCCGGGAAATGGGCATACGCATATACGAACGCTTCAACCCGTCATATAAAGATTTTGCCAACTTGGGCGAAGTCTTCCTTTATCTTTTCCATTCCGAAAACGACGACAAATGGCTGCAAACGCTCAATATCCGCCAATGGCTGGTTTTATACGAACTCATCCGTAGCCACGCCGAGCCGTCCAAATTGCAGACGGCGGGCATCCGCCTTGCCGATGCGCGTTTGCGCGCCATCGAAATGCTGTCTGTCTGGACGGCATCCGAAGCCATCGAACCCGATCTCATCCGTATCGCCCCGCGCCTGCTGGAAGCCGATTCTTCCTTCGTCGCCCTCCAACGCGAAACCGCCAAACTGGTCGAACACTACCGCAACGGCACCGCGCCTTACGACACCGCCCACCTCGAAGTGATGTTCGACCAATGTTTCAGCCAGATTGACTATTTGCGTCGCAAAGGGACGGGCGCCGGCTCCGGTTCGTCGGTCAAAGTCGCCCACCTGCTCGAACGACTCCGGCAGACCGTAGGCCGTCTGAAGCTGCTCACAGACATACAAACCGGTGCCGGCAACAGCAACCGCCTGACCATCGCCCTGATGAACTCCCTCATCTACGCGGCGGTCGAACAATACAGCACCCGCCACCTGCGCCGCAGCAGCATCCGTATGCTCGCCCGCAGCATTACCGAAAACAAAAGCCACCACGGCGAACACTACATCACCCGCAACCGCAAAGAATATTTCAAAATGTTCTACTCGGCAGCAGGCGGCGGCGGCATCATCGCCCTGATGGCGCTGCTCAAAATCCGCATCGGCACACTCGACCTCAGTCCCTTCCTCGCTTCCTTGTCGGCTGGGTTCAACTACGGCATCGGCTTTATGATCATCCATATGCTGCACTGCACCGTCGCCACCAAGCAGCCCGCGATGACTGCCGCCAGCTTTGCCGAACAGGTCGATCTCAACGAAGGCGGCAAAGCGGTGGACAACAAACTCTCCAAGCTCCTCATCGACGTATGCCGCTCCCAAAGCGTCGCCGTCTTCGGCAACGTTTCCATCGCCATCCTTTTGGCGTGCGCCATATCGTTCGGCTATGCCCATCTGTACCGGCTGCCCATACTCGATGCCCACACCGCCGCCTACCAGTTCAAATCCATAGACATCATCAATCATCCTACCCTATGGTATGCCGCTATTGCAGGCTTGTGGCTGTTCTGCTCCGGCATCATCGCAGGTTTTTTCGACAACCGCGCCGACTACCTCAACCTGCGCCAACGCCTGCCCTTCAATCCCTTGCTGCGTAAAATCATGCGCCCCGGGCCCCGCCGCGTCCTCGCCGCCTACATCCACAAACACTACGGCTCGCTGGTCGGCAACTTCATCTTCGGAATGCTCTTGGGTATGACCGGCTATTTCGGACACCTCCTCGGGCTGCCGCTGGACATCCGCCACGTCGCCTTTTCCTCCGCCAACCTCGGCTATGCCGCCGTCAGCGGCAACGTCGGCTTTGGTACATTCGTACTCGGCATTTTCAGCGTCCTCGCCATCGGCTTGGTCAACCTCTGCGTCAGCTTCAGCCTCGCCCTCTTCGTCGCCCTGCGCTCGCGCGGCACAAAAATCGGCAGCATCCGCAACCTGATCAAAAGTTTTTGGAATCAGATTAAAAGCAATCCTTGCATACTTTTCCTCCCGCCCGCCAAAGGACAGGGACATCCTCCTTCGGACAAGCCTTGACCGGCAATGCCGTCTGAAACGGGATTCGCCCCGAATACCGCCCTGATGCGGGAAATCCCCATAAAAGGATGCAAAAATGCCGTCTGAACCGAAACGTGGTTCAGACAGCATTTTAAAAAACATTACAATCCCGGGCCGCCGAGCGAATTGGCAATGTCCCTGACCGCCGTTACATACATCCGGCTGTGGTTGTACTGCCATACCGTATAAAAATTGTTCAAGCCCAAATAATATTCAAACACGCCGGGTGCGGTTTCCAGTTTGAACAAAACCGCCTTTTCATCATCTGCGAGCGTTTCCCCGGGGATGATGCCGTACGCCTTCAAATCCGCCACCGTCCGCGTCAGAGCGGTTTTTTCGCCAATGATTGCCTGAACATCCGCACCCGGCGCCAACGTCGCCGACACCAACATTTTACCGCCCGTGCGCCAACCGTGCTGCTTCATATAATTGGCAACCGATGCCGCGACATCACCGACGTTGCCCCATATATCCCGATGTCCGTCCCCGTCATAATCCACCGCCCATTTCCGGTAGCTCGAAGGCATAAATTGCGGCATACCCATTGCGCCCGCATAGCTGCCCTTAAAGGCGAAAACATCGCCGCCTTCTTCTTTTGCCAGCTTTAAAAGCTCGACCAATTCTTTTTGGAAAAACCCGGCGCGGCGGGGATAATCAAAGCCTAAGGTCGCCAATGCGTCCGCCACACGGAAGCTGCCCGTATTTTTGCCGTAATTCGTTTCAATCCCGATAATCGCCACGATAAGCTCGGCAGGCACGCCGTATTTTTGCGCCACATCATCGATAACCGCGCGGTTTTCCGCATAAAACCTGCGCGCGCCGTGAAATTTCGCCCTGCCCGAATTTCCCGTGCGGAACACATACCACGGACGCGATGTGGAGGGTCGGTGCATAATCTTGACGATGTCCGCCTTGTAAGCCGCTTTGTCAAAAAAATCCTGCCATTCCGCCTGGGAAAAATCCCCTTTCCCGACTTCATCGTCCACAAAACGGCGGACATTTGCATTGGCGGCAAACCCGCTGTCGGATACCGGTACGGCTGCCGCGTCAAACGCGGGGCGGCTTTCTTTTTTCATTTCATCCGCGCGGGGGGCTTGGGCTTCATTTGCCCGGGGTGTGCGGGCCTCCATCGCCGTACAGGCAGACAAAGCCGCCAAACAAATTGCCAGCGGCAGTATTTTTCTCTTTTCCATAAACACATTCCGAACAAATAGGGTAAGTGGGAAAGCGGCACAAGGGTGAGGCGCGAAATGCGGTATCCGCCGCAATCGGCGGTTTTGCAGAATGCCGCGCGTTGCCTTTTGCGCCGCCCGAAATCTGCCTGCCGCCGTATTTGCCCGCTATCCGCAATATCGGCAGTCCAATATATCTTTGCGGATGTCGTTCAGCAGGAAGGCTGTGGTGTCTTCGTGTTCCTCCTGTACGAAGACAAAGAGTCGGGCGATGATTTTGCCGATGAAGACTTTTTGCAGGGCGCAGGCGTCGGTCAGGGTGTGTTCCTGCAGGAAGCTGCGGATGTCTTCGGGCAAAGCGTAGTCGCGGGCAACGGCGGCAAAGCGGACATCGGTTTGCAGGCGGTCGAGCAGGGTTTGGTTTTTGTCCAACTTAATGCCTGCTTCTTTTTCTTCGGCGGTGGCGCGGACGAACTGGTCGTAAATTTCGGCATAAAGCATATCGTTCGGGCCTTCAAAAATCGTGAAGGGGCGGATATCGATGGCGATATTGCCGGCTGGATGTCCGCGTTCAAAACCCTTCGCGCCCAAGAGTTTTTGCAACATTTGCGCGGCGGCGTAAGTGTATTCCGTGGCGAGGGTTTTGACGATGTTCGCCTCCATCAATTGATGGGCGACGGGCGCGACGGGCGAAACGGAATGGCAGACGTAGCGGTAAAGGATTTCGGAAACCTGATGGCGGCGTTGGATTTCGCGGCGTTCGTAATCGACGAATCTGATATCGTTGCGGACATATCGGTTCAGGTTGTCAAGGATGTATTCCATAATGCCGTGCGTCATGCCGATCAGTTGCAGGCGGCTGCGGATAAAGATGTTTTGGAACGCGCGCAAACCGGCAGCGTCGCCCCGGGAGAGTTTCATCACGGCGGTTGCAGGCATTTCGGCATCGATGCGGTTGACGGCGTAACGGACGGCGCGCAGGCCTTCGGATGCGAGGGTTTCGCAGCGGATGTATGTTTTGGGGACGAGCAGCAGGTCGATGACTTTGGCGAGTTTGCCGTTTTTGCGCTCTTTGGCGGCAACGAGGAGGAAGTCGCTTTGCGAATTGCCCTGCCAGTATTTCGCGGCGTTGACGTAAATGGTTTGTTCGTCGGTATATTCGTAGCAGGACTGCATTTCGCGTGCAATCGCCGCGCCGGAGGTTTCGGGTTCGGTAACGCCCAAACCGCCGCCTTCGCCTTTGAAAATCATGTCCAAACCTTGTGCGACTTGCGCTTCGCCGCCGAACTCTTGCAGAGGCTGCAACACCAGCGCGCCTTCGATGCCGGTACGCAGCGTAACGGGCACGCCGTAATGCCCCGCAATCCTTAGGACTTCTTGGATTTCAAACTGACTGCCCTTGCGCCCGCCGTGTTTTTTGTCGAGGAAGGGCAACAGCAAACCCGCCTGCTTCAAGGCAAGCCATTTGCCTTCGGGCAGGTATCGCATCAGGTCGATGCCGTCTGAAAAAATGCGGCGGAATGCGGATTCGATGTGCTTTAAAAAAGCAGCCGTGTCCATGGTTGACGGCTGCGCGCTCGGTTCGGTGTGTATCATCGGCTTCCTCTGTCGGTTCCCATTAATCGGCGGCCGGTCAAACCGCCTGCCACAGTTTAGAGTTAATTTTCTAAACTTTACCACAAAGTGCACCGGGCAACAATCCGCCGGCCTTTCAGACGGCATCGCGCACCCTCACGTGCTAAAATGACCGTTTGCATCACTGTCCGCCGATTGCCGCACTATGACCTGCCCCATCCCCAAACCCCGTGAAAAATCCCGTTGGTTCAATCTTTCGCAAGGCTCGCTGCCCTTGGCTTTGGCGCGTTATTTGCCGCACAAGCGGCTCAAAGCCGTGCTGACCCAAGATGCGGAACAGGCGTTGCGCCTTCAGACGGCATGGCGGTTTTTCCGTCCGCACGACACGGCGGTGTTCCTGCCGGACTGGGAAACGCTGCCTTACGAGCGTTTTTCTCCGCATCAGGATTTGGTGTCGGAGCGGCTGTCGGCGTTGTGGCAGATTAAAAGCGGCGCGGCGGACGTGTTGTTCGTACCGGTTGCCACGGCGATGCAGAAGCTGCCGCCCGTGCCGTTTTTGGCGGGGCGCACGTTTTGGCTGAAAACGGGGCAGACTTTGGATATAGGCCGCCTGAAAACCGATTTGGTGGATGCGGGCTACAATCATGTTTCCCACGTTGTCGCGGCGGGCGAGTTTGCCGTGCGCGGCGGCATTGTCGATTTGTTCCCGATGGGCAGCGAAACGCCGTACCGCATCGATTTGTTTGACGATGAAATCGACAGCATTAAAACCTTCGATACCGACACGCAGCGCACCATTTCCCCCGTTTCCGAAATCCGCCTGCTGCCGGCGCACGAGTTCCCCACCGACAGCGAGGCGCAAAAAATCTTCCGCAGCCGCTTCCGCGAGGAAGTCGACGGTAATCCGAACGATGCCGCCGTGTACAAAGCCATCAGCAACGGCCACTTCGGCGCGGGCGTGGAATATTATCTGCCGCTGTTTTTTGAAAACGAGCTGGAAACGCTGTTTGACTATATCGGCGAAGATGCGCTGTTTGTCTCTTTGGGCGATGTTCATGCCGAGGCAAACCGCTTTTGGAACGACGTTAAATCACGTTACGCCATGGCGCAGGGCGACGAAACCTATCCGCCTTTGCTTCCACAGCATTTGTATCTCTCTGCCGATGTGTTCGCAGGCCGTCTGAAAAACTACGGACAAGTTCTGCCTGATGTTTCCGGCAAGGCACACTCCCTGCCCGACCTTGCCGTCAACCGCCAATCCGACGAGCCTTTGCAGGCATTGAAGGATTTTCAGACGGCCTTTGACGGGCGGATTTTGCTGTGTGCCGAAAGTTTGGGACGGCGCGAAACCATGCTCGGTTTCTTGCAGCAAAACGGTTTGAAAGCCAAACCTGTGTCCGACTGGCAGGGCTTCTTGTCGGCGCACGAGCCGCTGATGATTACGGTCGCGCCGTTGGCTTACGGATTCAAACTGGGCGGACTGCAATCTTCAAGCCAACAGCAAACTGTTCCCGCCTCCGAGGGAGAAGGCAAAGCGGTTACCGACCAAACCGAATTTTCCGCATCCGCAACAAACCCTCTCCCCAGCCCTCTCCCGCAGGAGAGGGAACAAAGTGCCGCCGCCGTTTCAGACGGCCTGAAAGCAGCCGCCGTTTCAACCGAAAGCAGCCTGTATCTCGTCGCAAGTGATCTGCACGGGCAAACCCGACAGCAATCTGCCCCCTCCCCCGTGGGGGAGGGTTGGGGAGAGGGCAAAGCGGTTGCCGCTCAAAGTGCCATCGCCGTCATCACCGAATCCGATCTTTACCAATACGTCGCCCGTTCGCGCGTCCACAACCGCCGTAAGAAACACGCCGCCGTTTCAGACGGCCTGTTGCGCGACCTTGCCGAAATCAATATCGGCGATCCCGTCGTGCACGAAGAACACGGCATCGGGCGGTATACGGGCTTGGTAACGATGGATTTAGGCGGCGAAACCAACGAAATGATGTTGCTCGAATACGCGGGCGAAGCGCAGCTTTATGTGCCTGTTTCGCAACTGCATTTAATCAGCCGCTACTCCGGTCAGGCGCATGAAAGCGTCGCCCTGCACAAGCTCGGCAGCGGCGCGTGGAACAAGGCGAAGCGCAAAGCCGCCGAAAAAGCGCGCGATACCGCCGCCGAGTTGCTCAACCTCTACGCCCAACGCGCCGCCCAATCGGGACACAAGTTTGAAATCAACGAGTCGGACTATCAGGCGTTTGCCGACGGCTTCGGCTACGAGGAAACCGAAGACCAGGCCGCCGCCATCGCCGCCGTGATTAAAGATTTGACGCAGGCGAAGCCGATGGACCGACTTGTGTGCGGCGATGTCGGTTTCGGCAAAACCGAAGTCGCCCTGCGCGCCGCGTTTGTGGCGGTGATGGGCGGCAAACAGGTCGCCGTACTCGCCCCGACCACGCTTCTGGTCGAGCAGCACGCGCAAAACTTTGCCGACCGTTTCGCCGATTTCCCCGTAAAAGTCGCCAGCCTTTCACGTTTCAACAACAGCAAAGCCACCAAAGCCACGCTCGAAGGCATGGCGGACGGCACGGTCGATATCGTTATCGGCACGCACAAATTGGTGCAGGACGACATCAAATTCAAAAACTTAGGTTTATTGATTATCGATGAAGAACACCGCTTCGGCGTGCGACAGAAAGAGCAGCTCAAACGCCTGCGCGCCAATGTCGACATCCTAACCATGACCGCCACGCCGATTCCGCGCACCCTCAGCATGGCGCTCGAAGGTCTGCGCGACTTCTCGCTGATTACCACTGCACCGAGCCGCCGCCTCGCCGTGAAAACCTTTGTCAAACCGTTCAGCGAAGGCAGCGTGCGCGAAGCCGTGTTGCGCGAACTCAAACGCGGAGGACAGGTATTTTTCCTGCACAATGAACTAGATACGATTGAGAATATGCGCGAGCGGCTGGAAACCCTGCTGCCCGAAGCCCGTATCGGCGTGGCGCACGGACAACTGCGTGAGCGCGAGCTGGAACAAGTCATGCGCGACTTTTTGCAGCAAAGATTCAATGTGTTGCTCTGTTCCACCATCATCGAAACCGGCATCGACATCCCCAACGCCAACACCATCATCATCAACCGCGCCGACAAATTCGGGCTGGCCCAACTGCACCAGCTTCGCGGACGCGTCGGCCGCAGCCACCACCAAGCCTACGCCTACCTGCTCACGCCCGAATACATTACCAAAGACGCAGAAAAACGCCTCGACGCCATCGCGGCGGCAGACGAACTCGGCGCAGGTTTCACCCTCGCCATGCAGGATTTGGAAATCCGAGGCGCAGGCGAAATCCTCGGCGAAGGACAATCCGGCGAAATGATGCAGGTCGGCTTCACGCTCTACACCGAAATGCTCAAACAGGCCGTGCGCGACCTCAAAAAAGGCCGCCAACCCGACCTCGACGCACCGTTGGGCATTACCACCGAAATCAAACTGCACAGCCCGGCATTACTGCCTGAAGACTACTGCCCCGACATCCACGAGCGCCTCGTCCTCTACAAACGCCTCGCCGTATGCGAAACCGTGCAGAAAATCAACGCCATACACGAAGAACTCGTCGACCGCTTCGGCCTGACCGAACAACCCGTCAAAACCCTCATTGAAAGCCACCACCTGCGGCTTGCGGCAAAAGAACTGGGTATTGATGCCATCGATGCCACAAGTGAAGCCGTAACCGTTACCTTCGGCAAACACCACTGTATCGACCCGACGGGGATTATCCTGCTGATTCAGACGGATAAAAAATACCGGCTGGCAGGGGCAGACAAATTGAGGTTTGCAGCGGAAATGGAAAACATCGAGGTCAGGATCAATACCGTCAAAACCGTACTAAAAACCCTGCAAGGCAAACGCCTGCCCAAAGGAAATTGATGTAACGATGCCGTCTGAAGAACACCGTTCAGACGGCATACAATCCCCCAATCCTCACCAAAAGGAACAATCATGTCGATTTTTCACCCCTATTTCCAACAACTGTCCACCGAAGGTTTTGACGGAGAAGAAGATGTCCTCTGGGAAGACGAGCTGACCGTCAAAGGCAATCTTGTCGAGGTATTCCTGTAGGCAGAAAATGAAAACAGCCTGCCAACCGAAACATTGGATGCATTTGCCGCCTTCCTGTCCGAATTGGAAAAAGCCGACGATGCTGCACGCGCCGCACTGACGGAATATTTGAAACGGGACAGCCGCTATATCGACTTTCACACCGAAGATACCCAAACAAGCCGTGATGCGGCAAAATTTGTCCGCACTATGCAGTTGATCTATATCAGCTTATGGGCAAAAAATCCGGCTTTTGCCGTTATGGATTATATGCCCGCCAATATGGAAAGCGACGAAATCCTTGCCGTCAAACTGCATTTGGACGGCAGCATTTTCTCAATCGATTGGGAGAGTTGAGCCGGATTGCCAATCGGCAAAAATGAAATGCCGTCTGAAAACAGCTTCCCTGCCCGAAGCCTTGCCATTATGAATTTGAAGGAAACTCCACTATAATACGGCATTCAGATTTTCAGACGGCATCACGCCCGTCAGACCGCACACAAACCAAAAGGAAATACATGTTCCGTACTATACTTGGCGGAAAAATCCACCGCGCCACCGTAACCGAAGCCGATTTAAACTACGTCGGCAGCATTACCGTCGATCAAGACCTGTTAGACGCGGCAGGCATCTGCCCCAACGAAAAAGTCGCCATCGTCAACAACAACAACGGCGAACGTTTTGAAACCTATACCATTGCAGGGAAACGCGGCAGCGGCGTGATTTGCCTGAACGGTGCTGCAGCCAGGCTGGTACAGAAAGGCGACATCGTCATCATTATGTCTTATATCCAACTTTCCGAACCGGAAATCGCCGCACACGAACCCAAAGTCGTCTTAGTGGACGGAAACAATAAAATCCGCGACATCATCTCCTACGAGCCGCCGCACACCGTACTGTAATCCCGCAAACGGACATCGATTATGGATATTAAAATCAACGACATCACCCTCGGCAACAATTCGCCTTTCGTCCTATTCGGCGGCATCAACGTTTTAGAAGATTTGGATTCCACCCTCCAAACCTGTGCGCATTACGTCGAAGTTACCCGCAAACTGGGCATCCCCTATATCTTTAAAGCCTCTTTCGACAAGGCAAACCGCTCGTCTATCCATTCCTATCGCGGCGTAGGCTTGGAAGAAGGCTTAAAGATTTTTGAAAAAGTCAAAGCAGAGTTCGGCATCCCCGTCATTACCGACGTACACGAACCCCATCAATGCCAACCCGTCGCCGAAGTGTGCGATGTCATCCAGCTTCCCGCCTTTCTTGCGCGGCAGACCGATTTGGTGGCCGCAATGGCGGAAACGGGCAATGTTATCAACATCAAAAAACCCCAGTTCCTCAGCCCTTCGCAAATGAAAAACATCGTGGAAAAATTCCGCGAAGCCGGCAACGGGAAGCTGATTTTATGCGAACGCGGCAGCAGCTTCGGCTACGACAACCTCGTTGTCGATATGCTCGGTTTCGGCGTGATGAAACAAACCTGCGGCAACCTGCCGGTTATTTTCGACGTTACCCATTCCCTGCAAACCCGCGATGCCGGTTCTGCCGCATCCGGCGGTCGTCGCGCACAGGCTTTGGATTTGGCACTTGCAGGCATGGCAACCCGCCTTGCCGGCCTGTTCCTCGAATCGCACCCCGATCCGAAACTGGCAAAATGCGACGGCCCCAGCGCGCTGCCGCTACACCTTTTAGAAAATTTTTTAATCCGCATCAAAGCATTGGACGATTTAATCAAATCACAACCGATTTTAACAATCGAGTAACACGGTTTCGCCTTATGATGCAGACTTTCCGAAAAATCAGCCTGTATGCCGCAACCTTGTGGCTCGGTATGCAGATTATGGCAGGTTATATCGCCGCACCGGTGCTGTTCAAAATGCTGCCCAAAATGCAGGCGGGCGAAATTGCCGGCGTATTGTTCGACATCCTCTCTTGGAGCGGGCTTGCCGTTTGGGGCACGGTACTGGCTGCCGCCTTTGCCGCCCTAACCCGGCGGCAAACCGCCCTGCTGCTTTTTTTATTGTCCGCCCTTGCCGCCAACCAATTTTTGGTTACACCCGTTATCGAGGCACTGAAATACGGGCATGAAAATTGGCTGTTGTCGGTTGCAGGCGGATCCTTCGGAATGTGGCACGGTATTTCCAGCATGACTTTCATGGCAACCGCCCTACTTTCAGCAGTTTTAAGTTGGCGGCTTTCCGGCAAAGAGGCCGTCTGAAGCCCTCCCATTTTTTACCTCCCTTCACTTCACTTGGAGAACATTCATGAGCGCAATCGTTGATATTTTCGCCCGCGAAATTTTGGACTCGCGCGGCAACCCCACAGTCGAGTGTGATGTATTGCTCGAATCCGGCGTAATGGGACGTGCGGCCGTACCGAGCGGCGCATCCACCGGTCAGAAAGAAGCTTTGGAACTTCGCGACGGCGACAAATCCCGCTATTCCGGCAAAGGCGTATTGAAGGCGGTCGAACACGTCAACAACCAAATCGCCCAAGCCCTCATCGGTATCGATGCCAACGAGCAATCTTATATCGACCAAATCATGATCGAATTGGACGGTACTGAAAACAAAGGCAATTTGGGTGCGAATGCGACTTTGGCGGTCTCTATGGCGGTTGCACGCGCCGCTGCCGAAGACTCAGGCCTGCCGCTTTACCGCTACTTGGGCGGCGCAGGTCCGATGTCCCTGCCCGTACCGATGATGAACGTCATCAACGGCGGCGAACACGCCAACAACAGCCTGAACATCCAAGAGTTTATGATTATGCCCGTCGGCGCAAAATCTTTCCGCGAAGCGTTGCGCTGCGGTGCGGAAATTTTCCACGCCTTGAAAAAACTGTGCGACAGTAAAGGCTTCCCGACCACAGTCGGCGACGAAGGCGGTTTCGCCCCCAACCTGAACAGCCACAAAGAAGCCCTGCAACTGATGGTCGAAGCGGCCGAAGCCGCCGGCTACAAGGCGGGCGAAGACGTATTATTCGCATTGGACTGCGCGTCCAGCGAGTTCTACAAAGACGGCAAATACCACTTGGAAGCCGAAGGCCGCTCCTACACCAACGCGGAATTTGCCGAATACTTGGAAGGCTTGGTTAACGAATTCCCGATTATTTCCATTGAAGACGGGATGGACGAAAACGACTGGGAAGGCTGGAAACTGCTGACCGAAAAATTGGGCAAAAAAGTTCAATTGGTCGGCGACGACTTGTTCGTAACCAATCCGAAAATTCTTGCCGAAGGCATCGAAAAAGGCGTAGCAAACGCATTGCTGGTCAAAGTCAACCAAATCGGTACTTTAAGCGAAACCCTGAAAGCCGTCGATCTGGCAAAATGCAACCGCTACGCCAGCGTGATGAGCCACCGCTCCGGCGAAACCGAAGACAGTACCATTGCCGACTTGGCAGTCGCCACCAACTGTATGCAGATTAAAACCGGTTCTTTGAGCCGTTCCGACCGCATGGCGAAATACAACCAACTGCTGCGTATCGAGGAAGAATTGGCGGAAGCCGCCTACTACCCCGGCAAAGCCGCATTCTACCAACTGGGCAAATAAATAAAAAAGTGGATGTATGTTTCAACACACAGGGCAACACATGAAGCGTCGCCCTGTGTGTTGACCTGATTTGGAAGAGGTTACACCTCTCCCAAATAAAGTCTAATTTTACCGCCACGAAGGACGGACATCCGAGTGGTGGGGTTTCAACCAGTAAGGAAACGTTGATGAAGTGGGTAACTGTCGTTTTATCCTTCGCACTTGTCTGTTGCCAATACAGCCTGTGGTTCGGCAAAGGCAGCATCGGACGCAACAGCAGTCTGAGAGAACAGATTGCCGTTCAAGAAGAAAAAAACCAGACACTCGCCCTACGCAATCATTCCCTTGCCGCCGAAGTCTATGATTTGGAAAACGGTCAAGAAGCCATTTCGGAAATCGCCCGGGTAGAACTGGGTTATATCCAAGACGGCGAAACCTTTTACCGACTCATCAGGCATAACCGGTAATACCGTCAAAAAGCCGTCCGAACCAATGTTCGGACGGCTTTTATTTCAACAAACTGTCAGACAGCCCCTCATCCTCCCCCGCCAAACCGCAATCCAGCCTGACATCCCCCTCGACGCAACAGCAGCACGGCAGTATCTCGTCCCGCCCCAAAAAAGCCAAAGGCGGCTCCCGATAAGTAACGCTTCCCTCCAAAATCTTTACCCGGCACGATCCGCAATATCCGCTTCGGCACTGATATTCCACCATATGCCCCGTCCGTTCCAAGCCTTCCAACAGGGTCTCACCCTCCAAGAGCTCAAAAAGGCCCTTATTCGTACCAATGCGCGCCATTTCCGACCAATCAAAAATAAAAGGAACAATAACCGATCCTACCTGCTGTTTTTCCCATCATACAACACACAAATGCCGTCTGAAACATCCGGCTTCAGACGGCATTTTTTCAAAAAACATTTACAACTCAAAATCGCCCAAGTCATCCGTATTCACTTCAGAATCGATTTGACCAATCAAATAAGAGGATATTTCCACTTCCTGCGGCGCGACCTGTACGTTGTCGGACGACAGCCACGCATTAATCCACGGAATCGGGTTTTGATTTGCGCCTTCAAATCCGGCCGGCAGCCCCACCGCCTGCATACGCAGATTGGTAATATATTCGACGTATTGGGATAAGATTTCTTTGTTCAAACCGATCATCGAACCGTCTTTAAACAAATATGCCGCCCATTCTTTTTCCTGTTCCGCCGCTTTTTTGAAGAGTTGGAAACATTCGTCCTGCAACTCGGCGGCAATTTCCGCCATTTCCGGATCATCAACACCCGAACGCATCAGATTAAGCATATGCTGCGTGCCGGTCAGGTGCAGGGCTTCATCGCGGGCAATCAGTTTGATGATTTTGGCGTTGCCTTCCATCAACTCACGCTCAGCAAAAGCAAACGAGCAGGCAAATGAAACGTAGAAACGGATGGCTTCCAACACATTGACGCACATCAGGCAGAGATAGAGTTTTTTCTTCAACCCGCGCAAAGACACAGTAACGGGTTTTCCGCCGACATTGTGCACCCCTTCGCCCAACAGGTTGTAATACTGGGTGTATTCGATTAAATCATCATAATAGCAGGCAATGTCTTCGGCGCGGGCGGTAATGTATTCGTTTTCGACAATATCATCAAACACGACCGACGGATCATTCACAATATTGCGGATGATGTGGGTATAGCTGCGCGAGTGGATGGTTTCGCTGAAGCTCCACGTTTCAACCCAAGTTTCCAGCTCGGGAATCGAAACCAAAGGCAGCAAGGCAACATTCGGACTGCGCCCTTGGATGGAATCGAGCAGTGTTTGATATTTCAGATTGCTGATGAAAATATGTTTTTCGTGTTCGGGCAGGTTGGCGTAGTCGATACGGTCGCGCGACACGTCGATTTCTTCCGGCCGCCAAAAAAACGACAATTGTTTTTCAATCAGTTTTTCAAATACCTCGTATTTCTGCTGGTCATAACGGGCGACATTTACCGGCTGACCGAAAAACATCGGCTCTTTCAGCGCGTCGTTTTTGGTTTTGGGAAAGGTGCTGTATGACATGACTAGGTGTTCGCAGGACATAACGTCTCTCTTTTTAAAAATTAGTCGACTTTTCTATTAATTTTTAATTCACCATATAAAACATGTTGAATTCTATCAATAAAGTGCCATCCTAAAATAGCAAATACTAAAAGAACACTAATAAATATATAAAATTTATATTCAACTAAGAATGACCGAATGACATCCATACTTTTCCTTTTCTGGAAAATAACAACTTAGCCTCATATAGTAGTAGGCACTAATTTAAGAAAATCCTTGAAGCCTCCTACTATCTAGAAGCCTTGGATATATTTCAAAAATTAACCTGTTTTAAATCTTACAAGCCCCACCAGCGCAGCCGTCATCTTGAATATCGGTCTGCGTGTCGTCCGCGCCGTCGCGGGTGTTGTGGTAGTACAGGGTTTTGACGCCGTATTTGTAGGCAGTCAGCAGGTCTTTGAGCATTTGTTTCATAGAAACTTTGTTACCTTCGAATTTGCCCGGGTCGTAAGCAGTGTTGGCGGAAATCGCCTGATCGACGAATTTTTGCATTACGCCGACAAGTTTCAGGTAGCCTTCGTTGCCCGGAAGCTGCCACAGGGTTTCGTAGGCATTTTTCAAGGTTTCAAACTCCGGCACGACTTGTTTCAAAATGCCGTCTTTCGATGCTTTGACCGTTACCAATCCGCGCGGCGGCTCGATGCCGTTGGTTGCGTTGGCGATTTGCGAGCTGGTTTCAGACGGCATGAGCGCGGTCAGAGTAGAGTTGCGCAGGCCGTATTTGACGATGTCGGCACGCAGGCTTTCCCAGTCGTAATGCAAAGGCTCGCCGCAGACGGCATCCAAATCTTTTTTGTAGGTGTCGATGGGCAGTTTGCCTTGCGAATAAACGGTTTGGTTAAAGAGCGTGCACGCTCCGTATTCTTTGGCAAGGTTTGCCGATGCTTTGAGCAGGTAATACTGTATGGCTTCAAAGGTACGGTGGGTCAGACCGAGCGCGGAACCGTCGCTGTAGCGGACACCGTTTTTCGCCAGATAGTAGGCGTAGTTGATGACACCGATGCCGAGCGAACGCCGGTCCATAGTAGAGGTACGCGCGGCTTCTACCGGATATCCCTGATAATCTAAAAGTGCATCGAGTGCGCGCACGGTCAAATCGGCAAGCCCTTCCAATTCGTCCAAGCTGTTTAATGCACCCAAGTTGAAGGCGGACAGTGTACACAGGGCTATTTCGCCGTCAGGGTCGTTGATGTTGTCCAGCGGTTTGGTCGGCAGGGCGATTTCCATACACAAGTTGGACTGATGAACAGGCGCAACGCGCGGATCGAACGGGCTGTGCGTATTGCAGTGATCGACGTTTTGAATGTAGATGCGCCCGGTCCCGGCACGCTCCTGCATCAGCGTGGAAAACAGGTCGGCAGCCGGAATGATACGCTTGCGTATGTTCGGGTCTTGCTCGTATTTCGTATAGAGCCGCTCAAATTCGTCTTGGTCGGCAAAAAACGCTTCGTACAACCCCGAAACCTCGTTGGGCGAAAACAGCGTAATGTTGCCGCCCTTAATCAGGCGGGTGTACAGCAGGCGGTTGATTTGCACGCCATAATCAAGCTGGCGGATACGGTTGTCTTCCACGCCCCGGTTGTTTTTCAACACCAGCAGGCTTTCGGCTTCAATATGCCACAAGGGGTAGAACAAGGTTGCCGCGCCGCCGCGCACGCCACCTTGCGAACAAGATTTGACCGCCGCCTGAAACATCTTAAAGAAGGGAATGCAGCCGGTATGCCGGGCTTCACCGCCCCGGATTTCGCTGTCCAGCCCGCGGATACGTCCGGCATTGATGCCGATGCCCGCGCGTTGGGAAACGTATTTCACAATCGCGCTGGTAGTGGCATTGATGGAATCCAAACTATCGTCGCATTCAATCAGCACACAGCTTGAGAACTGGCGCGTAGGCGTACGCACGCCGCTCATAATCGGCGTGGGCAACGATACTTTGAATGTGGAAACGGCATCGTAAAACCGTTTGACGTAACCCAAGCGCGCCTCTTTCGGGTATTTGCTGAAAAGGCACATCGCCACCAAAACATATAAAAACTGCGGCGTTTCGTAAATCTGGCGGGTAACGCGGTTCTGTACCAGATATTTGCCTTCGAGCTGTTTGACGGCGGCATAGGAAAAGGACATATCGCGTTCGTGGTCGATATAGGCGTTCAGTTCGTCAAATTCTTCGCGGCTGTAATCCTCAAGGATATGCCTGTCGTATTTTCCGGCATCGGTGATCTTTTTAACATGGTTGTAAAGGTGCGGCGGCTCGTATTCGCCGTAGGCTATTTTACGAAGATGGAAAATCGCCAAACGTGCGGCAAGGTATTGGTAGTCCGGGGTATCTTCCGAAATTAAATCTGCAGCGGCTTTGATGATGGTTTCGTGGATGTCGTCGGTGCGGATGCCGTTGTAGAACTGGATGTGCGATTTCAACTCGACCTGCGACACGGAAACATTTTCCAATCCTTCCGCCGCCCAAGTAACGACACGGTGAATCTTATCCAAATCAATGGCTTCCAATCTTCCGTCTCGTTTGGTTACTTTTAAATCAGTCGGTGTATTCATCGCTTCCTCTTCCACTCTTGATATTCAAGACACGGTCTTTTCAAATAAATTAAGGCAGACAATATAGTGGATTTTTAGCATTTTCTCCAGTCTTGACAACGATTGCATTTTTCAGTTTCAGGCAATGCGCGATAAAACCCGCCTGTCGTATTTTTCCTATAACATTTGTTTTATCTGATAATTCTTTACCGATAAAAAACGGGTAAATTTTTTGCCTTTTGACCGGCTCCGGCTACAAGGCGATGAAATAAGGATTTTCCGACGAAAAAGGAAAACTTCCGGTTTTCCGCCCCTGCGAATTGTTAAATTTTGCAAAGTATGATTTTTGCCACGCCGCCGCCGACAAATTCCATTTTCTTACCGATTGGAATTTATTATTGAGATTAATATGTTATTTGAATTTGCATATCAAACGGCAAGTTTTGTCGGCTGAATGAGTCTGAAACTGCCGACAGTTTGCCCGTTCCATCCTTCCATCCTATACTGGAAGGAATTACAAACTGAAAGGATCGTCATGTCCGTCAATAAAGATGCTTGCCATACTGTTGTCTGCAATACTGGGACTGGTATCAACAACTGCCGCTGCCGGTACGTCAGAACCCGCCCACCGACATACCAAACATATCAGCAAGGCAAACAAGCAGATGCTGCACCCCGAATGCAGGAAATATTTGGAACGCCGTGCCGCGTGGTACCGATCGCAAGGCAACGTGCAGGAATTGCGCGAAAACAAAAAGGCGCGCAAAGCATTCCGCACCCTGCCTTATGCGGAACAGAAAATCCAATGCCGGGCGGCTTATGAGGCTTTCGATGATTTCGACGGCGGCAGGTTCCGCCGTTAATCCCATATAAAATATGCTGTCTGAACACAAGTTAAGATGGCATTTTCCATAGATATAGTGGATTAAATTTAGACCGGTACGGCGTTGCCTCGCCTTGCCGTGCTATTTGTACTGTCTGCGGCTTCGCCGCCTTGTCCTGATTTAAATTTAATCCACTATACAACAAACTATCCTTACGGCATTTCTTTTGAGGTACTCCCGTTACCGCAGCCTTAAGGCATCCGCAAAAGCGAATCATACCGCTACATTCCGACAACCGCTTTCAGACGGCAACATCCGCATCGCCTGCGACAACGGCACGGATGCTTTCTTCGATTTTATCTTTTAAAGCATAACGGTCTTCGCTTTCCGCCGCGTCCGCCACGCAAACGAAATCGACTTTGATAGTCAGTTTTTTCATAGACACGATTCGCCACAGGCAAGTCGGCAAACCGACATCGGCATACGACGGACGGGCCGTCCTTTTTCCCGTTTCGTCATAATAACGCAGTGCGACCGCCAAAACCTTTGCCCCCGCATCGATGGCGGATTGGAACAGCGCAGCCTTGAACGGCAGGAGCCCCAGTCCGGAGGAAGTTCGCGCCTCAGGGAAAAAACTGACGTTTTGACCGCGTTGCAAGGTTTCGCAGACGGCGCGGTTAATCGGTTCGATGTCGCGCCGCGAATTGCGGTTGATGAACACCGTTCCCGCGTTCTGCCCCATCTTGCCCAATACCGGCCAGCTTTTGATTTCCTGCTTGGCGATAAAGCTACTCGGATAAACCGCGCTCATCGCGAAAATATCCAGCCAGGACACGTGGTTGGCGGCAACCAAGACACCGTTCGGATGTTCGGGTGCGGGTCTGCCCACCTCCAATCCGATATCCAAAGCCGCCAAAGCGCCCTTGCCCAACGCTATAACTGCCCGATTGCGCGACTTGGGGCAGCCGCCGTCAATACCGCGCAGGTTTTTGCCGGTTTTGAACAGCCAGACCGTCAAGCGGCACAAGCGGCGCAGACGTGTAAAAAATGAAGCTTTATTTGAAGACATGGGCAATTCTTTCCCGATAATCGGTGTTTGTTGTTGAAACGTTCGGACGGCATACCGATAAAATGCCGTCAGAAACCGTTTTCCGCCCTATTTCTGACAGTTCGTGCAATAAAACGTGCCGCGCTGCCCCAAAGTTTCTTTCACAACCAAACCGCCGCACCGGAGGCACGGCTGATTGTGCCGCCCGTACACCGTATATTCCTGTTGAAAGTAGCCGCTTTTGCCGTCACTGTCCACAAAATCCCTCAGCGTACTGCCGCCCGTTTCAATGGCGCGCTGCAACACCGCTTTGACGGTTTCAACCAAAACCGCGCACTCTTTCTTTTTTAGGCGGTTGGCAGGACGGTGGGGCGAAATGCCCGCCCTGAACAGACTCTCGTTGGCATAAATATTGCCCACGCCGACCACGACGGTATTGTCCATCAGAGCGAGTTTGACCGCGCGTTTCTGCGCCTTCAGCCCCGCATACAGATAATCCGTGCAAAATGCCTCCGACAAAGGCTCCGGCCCCAGTTTTTCCAACAGCGGATGACGTTCTTCGATTCCCTCATACCAAAGTATCGCGCCGAACTTTCTCGGATCGCGGTAACGCATGACCGTGCCGTCTGAAAACACAATATCGACGTGATCGTGTCTGTCCGGCCTGCCGATACGTCCGTCCGACGGCGTAAAGATCCGCAAGCTGCCCGACATCCCCAAGTGAATCAGCAAAATCCCCGTTTGGAAACGGACAATCAGATATTTGGCACGCCTGCCGCAGGACAAAACCTGCCGGCCGGACAAAATCTCCCCCAAATCGGGATTGATCTGCCAGCGCAGCTTCAGTTGGCGCAATATCACGGCTTCCACCGTTTTTCCTTCAATATGCGGCGCGATGCCGCGCAACGTCGTTTCCACTTCCGGCAATTCCGGCATAACCCCTCCCGACATTTCTTCTGACAGATGCCGTCTGAAAGACGGCCGTCCCTTAATCCGCAACCCTTGCCGCACCCGCCGCAAGGGCTTTGCCGCCCCAATACCCGTCCCACGCGGGCAGGGGCGTTACGCCCGCCGCCCTTTTGACCAAAACCAAACCGTACACTGCGGCACATTGCGGCCACCAACGGTCGCCCGCCTTTTCCATAAACCGCCAAAAGCGTATTTGCCCGAGCGACGAAACGGGAGGCAGATACACCATGAATTTCCCAAATTCAATATCGAAACCGGCATCGGCAAGCTGCCTTTTCAACTCGGGCAGCGGCAGACAAAACCGTTTTTCCGGCAGACGGACACCGTCAAACCAACGGCAGAATCCCCAAAGCGAATACGGATTGAAACCCGTCAGCATCAAACGTCCGGACGGTTTCAATATCCGGTGCGCTTCCGACAGGATTTGCGAAGGTACGCCGCATTCCAGCGTATGCGGCAAAAGCAGCATATCCGCAAAAACATCCGCCAAAGCCATATTCTCCGCCGACATCGACATATCTCGCGGCACACAGACAATGTCTTCAGACAGGCTCAGCCACTGACCGCCCACCTGAACCGCACACATTCCCGAAAAACGGTATGACGCCACATACCGATTAAAGAAGTCCTGTTCCAATTTTGCAACATACCGCCCCATCGCCGTATCTTCAAACCATGCATCCATATTGCGTCCGTTTCAAACAGATTGCCTGCCGATATTTTATTCCAAACAGGATTTCTGTCAAAAAACACATCGGCCGCCCATTTCCGAATCCGCATAAAGTTCCTGTAAAACTTGACGCTTTTTCAGTCAAACAGTACCATCGGACGATAAAATATGTTTATTCCGCCGAGTATAAATCATGTCCAAACTCAAAACCATCGCCCTGACCGCATCAGGTCTGTCCGTTTGTCCGGGTTTCCTATATGCCCAAAACACCTCATCACACCAAGTCGGTTTAGCGATTATGCGGTTAAACTCTTCAATACTCGACCTGCCACCGACAAAACAATATTTCCAATCCGGCAGCCTGTGGGACGAGCTGCGCCAAGGCTTCCGGATGGGCGAAGTCAATCCCGAACTGGTACGCCGCCACGAAAGCAAATTCATCGCAAGCCGCAGCTATTTCGACAGGGTCGTCAACCGGAGCCGACCCTATATGTACCATATCGCCAACGAAGTCAAAAAACGCAATATGCCCGCCGAAGCCGCCCTGCTTCCCTTCATCGAAAGCGCGTTCGTCACCAAAGCCAAATCACACGTCGGCGCATCGGGCCTGTGGCAGTTCATGCCCGCTACCGGCAGGCATTACGGCTTGGAAAAAACACCGGTTTACGACGGCAGGCACGACGTTTACGCAGCCACCGATGCCGCACTCAACTATCTGCAATATCTCTATGGACTGTTCGGCGACTGGCCGCTCGCCTTTGCCGCCTACAACTGGGGTGAAGGCAACGTCGGACGCGCCGTCAACCGCGCCCGCGACCAAGGGCTCGAACCGACCTACGAAAACCTGCGTATGCCCAACGAAACGCGCAACTATGTCCCCAAGCTGCTCGCCGTGCGCAACATTATTGCCACCCCCCAATCTTTCGGCATGAATATCAGCGACATAGACAACAAACCCTATTTTCAGGCAGTCGAACCGGGCCGTCCGCTCGACAACGAAGCCATCGCCCGGCTTGCCGGCATCACGCAAAGCGAGCTGCTCGCCCTGAATCCTGCATTCAACGTCCCCGCGTTCATCCCCAAAAACAAACGCAAACTGCTGCTTCCTGTCGCGTCCGTCCAAACCTTCCAAAGCAACTACCTCAACGCCGCACCCGACAGCCTGTTTTCATGGGAAGTCTATACGCCTGCCGCCAAAACCAGCCTGTCCGACATCTCGACGGCAACCGGCATGAGCATTGCCGACATCAAACGCCTCAACAACCTGAACGGCAACCTTGTCAACGCAGGACGCAGCATCCTTGTCGCCAAGAACGGCAAGACCCTTCATACGGCATCGGAATCCGTCGTTTCCATCGACATCGACAATACGCCCGACACCTACCGTTCCAATATGCCGGCAGGCACGGTGAACGTCAGCATTGCCCGAATCCAACCCGCCGCCGCACAGACAGCGGACATTACCGTCGCACCTTTGCCGCAAGAAACCGTCCGTACGGAACCCGATCCCCTTGTCCGCATTGCCGAACCCGCCCTTGCGACAGCCGCAGCGCAACCTCAAACCGAAAAACAGACTGCCATGCCGTCTGAAACCCAAACCGCAACACTCGCGCAGGTCATCCCCCCAAACGACATGCAGGCGGCAGACGAACTCATGCAGCTTGTTGCCCGAAACAACCTGCGCCGGCAGGCTGAAGAAACCATCTCCGCCGTCATCGGCACGCCTGACACAGTTGCCGAACACAACATTTCCTCATCTCCGCAACATACCGTTGCCGCCGACGGCAAACGCCGGGCACGTTTGGAAACGCGCGTAGCCAAAGCTGCCGACGGCGAAGCCGAAACCTCCCCGCTCCATGCCAGCATCCACCGCGTTGTAGAAGGCGACACCCTGTTCAACATTGCCAAACGCTACAACGTCAGCGTAGCCGACCTGATTGTCGCCAACAACATCAAAGGCAACACCATCCAAAAAGGACAGGTACTCCGCCTGGCGCAGGCAGCCCCTGCCCAAACCCGTATTGAAAAAGTATCCTACACCGCGCGCAAAGGCGACACCTTCAAAAGTATCGCCGCGCGCTTCAATATCCATATCGACGACATCCGCCGGCTCAATCCCAACCTGAACACCATCAATCCGGGACAGAGGGTCAAACTGATTGGAAGCTGATTCGGATACGGCACATGACAGGACTTTCTCAGTCCTGTCTTTTTCATCCCACATTTCCCATACCATCATGAAACTCATCAAATACCTGCAATATCAAGGCATAGGAAGCCGCAAGCAGTGCCAATGGCTGATTAGGGGCGGCTACGTCTCCATCAACGGAACCTGCATGGACGACACCGATGCAGACATCGATTCCTCATACGTCGAAACGTTGGATATTGACGGGGAAGCAGTAACCGTCGTTCCCGAACCCTATTTCTACATCCTGCTCAACAAGCCTGAAGATTACGAAACTTCGCACAAACCGAAACACTACCGCAGCGTATTCAGTCTGTTCCCCGACAATATGCGGAACATCGATATGCAGGCGGTCGGCAGGCTGGATGCGGATACGACCGGCGTATTGCTGATTACCAACGACGGCAAACTGAACCACAACCTGACTTCGCCGAGCAGAAAAATTCCCAAGCTATACGAAGTAACGCTCAAACACCCTACAGGAGAAACGCTCTGCGAAACTTTGAAAAACGGCGTGCCGCTCCACGACGAAAACGAAACCGTTTGTGCCGCCGATGCCGTTTTGGAAAATCCGACCACCCTGCTGCTGACCATTACCGAAGGAAAATACCACCAAGTCAAACGCATGGTTGCTGCCGCCGGCAACCGCGCGCAACACCTTCACCGCCGGCGATTCGCACATTTGGAAACAGAAAACCTCAAACCCGGGGAATGGAAATTTATCGAATGTCCGAAATTCTGAAACAAAATTCCATAATTTCCCTATATTCAACCATATGCTTATTAAATAAGCAGTTTTACAAAAATTAACTCAAAAAACAGTTAGTTTACAATATAATCCGCTTGTCTAAGTAACGCCTGTTCAAGCAGGATTATGAGCAAGACGTTTTCCCCGTAATGTGTTTTGCCATCTATACTTCTCCCCTTGTATAGATGGTTTTCTATTTCAAATTCCCTCTCTTTCATCATCATTGAAATGCTATCATTAATATGATTAACAAAATTTCACTTCCGTACACCGATGTAGAAAAATAACAGATTAATCTGTTCATAAACTCCGATTCTTCCTCATCGGTTTATACTCATCAGAAATATTCACTGAAATATATGCATTTTACATGGAAAATCACTAGGCAGTTGAAAAACATTCAGTCAATTTCTGTTAAGAATCACGTGTAAAATTTCCGCTTTATCTCAATCGGACACGGTTTCAATATGTCTTCCCCTTCAAATACCAACCGTCAAACCTGGTCCAGCCGTTTGACTTATATCCTTACCGTTGCCGGCGCGACTGTCGGTTTCGGCGCGACGTGGCGTTTCCCGTATTTGGTCGGTGAAAACGGCGGCGGCGCGTATGTGTTTTTATTCTGTATCGCGATGCTGGTTATCGGCATCCCGATGATTTTGGTGGAAAACGTCATCGGACGGCGCAAAGGCGTGAACGCGCTGGATGCGTTCGGCGGCCCGATGAACGGCAAACCTGTTGCCAAAATTTGGAAACTGGTCGGCCGGATGGGGCTGCTCGGCGCGTTCGGCATCATGGCTTATTATATGGTACTCGGTGGCTGGGTAATCAGCTATATCGTTAATATTATTGGAGGAAATTTGAATATTTCCAGCCCCGTCGACGGTGTGGTTACAAAAGGCTTCTTTACCGAACACATTGAAAACAGCCCTTGGGAAATTGCGTCTTATACGCTGCTTTTTGTCGCCGTGAACCAATGGATTTTGGTCAAAGGCGTTATCGGCGGCATTGAAAAAACGGCGAAATACCTGATGCCTCTGCTGTTTTTGTTCCTAATCGCGATGGTCGTCCGCAACGTTACCCTTCCGGGCGCAATGGAAGGGGTTGCTTTCTATCTGAAACCTGATTTCAGCAAGATTACCGCCGAACTGTTCGTCTTCGTTTTGGGACAGGTATTTTTTGCCCTGAGCCTGGGTTTCGGCGTGATGATTACCTTATCCAGCTATCTGGATAAAAACGAAAATCTGGTTCAGACGGCAGTTATCACGGCAATTACCAATACCATCATCGCTGTACTTGCGGGCTTTATGATTTTCCCGTCGCTCTTCAGCTTCGGCGTCGCGCCCAATTCCGGCCCGACTTTGGTGTTCCAAAGTTTACCGATTGTGTTCTCACATATGTGGGCAGGACCTGTGTTCGCCGTCATTTTCTTCTCTCTGCTCCTGATTGCCGCGTTGACAACTTCGCTGACGATTTATGAAGTGTTGATTACGACCATTCAGGAAAAAACCAAAATCCGCCGTACCGCCGCAATCACGATTGTATTGTCCGTCATCTTCGTTTTCGGCAACATCCCGTCTATTTTGAGCTATGGCCCGTGGAAAGACGTTTCCGTGTTCGGCAAAAATATTTTCGATGCCTTCGACTACATCAGCGGCAACATCTTGTTTATGCTGACCGCGCTCGGTTCCGCATTGTTTGTCGGTTTTGTGATGAAGGACGAAGCGAAGGAAGAATTGCTTTATAAAGGCAACCATACGACGGTCAATATTTGGTTTGCCTATGTGAAATACCTTGTGCCGCTGGTGATTCTGCTGATTTTCGTCAGCAACCTGTTCTAATCCGCAGCAATCAATGCCGTCTGAAGGTCATACCTCTTTCAGACGGCATTGCATTGATGCCCGCCACGCCGGAATCCGAACCGGCTTGCCGGCTTCTGTCGGACGCTTTCCGGGCAAGCGGCGTTCCGTCTGCTTAGACAATCGTCCTTTAAAACAGGTAGAATCCGCCCCAACGGGAAACACACCCTTCAGACGGCAAAACCCATACCCCAAACCATCAGGAATCCCCCTTATGAACAGACAAAAAGTCATCGCCATCGACGGTCCGGGCGCATCGGGCAAAGGCACGGTCGCCGCCCGCGTTGCCGCCGCATTGGGATACGATTATCTCGATACCGGCGCGCTCTACCGCCTGACCGCCCTATATGCACAAAAACAAGGCGTGGAATGGCACGATGAAGAAAACGTTTCCGCACTTGCCAAAAAACTGCCCGCCGTATTTTCAGGCAACCGCATCCTACTTGATGGCGAAGACGTTTCAGACGGCATCCGGACAGAAGCCATCGGTATGGGCGCATCCGCAGTTGCGCAATGGCCCAAAGTCCGCGCCGCACTGCTGCAACGCCAACGCGATTTTCTGACCGAAAAAGGACTGGTTGCCGACGGACGGGACACCGGATCGGTCGTCTTCCCCCAAGCCGAACTCAAAATTTTTCTGACAGCCGAATCTAAAATCCGTGCCGAACGCCGCGCCAAACAAATCGGCATTCCCTGCGAAGGTTTCACATTCGAGCGCATCCTGTCCGACATCGAGACCAGAGACGAAGCAGACCGAAACCGCAAGGTTGCCCCCCTGAAACAACAGCCCGATGCCCTGCTTTTGGATACGAGCCGCCTAACTATAGAAGAAACTGTAAAAAAAGTGCTTGATTGGTATCGTAAAGTTTAAATTTTCAGGTATAATCGCCCGCATTGCGCTTCAGACAGCATGAATTTCCATGTGCCGTCTGAAACCTTATTTACCCGCCTGCCGTGCCAAGGACTGCAGACACCCACCAACCCAACCCGCACCCCTTGGCGGTGTACCGAAAAGAGTTATATATGTCTATGGAAAATTTTGCTCAGCTGTTGGAAGAAAGCTTTACCCTGCAAGAAATGAACCCGGGTGAGGTGATTACCGCTGAAGTAGTGGCAATCGACCAAAACTTCGTTACCGTAAACGCAGGTCTGAAATCAGAATCCCTGATCGATGTAGCTGAATTCAAAAACGCTCAAGGCGAAATTGAAGTTAAAGTCGGCGACTTCGTTACCGTTACCATCGAATCCGTCGAAAACGGCTTCGGCGAAACCAAACTGTCCCGCGAAAAAGCCAAACGCGCAGCCGATTGGATCGCTTTGGAAGAAGCCATGGAAAACGGCAACATCCTGTCCGGCATCATCAACGGTAAAGTCAAAGGCGGCCTGACCGTTATGATCAGCAGCATCCGCGCATTCCTGCCGGGTTCTTTGGTCGACGTACGTCCCGTTAAAGACACTTCCCATTTTGAAGGCAAAGAGATCGAATTCAAAGTGATCAAACTGGACAAAAAACGCAACAACGTCGTTGTTTCCCGCCGCGCCGTTTTGGAAGCCACTTTGGGTGAAGAACGCAAAGCCCTGCTGGAAAACCTGCAAGAAGGCTTCGTCATCAAAGGCATCGTCAAAAATATCACCGACTACGGCGCATTCGTTGACTTGGGCGGCATCGACGGCCTGCTGCACATCACCGATTTGGCATGGCGTCGCGTGAAACACCCGAGCGAAGTCTTGGAAGTCGGTCAGGAAGTTGAAGCCAAAGTATTGAAATTCGACCAAGAAAAACAACGTGTTTCCTTGGGTATGAAACAACTGGGCGAAGATCCTTGGAGCGGTCTGACCCGCCGTTATCCGCAAGCCACCCGCCTGTTCGGCAAAGTATCCAACCTGACCGACTACGGCGCATTCGTCGAAATCGAACAAGGCATCGAAGGTTTGGTACACGTCTCCGAAATGGACTGGACCAACAAAAACGTACACCCGAGCAAAGTCGTACAACTGGGTGACGAAGTCGAAGTCATGATTTTGGAAATCGACGAAGGCCGCCGCCGTATCTCTTTGGGTATGAAACAATGCCAAGCCAATCCTTGGGAAGAATTTGCCGCCAACCACAACAAAGGAGACAAAATCTCCGGTGCGGTTAAATCCATTACCGATTTCGGCGTATTCGTCGGCCTGCCCGGCGGCATCGACGGTCTGGTTCACCTGTCCGACCTGTCTTGGACCGAATCCGGCGAAGAAGCCGTACGCAAATACAAAAAAGGAGAAGAAGTCGAAGCCGTCGTATTGGCAATCGATGTGGAAAAAGAACGCATCTCCTTGGGTATCAAACAACTGGAAGGCGATCCTTTCGGCAACTTCATCAGCGTGAACGACAAAGGTTCTTTGGTTAAAGGTTCCGTGAAATCTGTTGATGCCAAAGGTGCTGTTGTTGCCCTGTCTGACGAAGTAGAAGGCTACCTGCCTGCTTCCGAATTTGCAGCCGACCGCGTTGAAGACTTGACCACCAAACTGAAAGAAGGCGATGAAGTTGAAGCCGTCATCGTTACCGTTGACCGCAAAAACCGCAGCATCAAACTTTCCGTTAAAGCCAAAGATGCCAAAGAAAGCCGCGAAGCACTGAACTCCGTCAATGCCGCCGCCAATGCGAATGCCGGTACCACCAGCTTGGGCGACCTGCTGAAAGCCAAACTCTCCGGCGAACAAGAATAAGGTTGCAGACATGACAAAGTCTGAGTTAATGGTTCGCTTGGCAGAAGTATTTGCCGCCAAAAACGGCACGCATCTTCTGGCAAAAGACGTAGAGTACAGCGTAAAAGTCTTGGTTGACACCATGACCCGATCGCTTGCCCGAGGTCAACGCATCGAAATCCGCGGTTTCGGCAGCTTCGATTTGAACCATCGTCCTGCCCGCATCGGTCGCAATCCCAAAACCGGCGAGCGCGTGGAAGTACCTGAAAAACATGTACCCCACTTCAAGCCTGGTAAAGAATTGCGCGAGCGGGTCGACTTGGCTTTAAAAGAAAATGCCAATTAAACCTTAGCATCAAAACGCCGCTGGTACGCGGCGTTTTTTCTTTGGTTTAACTTCATCCGCTGCTTCAATACCTTAAGCCAAGCAAGCAACGGATTAGAGCGTGGATTTTTTACCATTGCTTACAATCCGCTTTTTAAACAACAAATTGTTGATTTCTATTACGAACAGGACAAAATCCTGCTTATTGCACTAAAACTAAGCCGTTTCAGGAATTTGCGGCAAATTTACAGCTTTTACCGAGCCTAATGCTTTCGCTTTTTGGTAAAACGCCAATTTGTATTCAAGCAAATCTAAATAACGTTTTAATTCGGCAATTTGACACTTCACATTTTCTATTTGATTTTCAAACAAGGAAAGGCGTTCTTCAATGGTATCGTCGCCAATGACGGTACATTCCGCAAAGCGTTTGATGTCTTTTAAGCTCATTCCCGTATTTTTCAAGCATTGCAATAAGTACAACCATTGCAAATCGTTATCGGTAAAACAACGGTTACCGTATTCATCACGTCCGATATTAGGCAACAAGCCTTCTTTGTCGTAAAAGCGTAAAGTGTGGGCGGAGATGCCTATTTTTTCGGCAGCTTTGGCAGTGGTATAAGTCATTTTCCCTCCCTCTAAACAAAAAACGGTAAAAAAACACTTGCCTTAGAGTGAACTCTAAAATGTAAACTGTTGCTATGTTGCTCAGGCAAGGCTATTTTGTTAATGAATTAAGAGGAAAGACAATGGAAATGAAACAAACCGATTCAACCATCAAATCTCGTGCGGCGGTGGCATTCGCCCCTAACCAACCCTTACAAATTGTGGAAATCGACGTGGAAATGCCGCGTAAAGACGAGGTGTTAATTCGTAACACCCACACTGGCGTGTGCCATACTGATGCATTTACCTTATCAGGAAGCGATCCTGAAGGCGTATTCCCTGTGGTGCTTGGACACGAAGGTGCGGGTGTGGTCGTTGCTGTGGGCGAGGGTGTGTCAAGCGTAAAACCGGGTAATCACGTCATTCCGCTTTACACCGCAGAATGTGGCAAATGTGAGTTTTGCCTCTCGGGTAAAACCAATTTATGCGTCTCAGTGCGTGATACACAAGGTAAAGGCTTAATGCCAGACGGCACGACGCGTTTTTCTTATCAAGGTCAGCCGATTTATCACTATATGGGCTGTTCGACTTTCAGTGAATATTCTGTTGTTGCCGAAGTTTCACTGGCGAAAATCAACCCGAAAGCCAACCACGAACAAGTATGTTTGCTCGGCTGCGGCGTTACCACTGGTATTGGTGCGGTACATAACACGGCAAAAGTACAAGAAGGCGATTCTGTTGCCGTGTTTGGCTTGGGAGCGATTGGTTTGGCTGTGGTGCAAGGTGCGCGTCAAGCCAAAGCCGGTCGCATTATCGCCATTGATACCAATCCTGCAAAATTCGAGTTGGCAAAACAGTGTTGGTGCAACTGACTGTTTGAGCCCGAAAGATTACGATAAACCAATCAAAGATGTGTTGTTAGACATCAACAAATGGGGCATTGACCACACCTTTGAATGTATCGGCAATGTAAACGTAATGCGTCAGGCATTAGAAAGTGCACACCGAGGTTGGGGACAATCCATCATCATCGGCGTAGCGGATGCAGGACAAGAAATTTCAACGCGTCCGTTCCAATCGGTAACAGGCCGTGTTTGGAAAGGCTCGGCATTTGGTGGTGTTAAAGGCCGCTCCGAGCTTCCGAAAATGGTGGAGGATTCAATGAAAGGCGATATCCAATTAGAACCATTTGTGACCCATGCAATGACCCTTGATCAAATCAATGAAGCCTTTGAGTTAATGCACGAAGGTAAATCGATCCGCGCTGTTATTCATTACTAAGGTCCACGATGAAACTGATTGAACAACATCAAATTTTTGGTGGTTCGCAACAAGTTTGGGCGCATCATGCCCAAACGCTTCAATGCGAAATGAAATTTGCCGTCTATTTGCCGGATAATCGGGAAAATCAACCGCTTGGTGTGATTTATTGGCTTTCCGGCTTGACGTGTACGGAACAAAATTTCATTACCAAATCGAGCTTCCGGCGTTATGCGGCAGAACATCAAGTGGTTGTGGTCGCCCCCGATACCGGCCCTCGCGGAGAGCAAGTGCCGAACGGTGCCGCTTATGATTTAGGACAGGGGGCAGGCTTTTATTTGAATGCGACCGAACAGCCTTGGGCGGCGAATTATCAAATGTATGATTACATTTTGAACGAGTTGCCCCGTCTGATTGAGGAGCATTTTCCTACCAACGGCAAACGTTCCATTATGGGGCATTCGATGGACGGACACGGCGCATTGGTATTGGCACTACGGAATCGGGAACATTATCAAAGTGTTTCTGCCTTTTCGCCTATTTTATCGCCAAGCCTCGTACCGTGGGGAGAAAAAGCCTTTACTGCTTATTTAGGGAAAGACCGTGAAAAATGGCAGCAATATGATGCTAACTCACTCATTCAACAAGGCTATAAAGTGCAAGGTATGCGTATCGATCAGGGCTTGGAAGATGAGTTTTTGCCGACACAATTGCGTACCAAAGATTTTATCGAAACCTGTCGTGCGGCAAATCAGCCAATCGATGTGCGTTTCCATAAAGGATACGATCACAGCTATTACTTCATCGCCAGTTTTATTGGTGAGCATATCGCTTATCACGCCGCATTTTTGAAGTAAGTCAAAGAGCGGTCAGTTTTCAAAGCAGTTTGGAATAGCCGGCACGAGGGCGGTAAGAAGTGCCGGCATAAACGTATGCCGCCTGAACCGGAAGGAGCCGGCCCTACGGATTACCAAACCCTGCCCTTGATTTGATTAGTATGATTTTTAAGCTTAAACCCTGATTGATCAAACATTAAAATCGCCCGTATTTCCTACTTCACTTTCGGGCTTCGTATTATTCGTTGCCGAATTTGCATAAGCAACCTGTTCCTGTTGTGTTTTCGCCCCCTCCAAGCTGACGGTGGCGTAACAGCTTCGCGATTCACCATCTGTTTCATTTGTCCTCCTTCAATATTAAAACGCAGCCTGAAATAAAAGGCATTTTGGCTCATATCTGCACCATATTAAAACGCCGCCTTTGCTTATACCCCCTTTGTGCGCGTCATTATTCTTTTCCACGGGAAACGCCAAGTTTGAAGGAAATCATTTATAATACCAGCGGTAAGCATTTTCTTTCTTAGCCGCAAGAAGTATAACAAGGTTAAATATGAATAATAGAGACCAACTTTTTAAAGCCCCGCCGTTTGAAAACCACAGCCCGCTGACCTGGTATCAGGCTGCCTCACAACTGCCCAACTTCATCCGCGACGACGCACAGGCGGCCGCCATCGAACACCTTGACCGGCTTTGGACCGAATTGATGATGTTCAAACGCAAAAGAAACCGTTTTTTAGGCAGGAGTTTGCGTTCCCCGCAAGTTCCCAAAGGGCTTTATTTCTATGGCGGAGTCGGACGCGGCAAGAGCTTTCTGATGGACGCTTTTTTCGGCTGCCTCCCTTACCGCCGCAAACGCCGCGTCCACTTTCATGCCTTTATGGCGGAAATCCACCGGCGGCTGAAAGCCCTGAAAAGCGAAAGCAACCCGTTGAAATCCGTTGCCGCCGAGATTACCAAAGAAACCCGAGTATTGTGTTTTGACGAATTTCATGTCAGCGATATTGCGGATGCAATGATTTTAGGCCGTCTGCTGGAAAACCTGCTTAACGAGGGCGTTGTTTTGGTGGCGACTTCAAACTACGCGCCTTCCGAACTCTACCCGCAAGGTCAAAACCGGAGCGGTTTTCTTCCCACAATCGCGCTCATCGAGTCCAGTCTGACCGTCTTAAACGTTGACGGAGGGGAAGACTACCGGCTGCGTACCCTCCGCCCCGCCGAGATTTTCTTTACGCCTGCCAATGAAGAAAATGAGGCAAAACTGGCAAAACTGTTCAAAGAAATGACAGGCATTACCGATTTGAACCCCGGCATCAGCACCATCCACGGCCGGGAAATTCCCCACAAAGCCGAGTCCGGTCGTACCATATGGTTTGATTTCCGCGCACTGTGCTTCAGTCCCCGCTCACAGTCCGACTATCTGTATTTGGCCGAACATTATGAAATGGTTTTTATTTCAGGTTTGGAACAACTCTCACCGCAAGAAAAGGCGGAGGCGCGACGGCTGACTTGGCTGATTGACGTACTCTACGATTTCCGGGTCAAACTGTGTGCCACCGGCGCGGTAGATGTCAACCATATCTACACGGAAGGCGATTTTGCCGAAGAATTTACCCGCACCGCCAGCCGGATGGTCGAAATGCAGTCCGAAGTTTATTTGGAACAGCCGCACCTGACCTTATCTCCCAAGGCTTCAGGCGGATAAGTTATTTTTTTGGTAGAATACCGATTTGATTCTTCTTAAGTAAAAATAAGGATATAGCATGGCGATTGAACGTACCATATCCATCATCAAACCCGATGCCGTCGGCAAAAACGTTATCGGCAAAATATACAGCCGCTTTGAGGAGAACGGTCTGAAAATCGTTGCCGCCAAAATGAAGCAGCTTACCCTCAAAGAAGCCCAAGAATTTTATGCGGTTCATAAAGACCGCCCCTTCTATGCCGGATTGGTTGAATTTATGACCGGCGGTCCGGTTATGATTCAAGTACTGGAAGGCGAAAACGCCGTTCTGAAAAACCGCGAACTGATGGGGGCGACCAATCCCACCGAAGCCGCAGAAGGCACGATACGCGCGGACTTTGCCACTTCGGTCAGCATTAACGCCGTACACGGTTCCGACAGTGTGGAAAATGCCGCTTTGGAAATTGCCTACTTTTTCAGCCAAACCGAAATCTGCCCCCGTTGATACAATACACCGCCCAATTCCTATTCAGACGGCATAAAATATATCCATGCCGTCTGAAAACTCTGTTGCAAAAGACTTCAAATCAAACTTGCCTGCCCTGCAATTTTTTATTTGAAGCCTTAATTTAAGAAAAACACAAATACATGAAAACCAATCTGCTCAACTACGACCTTCAAGGGCTAACCCGACATTTTGCCGATATGGGTGAAAAACCATTCCGCGCCAAACAGGTTATGCGTTGGATGCACCAATCCGGCGCGCAAAATTTTGACGAAATGACCGATTTGGCAAAATCGTTGCGCCATAAACTGAACGAACAGGCAAGCATCGAAATTCCCAAGCTGATGATGTCCCAAGAATCTTCAGACGGCACTCGAAAATGGCTTTTGGATGTCGGTACGGGGAACGGCGTGGAAACCGTCTTCATCCCCGAATCGGATCGCGGCACGCTCTGCATTTCCTCGCAAGTCGGCTGCGCTTTGGAATGTACATTTTGTTCGACCGGCCGGCAGGGCTTCAACCGCAATTTAACCGCTGCCGAAATCATCGGACAGTTGTGGTGGGCAAACAAAGCGATGGGCGTTACACCGAAAAACGAGCGTGTGATTTCCAACGTCGTCATGATGGGCATGGGCGAGCCGATGGCGAACTTCGACAATGTCGTTACCGCCTTGAGCATCATGCTGGACGACCACGGCTACGGTTTGAGCCGCCGCCGCGTAACCGTTTCCACTTCGGGTATGGTTCCCCAAATGGACAGGTTGCGCGATGTCATGCCGGTGGCCTTGGCGGTTTCCCTCCACGCTTCCAATGACGAAGTCCGCAACCAAATCGTACCGTTGAACAAAAAATATCCCTTGAAAGAATTGATGGCCGCATGCCAACGCTATCTGGTCAAAGCGCCCAGGGATTTCATCACTTTCGAGTATGTGATGCTGGACGGTGTCAACGATAAGGCACAACATGCATACGAACTTATTGAACTGGTCAAAGATGTTCCCTGCAAATTCAATTTAATCCCGTTTAATCCTTTCCCTAATTCGGGATATGAACGTTCAAGTAACGAAAACATCCGTATTTTCAGAGATATCCTGCAACAAGCCGAATTTGTCGTTACCGTTCGAAAAACTCGTGGCGACGATATCGATGCCGCCTGCGGACAGTTGGCAGGTCAGGTTCAGGATAAAACGCGCCGCCAACAAAAATGGCAGCAGATTTTAATCGGACAACAGGGGTAATTATGCCTTTTAAGCCATCCAAACGAATCTCTTTATTACTTGTTCTTGCCTTGGGCGCGTGCAGCACTTCCTACCGCCCCTCGCGGGCAGAAAAAGCCAATCAGGTTTCCAATATCAAAACCCAGTTGGCGATGGAATATATGCGCGGTCAGGACTACCGTCAGGCAACGGCAAGTATTGAAGATGCCTTGAAATCGAACCCTAAAAACGAGCTTGCCTGGCTGGTCCGTGCCGAAATCTATCAATACCTGAAAGTTAACGACAAGGCGCAGGAAAGTTTCCGGCAAGCCCTCTCCATCAAACCCGACAGTGCCGAAATCAACAACAACTACGGCTGGTTCCTGTGCGGCAGGCTCAACCGCCCTGCCGAATCTATGGCATATTTCGACAAAGCCCTGGCCGACCCCACCTACCCGACCCCTTATATTGCCAACCTGAATAAAGGTATATGCAGCGCAAAACAGGGGCAATTCGGATTGGCGGAAGCCTATTTGAAACGTTCCCTCGCCGCCCAGCCGCAGTTCCCACCCGCATTTAAAGAACTGGCGCGCACCAAAATGCTGGCCGGGCAGTTGGGCGATGCCGATTACTACTTTAAAAAATACCAAAGCAGGGTAGAAGTCCTTCAGGCCGATGATTTGCTGCTAGGCTGGAAAATTGCCAAAGCCCTCGGCAACGTGCAGGCGGCATACGAATATGAAGCACAATTGCAGGCAAATTTCCCCTACTCGGAAGAATTGCAAACCGTCCTCACCGGTCAATAAACAGATTCAAACTATATGAACACACTCCAACGCCGCAAGACGCATCAAGTCCTCATCGATCATATTACCGTCGGTTCAGAAGCACCCGTCGTTATCCAATCTATGACCAACACCGACACTGCCGATGCAAAAGCCACCGCATTGCAGATTAAGGAATTGAGCGATGCCGGCTCGGAAATGGTGCGGATTACCGTCAACAGCCCCGAAGCCGCGTCCAAAGTTGCCGAAATCCGCCGCCGCTTGGACGATATGGGCTATGCCACACCACTGATTGGCGATTTCCATTTTAACGGCGAACGCCTGTTGGCGGAATTTCCCGAATGCGGCAAAGCATTGTCCAAATACCGCATCAATCCCGGCAATGTCGGCAAAGGCGTAAAAGGCGATGAAAAATTTGCCTTTATGATTCGGACTGCTGCTGAAAACGATAAAGCCGTCCGTATCGGCGTAAACTGGGGTTCTTTGGATCAGAGCCTCGCCAAACGTATGATGGATGCCAACCTCGTTTCTTCCGCGCCGAAACCGCCCGAAGAAGTGATGAAGGAAGCACTGATTGTCTCCGCTTTGGAATCTGCCGAAAAAGCCGTTCTATTGGGACTGCCCGAAGACAAAATCATCCTGTCGTGCAAAGTCAGCGCGGTTCATGATTTGATTCAGGTTTACCGCGAACTGGGCAGCCGTTGCGTCTATCCGCTGCATTTGGGTTTGACCGAAGCCGGTATGGGCAGCAAAGGCATTGTCGCATCAACGGCGGCATTATCTGTTTTGCTTCAAGAAGGAATTGGCGACACCATCCGCATTTCACTCACTCCGGAACCGGGCAGCCCGCGTACTCAGGAGGTCGTCGTCGGGCAAGAGATTTTACAGACTATGGGTTTGCGCTCGTTTACGCCGATGGTTACCGCCTGCCCGGGATGCGGGCGTACCACCAGTACCGTATTTCAAGAGCTGGCACAAGATGTTCAAAATTACCTGCGCCAAAAAATGTCTATATGGCGTACCCTTTATCCCGGGGTTGAATCCCTGAACGTTGCCGTAATGGGCTGCGTTGTCAATGGCCCCGGAGAAAGCAAATTGGCCGACATCGGAATCAGCCTTCCCGGTACGGGGGAAACACCCGTCGCACCTGTTTATGTAGATGGGGAGCGCAAAGTCACACTGAAAGGTAATAATATTGCAAGCGAATTCCTAGCTATTGTAGAGGAATATGTTAAAACCAATTATGGCAAAAACAGTTCTAAACGCAATAAAGGAAAAGTCATCCCGATACAGTCTCTATAAAACAAATGCCGTCTGAACGTTTCAGACGGCATTTGTTTCTCTCAGATTTCTTATTAAAGCCGCAAAGAAGCGCGGTTTTCCAAAACTTGGTCGATCAAACCATATTCTTTTGCTTCTTCGGCAGACATGAAATTATCACGGTCGGTGTCGCGCTCCAAATCTGCCAAATCGCGGCCGCAATGTTTCGCCATCAGGCGGTTGAGTTTTTCTTTGATTTTCAACAACTCGCGTGCGTGGATTTCAATGTCGGATGCCTGACCGCCCAAGCCGCCGCTGATTAAAGGCTGGTGAATCATAATCCGGCTGTTGGGCAGGGCGAAACGTTTGCCTTTCTCGCCTGCCGACAATAAGAACGCGCCCATACTTGCCGCCTGCCCCAAGCACAAAGTCGATACATCGGGCTTGATGAAATTCATCGTGTCGTAAATCGACATACCGGCCGTTACCGAGCCGCCGGGGGAATTGATGTAGAAGAAAATATCCTTATCCGGATTCTCACTTTCCAAAAACAACAGTTGGGCGACCACCAGATTAGCAGACTCATCGGTTACCGGGCCAACCAGAAATACGATGCGCTCTTTCAAAAGCCGGGAATAGATATCGAATGCACGCTCACCGCGACCGCTCTGCTCGATAACGGTAGGGACAAGATGGTTATCAAAAGACATTTCGTCTCCTTTCATGATGGAAAAGCACCAAAGCGGGCTTTAAAAACGGCTTCGGTGCTTTCAAAAACTGCCTTCAGACAGCATTTTCAGAACAATCAGGCTTGCGCGCCCATCACTTCGTCAAAAGACAAAGCTTTTTTGTTTACTTTGGCTTTGCCCAAAACGAAATCAACAACGTTGCTTTCTACTGCCAAAGAAGTCGGGGCTTGCAGGCGGGAAGTATCTGCGTAGTACCAGTCAATCACTTCTTGAGGATCTTCGTAGCTTTCTGCGAAGTTGGCGACAACGGCTTTGATTTGCTCTTCAGTCGGTTCCAGTTTGTTTTCGTCAACCAGTTTGGCCAAAATCAGACCCAAAGATACGCGACGTTCGGCTTGTTCTTTGAACATATCCAAAGGCAAATCCAAGTTCGCGGCATCGGTCATACCTTGGTTAACGAAGTTTTGTTTCATTTCGTTTGCCAGGCGGGCGGCTTCTTCATTGACCAAAGCAACCGGAACTTTCAACTCTACGGCTTTAATCAGCGCGTTCATTACGGATTCTTTGGTTTGTTCGTTCACGCGGCGTTCCACTTCGCGGCTTACGTTTTTCTTCACTTCTTCACGCATTTTGGCAACATCGCCATCCGCAATACCCAAGGCTTTTGCAAAATCTGCATCGACTTCAGGCAGAGTGGGCTCGGAAACATTGTTCAGCGTAATGGTGAACACGGCAGTTTTACCGGCAACATCTTTGCCGTGGTATTCTTCAGGGAAGTTGACGGTAACGTCTTCACTTTCGCCCGCTTTCATGCCGACTACGCCGGCTTCAAATTCAGGCAGCATTTGACCTGCGCCCAATACGAAGGCGTAGTTTTTGGATGCGCCGCCGGCAAAAGGTTCGCCGTCGATTTTGCCTTCAAAGTCGATGATGACGCGGTCGCCGTTTCGGGCTTCGCGGTCAACATGGTTGAAGCGGGTACGTTGTTTACGCAGGATTTCTACAGTTTGGTCGACTTCGGCATCGCCGACGGAAGCGGTTACTTTTTCGACCTCTTGTGCAGACAAATCGCCGATAACGACTTCGGGGAACACTTCAAAAATGGCGGCAACTTTGAAAGACTCTTTATCGTCTTGTTCTTCAACGCCTTCAAAACGTGGATAGCCTGCCACTTTCAACTCTTGGGCAACGGCAACATCGTAGAAGCGGCGTTGCACCAGCTCGTTGATCACGTCGTTTTGCGCGCTCGCACCGTACATTTGGGCAATCATTTTTAAAGGTGCTTTACCCGGACGGAAACCGTCGATTTTTGCACGGCGTTGGGTTTGTTTCAGTTTTTTATCGGTTTCTGCGTTGATTTCGGACCAAGGCAGGGACAACACTACTTTGCGTTCCAGATTTTCTAAAATTTCAACAGTTACGCTCATCATAAGCCCTTAAATTTGTTGTGTTGATAAAATGATAAACCTTCTTCCCTGCATGGGGAAGCAAACAGCGCAACGGTACGATATTTGAACCGCATTGCCGCAAAGGGGAAATTTTAGCTGGCAAGTATATCACAATGTTTCGCCTGAAACATAATATGCCGAGACCTTTGCAAAAATCCCCAAAATCCCCTAAATTCCCACCAAGGCATTTAGGGGATTTTCCATGAGCACCTTCTTCCGGCAAACCGCCCAAGCCATGACTGCCAAACACATCGGCCGCTTCCCGCTATCGGAGTTGGACCAGGTGATTGATTGGCAGCCGATCGAACAATACCTGAACCGTCAAAAAACCCGTTACCTCCGAGACCGCCGCGGCCGTCCCGCCCATCCCCTGTCGTCCATGTTCAAAGCCGTCCTGCCCGGACAATGGCACA
>NZ_QNRU01000018.1 GCF_003315235.1 Neisseria gonorrhoeae | reverse complement strand
TTTTGGGTTTTTATGTTAAGATGGTTGCTGCCAGAAGCGCTATTATCGTTTCTTAGCAACTCTTTTATGCTCACGGAATATTTATTGTTGTTCCACTTTCTGTAACGGGCATAATCTGCCGCTATCCTCCAGCCGCCGAAGTCGTAGCCGACCGACACCCTGGGGTGGATGGAATGCGTACGGATGTTTCTGAAATAATCGCTTACCGTGCTTATTGTTGTGCCTTTTTTTGTACCGGTTGGTTTCGGATAATCGTGGGTAATGCGTTCGGCGGCGTAGGCTAAATCCGCCTGCACATACGGGCCGCGGCCATTGCCTTCACTTGCCGCCTGCGCTGCGGAAGAGAAGAGAAGAGAAGAGAAGAGAAGAGAAGAGAAGAGAAGAGAAGAGAAGAGAAGAGAAGAGAAGAGAAGAGAAGTTTTTTGTCGGCCGTATGCATATCAACTCCAAATATCTAAGATTAAATTATTAAAAAGATTGTTAATAAACGCCAAGCATTTTATCAGATTTGTTTTGCCGGGATATGATTTGTTTTGTTAAAGAATGTATTTATTTTTTAAAATCCCGGCCAACCGGGATAAATCCTGCTTTACCAATTGTTTTAAAATGGAAATTCGAACTTTTACCCCACTGTTGTCAAAACGCCGTCCGCACTCCTTCAAATACAGCCCGAAATGCTCTTTGGGAATGCCGTCAAACTTGCGCAAATGACGTTTGCCCGATTCCAAAAGTTCCCAATTGCGTTGATATGGTTTTGCCGTTCGGCAAAATGTGTGCCGCGATTGATACGGAAACGGCCAAATCCGCTTACAATCTGATACATCGTAACTACGAACAATCCGTATAAACAATGCTGCCGGGTTTCACCCGTCCGCGGATAATAGGCAATAAAATAGCGGTTCGAGTGTCCGACAGTAACCGTACAAACCTTGCCGTTGCGCTTCAAAAGCCCGAATACGGCGGCTTTGCCGGCGGCACTGCGGCCGCGTCTGCCTTTACGGAAATAACTTTCACCCGCCCCTGCTTCGCCGTCATACATTTCCAAATGCGGACTGTTTTGACGGATAAGTAATCGTAAACGATATGTCGTATGCCTCCATAATTTCGCAGATTTCGTCCAAATGCGTGTAAAGGAAGTTTTCCCGATGATGTGCCAAACACTATTTCGCCATAGAAAATAACAGGCTGCCGTGTTTTGATTAACTGCTGCCAACCCTGCTGCCGTTCTTGCAGTTACGCCTGCGGCAAACAGTCCGATGGGTTTCTTTTGTTTGTACCGGCTTGGACGGCTTTTCTCATAGGGATAATTCTGACTTAATTTAAATTTCCCCAGCCATCTGGGACAGCCCCTTCTAATTTACAAATGCCGTCTGAAACCCCTTTCAGACGGCATTTTCTTTCATCTTAATCCCAACCGCTTCACTCTTGCGGTGCAGGCGGTTCGATTTGTTCTTTCCAGCCGCATTCTTTTTGCGGGCAGACTTTTTCCACACCCCGGCGTTTGGTGGTTTTGATGGTCAAGACCGGCCAATGGCAGTTCGGGCATTCTTCAGCGACGGGCGGGTTCCAAGTGGCGTAGTTGCAGTCGGGATAGGTGCTGCAACTGTAAAACAGTTTGCCGTAGCGGGATTTGCGCTCGACGAGGTTGCCTTTTTTGCATTGCGGGCATTGGACGCCGGTGTCTTTCGGTTTTTCCAGCGGCTCGACGTGTTTGCATTTGGGGTAGTTGGCGCAGCCGATGAATTTGCTGCCGGTACGGCTGTATTTATACGCTAACCGACCGCCGCATTTGGGGCATTCGCGTCCGTCGAGTTCGGCTTGTTCAGCCTCGGCTTTGGCGATGCGCTCGGCGGCTTCTTCGGCGGTTTCGTTGACGTTGCGGGTGTAACTGCACTCGGGATAACCGGCACACGCAACGAAACGGCCCATTTTGCCGAACTTGATTTGCAGTTTGTGTTCGCCGCATTTCGGGCAGGTTTCGTTAAGTTCCTGCGTGGTAAATTTGGCGCGTTCGATGCCCTCTTTTTCTTCCACTTGTTTGATGAACGGTTTCCAGAATTTGTCCATCACGGGAATCCAGCGGCGTTTGCCGTCGGCGATTTCGTCAAGCTGGTCTTCGAGTTTGGCGGTGAAATGGTAATCGACGTATTGGGCGAAGTGTTCGGTCAGGAATTTATTGACGATGTCGCCTGTGTCGGTGGGCATGAAGCGTTTTTGCTCAAGGGTAACGTATTCGCGGTCTTTGAGCGTGGAGATGATGCTGGCGTAGGTCGAGGGGCGGCCGATGCCGTATTCTTCAAGGGCTTTAACCAGTGTGGCTTCGTTGTAGCGCGGCGGCGGGGTGGTGAAGTGTTGTTCGCCGTAGAGTTTGTCGACCGGCAATTTGTCGCCTTCGCTCATTTCGGGCAGTTTTTTGCCGTCTTCGCTCTCTTCATCGTCGCTGCTTTCTTCGTAAACGCTGAGGAAGCCTGCGAAGGTTTGCACTTGTCCGGTTACTCGGAACACGCCTTTGCCGACGGTAATATCGACGGTGGTTTGGTCGAATTTGGCGGGCGTCATCTGACAGGCAACGGTACGCTGCCAAATCATTTGATAGAGTTTGAACTGGTCTGCACTCAGGAAGGGTTTGACGCTTTCGGGCGTGCGGTACACGGAAGTCGGGCGGATCGCTTCATGGGCTTCTTGGGCGTTTTTGGATTTGGTTTTGTATTGTTTGGCGGCACTCGGCAGATATTCTTTGCCGATTTTGTTTTCAATGTAATGGCGGATTTCGGTTAACGCTTCGTCAGCCAAATTCACGCTGTCGGTACGCATATAGGTAATCAGACCGATGGCGCCCTGCCCTACGTCTATACCTTCGTAAAGCTGCTGGGCGGTACGCATGGTGCGGTCGGTGGTGAAGCCGAGTTTGCGCACGGCATCCTGCTGCATGGTGGATGTGGTGAACGGCGCGGCGGGGTTGCGGCTGCGCTTTTTCTTTTCAATGGCAGTAACGACAGCCTCTTTGCCTTCGAGTTCTTTCAACACGTCGGCTTGAGCGGCTTCGTCCGGCAGGTCGAATTGTTCGAGTTTCGCGCCGTTGTATTGGGCGAGTTTGGCGGTGAACTTGCTGCGGCCTTTGTGGCTGTCTAGATGTACCGTCCAATATTCCTGCGCTTCAAACGCGCGGATTTCGTTTTCGCGTTCGCAAATCAGGCGCAAAGCAGGGCTTTGCACGCGGCCCGCGCTCAAACCGCGTCGGATTTTTTTCCACAGCAACGGCGAGAGGTTGAAACCGACCAGATAGTCCAGAGCGCGACGGGCTTGTTGCGCATCGACCAAATCCATTTCGATTTCGCGAGGATGGGCAACCGCATCGAGCACGGCGTTTTTGGTGATTTCGTGGAACACGACGCGCTGCGGCTTGATGTTTTTCAGGCCGCGTTTGGATTTGAGGATTTCCAAAAGATGCCAGGAAATGGCTTCGCCTTCCCTGTCCGGGTCGGTTGCGAGGTAGATGTTTTCGGCTTCTTTGGCTCCGGCGACGATGGCATCGACGTGTTTGGCGTTGCGGCTGATGAGTTGGTATTTCATCGCAAAGCCGTTGCCGGGATCGACCGCGCCGCTTTTGGGGACGAGGTCGCGGACGTGTCCGTAGGACGCGAGGATTTCAAAATCGCCGCCCAAATATTTTTTCAGGGTTTTGGCTTTGGACGGGGATTCGACGATTAAGAGGTTTTTCGCCATTTGTCGTTCTCTGGATGGTGGTTTTGATGCCGGTGTTTCAGACGGCATCGGGCGGGCCGGCGCCGTCTGAAGCCGCTTCAGTTCATCGTGGGTTTGTTGTCGAGTAAAAGCGCGCTCATCAGCTCGTCGCCGACCAACACGGGCAGCTCGCTCTTGTTTGCCCATAAAAGCAGCAGGGTCAGCACTTTGGCGGTATCTACGGTAATTTCGTCGCCGGGGATGTGCATGAGCGCGTGGATGATGATTTCCCGCTGTTCGCAGCTGACGGCTTTTTCTTCAATCAGATACTGCATCAGCCCCATCACTTCCTGCGGCAGGTTGTCGGTTTCTTCTTTGCTGTACACGCGCAATGCGCCGCTGCCGGCGGGTTCGGCGGAAAATTCGGAGCTGTTGAGCAATACTTCCATCATCATCAGGGTGTTGCCGATTTCCATCGTATCGAAACCCGCTTCTTCAAGCAGCATACCCAAGTCTTCGGGCGGCGGGCAGGTATCGAAATCTTGGAAATGTTCGATGAGGTAGGCGATGACTTCGGTCATTCGTGTTCCTTAATATAAAGTGCGTTCAAGTTCGGATACGCTGGTATCTGCCGCCGGGCATGGCGGCAACGCTGCCGTCCAATTCCAATTCCAACAGTGCGGCATACAAATCTGCGGCAGGCATAGCCAACTGTCCGGCAAGCACGTCGGGATGGATGGGGTCGAAACCCATTTTATCCAGTATGCCGCCGACGGCTGTGCCGCCTGCCGCCCCTTCAGACGGCATTTTTGCGGCAGGCGGCGGGGCGTATGCCGTCTGAACGGTGCGGCGGCCCGTGTCGGGCGTATCCTTATTTATAGAATATGATGAAGCACCCGTATTTTGCAATAGCCCCGGGCATTCGTTCAGGATGTCGTCCAAACATTCCGTCAGTTTCGCTCCGTCTTTAATCAGTTTGTGGCAGCCTTTGCTGTGGGGGTTGTCTATCGAACCGGGCACCGCCATGACTTCGCGCCCCATTTCTGCCGCCAGGCCGGCGGTAATCAGCGAACCGGATTCCAAGGCGGCCTCGACCACCAGCGTAACCTGCGACAGCGCGGCAATCAGGCGGTTGCGGCGCGGAAAGTTGCCGGCATACGGCCGCGTGCCGATGGGGAACTCGCTGACAATCAGCCCTTTTTCGGCGATTTCATAAGCAAGGTTTTTGTTGGCCGGCGGATAAATGCGGTCTATGCCCGTCCCCCACACGGCGACGGTGCCGCCTTCTGCCTCCAGTGCGCCCTGATGGGCGGCGGTGTCGATGCCCGAAGCCATACCCGACACGGTAGGAATGCCTTTCCCACCCAACGCCCTGCCGAAATCTTTGGCAATCCGCATCGCCTGCGGCGTGGCATGGCGGCTGCCGACGATGGCGGCGGAAGGCTTGTGCAGCAGCCGCACGTTGCCGCGCAAAAACAAAACCGGCGGCGCGGTCAGCCCCTGCGTCAGCATTTCGGGGAAATCTTCATCCTGAAGCAGCATCAGGCGGCATCCGTCCCGCATTTCCCATTCCAACGCCGCTTCTGCCGCCTGCCGCGCCAAAGCGCGTTTTTCCGCATTGCGCCAAGCCTCAAGCGCGTGCTTATGCCGCACCGCCGGGGCAACCTGTTCCGCCGGTGCGGACAAGGCATTTTGCGCGCTGCCGAAACTGCGCATCAGCAGCAGGAAACTTTCCGCGCCGATATAGGGCGTAAACGCCAATTGCAGCCACGCGAAACGTTCGTCCTCTGTCATAAAATCCATCCCCTTACGATTTCAGACGGCATTTTCTCCAAATGCCGTCTGAAAACAAAAGCCCGCAGCCGGGAAACCGGCCGTCCGGGCCTATTCTTCGGTTTTTTCCCCCGCCCGGCGCGAAACGCCGATGCCGAGCTGTTTGAGTTTGCGGTAAAGGTGCGTGCGTTCCAAACCGACCTTCTGCGCCACTTTGCTCATATTCTGACCTTCTTGGGCGATGTGGTACTCGAAATAACGCCGCTCCACCTCCTCCCTTAATTCGCGCAGCGGCAGGTTAAAGTCGAACCCGCACGCCATATGCCCCGTTCCGTCGACAGGCACGCCGCGCCCCAGTGCCGAAGAAGCCGCGCCGATACCGATTTCCTGCCCGTCCGCCTCCAGCAGCAGCGTTGTCACGACGTTTTGCAACTGCTCGAAATTCCCCGGCCAGTCGTAACGGGACAATACGGCAAGCGCATCGTCACTGAATGCGGTAGGCGTGATTTTTTGGCTTTCCGCCACATTGCAGGCAATCCCCTGTATCAGGAAGGGAATGTCTTCATGCTGCATACTCAGGGGCGGAATACGGACGACCGATTCCGAAAAAAGCCCGGCCAATTTTTCTTCACATGAAATGCCGTCTGAACCTGCCGCGTAGCTGCACGAAGCAATCACCCTGACACGGCAGCGTTCTGCCTTGCCGATGATAAAGGTAATGCCGGTTTGGATATTGCGGCTGTATTGGGCGATGTCGCCGACATACAAAACGCCGCCCTCCGCCTTCTGCAACAGTTCCATCGGCATATCGATCAGATATTCGACCCTTGCCGGACTGACCCACGGCGTACCGTTTTTATGGAAATAGCGCGCCACGGTTTCAAACGGCGAACCCGCCTCGCCCGTCAAAAATACAGGGGACGTGCGCTTTGCCGCCGCTTCGACTTCGCGGTTCATCTCTTGAATCGCGGCACTGTTGCCCAGTTTGTCGAACACCGGTCCCGTTTCGATTTGCGCCGCACCGTGTTTCAACGCGTTTTCGACCGCAGACAGCAGCTTTTGCAGGGAAATCGGTTTTTCCAAAAAATCGATCGCGCCGATTTTGGTCGCTTCTACGGCGGTATCGATGCTGGCATGCCCGCTCATCACCACCACCGGCATATTGAGCTGCCCGTTTTTCGCCCACTCCTTCAAAAGGGTGATACCGTCGCAATCGGGCATCCAAATATCCAGCAGCACCATTGCCGGGCGCGCCTGATGGCGCAGCTTGCGCGCCTCTTCGGCATTTTCCGCCAACGCGACCGAATAGCCTTCGTCCTGCAGGATTTCCGACAGCAGGTCGCGGATGCCGACTTCGTCGTCTACAATTAAAATATCGCTGCTACGCATAAGTTTCTACCGTTTTTGGCAAGATGATTCTGACACACGCCCCACCCGCATCCTGATTGCTCAGGCTGATGCGGCCGCCGTGTTCTCCAATGATTTTTTTCACTACAGGCAGACCCAGTCCCGTTCCCGCCGGCTTATCCGTCACATACGGCTCGAAAGCATTGTGCAGCATTTCCTTGCCGAATCCCTTGCCGTTGTCGCAAACCGTCAGGACAATCCGTCCGTCCTGCCCCGTTTCCGATTTTACCCTGACTTCGGGCATATCGGCTTCTTCCGCCGCTTCGGCGGCATTTTTGAAAATATTGTGCAGCACCTGCCGCATGGCGGTCGTATCCGCCGCCATCATCAGCGGTTCGCCGGCAAGTTCCGCCTCAAACCGGCACGGGCCGGCTTCGTACAGGGCCAAAACATCGCCGATTAAGGCGTTCAAATCCTGATTTTCCAGTTTGAGCGAAGGGGCGCGCGCGTAATTGCGGAATGCCTCGACCATTTCTTTTAACGCCGCCACCTGTTTGATGATGGTGTCGGTCGAACGCGTCAGGATTTGCGCGTCCTGATCGCCCAGCTTCCCGCCCAATTTCCACGCCAGCCGTTCGGCGGAAAGCTGGATGGGCGTGAGCGGATTGCGGATTTCGTGTGCCAGCCGCTTCGCCACTTCACCCCACGCGGCTTCTTTTTGCGCGCGTATCAGCACGGTGATGTCGTCAATCACCATCACCACGCCGTTGCCGTTGTCTTCGGGCAATACCGTCGCCTTGCCCAGCAGGATTTTGGCATCGTCCGGCGCGGCATATTCCACCTGGACCGGTTTGTCCGTACCTGCCGCCGCACCGATGGCGGCAAACACTTCGGCAAGCAGGGACTGCTGTGCCGAAACGCCGTGCCAACCGTGCCGGCTGCTGCCCCACAGGGGGGCGAACGGCATCCCCAAAATCTGTTCCGCCGCCTTGTTGAAGGTTTTCAAACGGCCTTTTTCGTCAAACACCACCACACCGGTAGTCAACCCATCCAACACGCACTCGAGGTAGTGGCGGGCGGCTTCCTCGCGCCGGCGGTTGCATTCGTCTGCTTCTTTGGCGATGGAAAGCTGCTCGGTCATATGGTTGAACAGCTTGGTCAAACGTCCGAACTCGTCGTTGCGCAATACGGGGCGCGTCTGGCTGAAATCACCCTGCGCCACCGCCTTTGCGCCCTCGGCAAGCGACAGAATGGGTTCGACGAAACGGCGGGCAAAATACAGTGCCATTACCAGCGCAAGAAAAATCGACAGCAGCGAGGCAATCAGCAGGGTTACCAGAAAAAAGGTCTGCAAACCTTTTTTGCTGTAACTCAATTCGGCATATTTCGCCCGCGCCTTTTCAATCAGAACGGCATCCTGTGCCACATTTTCGGGAATCGGCTGGCGGAAGAACAGCGCGTAATCGCGCCCGTTGTGCGTACCTGCCGACAACCATCCCTGCGCGTACAATACGCCGCCTATGCTTTCCAAACTCCGAACCGAACCGGTCTGCTGAATCTGTTCCCAATGTTCTTTGTCGGGAAGCGGCTGGTCGAATTGGTGCGGATTGATGCTTTTTTCGATTTTCCCGCTTGCGGCATTGTACAGGGCAAGCTGGGCAAAACCGCTGCCGGCGTAGTGTTCCAGCACACTGCCCATATTGCCCGACAGGGAGGCGGTGCCGATGAGGTCTATCTGTACGGGAACGGCGTTGCTGACGGCATTGTCTGCCGCCAAATCCAGTGCGGACTTGCTCAAATTAAGGCTGCGTTCGAGGGCTTCGTGGGTGTCGTTGCCGAACCACGAATTAATCGTACCGTTGATAAACTGCGCGGAAATGCCGAACAGGAACAAGCCGGGCAGTACGGCGACCAGCGTGAACATCCCGGAAAGGCGTTTGGCAATCTGCGAACCGAACACGCCGTTGCGCCTGTCTTTCAACAGCAATATGACATAACATGCCAAAACGGCGGACAACACCAGCAGCAGCATTGCGCTGAACGAGACTATCCACCAGAAATAATCCGCCAGCGAACTGGTGCTGCCGGTCGCCGCCGTCAATCCGTACAGCAGGACGACGGCGCATATGGCTGCGATCGGTAGGAAGCGGCGCATTATTTGTTCCCGATGATGTTTAGAGGTTTCCAACCCGAATCCAAATGCCAGTTTTGAGAAGTCAATGCGTTGATTTGGAAAGGCTTGGGCAGTTTTGAAGTGGACAGCGTCAGGCGGATTTCCGCCTTGGTTTCCCCTGCTTCCGCACCGGACAACGCGCCTTTGTTCAGGACTTTCCAGTTGGCAACCGCGCCGGTCGCGCGCAATGCCGCATCCAAAGTGTCGTAATCGGTGGAAAATGCGCCGACGGTAACGCGGTAGCGGTTGGTCAGCGGATGGAAACTCAGTTTGTAGTCAATATTGTCGTCATCGCCAATCAGTTGCCCCAATTTAAACCGATAAGAAGCGATTGTCGGGGCGGAAAGCTGCCAGCTTAAGGTAAAGTTGAGCGGTACGCCCCGGCGCAACGCCTGTTGGAGCTGGTCGGGCAGCTCGGTTTGGAAGCGGCTGCTGATGGAAAGCCGCCCGCCGTCGGTTATCCTCGCTTCGGCGCGGGTCGCGGCAATGCCCTCCGCCGCCGCGTCCGGCAAAACGGAGAGTATCGGCAGCAGCACAAGCCATTGTTTAATGCTTTTGAATAAGCGCGTAATAAAAGCCATCTTGGTGTTTGTTCGGTAAAAGCACCCGCGATTCGATCGGTTCGGCATCGGCATGGCGGTTGAGGAATTTTTGCAGTTGCCCGTCGTTTTCTTCGACGAACACGGAACAGGTGGCAAGCAGCATTCTGCCGCCCTGTTTCAACGCCTGCCAAAGTGCGTCCAGCAGGGCTTCCTGCCGGCGGGCGGTTTTGAGCGCGTCGGTCGGTCGGCGCAGCCATTTCACGTCGGGATTGCGCCGCGCCACGCCGGAAGCGGTGCACGGCACGTCGGCAAGGATTGCGTCGAAAGGCTTTCCATCATACCACGCCGCCAAATCCCGCGCATCGGCACACGCCGCCGATGCCGTCTGAAAGCCCAAACGGGCGATATTGTCCTCCACACGCTTCAGACGGCCTGCATCGATGTCCAAGGCGGTAACGCGGCAGTCCGCCAGTTCCAAAATATGCCCCGTCTTGCCGCCCGGCGCGGCGCACGCGTCCAAAATCCGTTCGCCGTCTTTCGGGTTAAGGAGATACGCCGCCTGCTGCGCGCCGAAGTCCTGTACCGACACCAGTCCTTCGGCAAAACCGGGCAGACGGTTTACCGGCACGGCTTCTTCCAACGTAACCGCATATTCGTCCAACGCCTTAGCCGCGATACCTTCCGCCACCAGTTTTTCCAAATAGCTTTCGGCATTGCCGTGCCGGCGGTTGACGCGCAACGTCATCGGCGGATGGGATTGCAGCGCGGCGGCGATGTTGTGCCAGTGTTTCGGATAATGGTTTTTCAAGTAAGCCACCCACCACAGCGGCAGGTTGTGTTTCGCCACATCGTCTTTTTTGCAGGAAGCCGCCAATTTTTCACGTTCGCGCAAAAAGCGGCGCAAAACCGCGTTGGCAAACGAACGGTACTGCCCGCGCCCGATTTTGGCTATGCTTTCAACAGCTTCGTTGACCACGGCGTGGGGCGCGTTGCGCGTGTAATGCAGTTGGTACAACGCCGCCAAAAGCAGGCTTTCGAGCTGCGGATTGTCGATGGGCTTTTTCAGCATCTGCGCGAGCATATGTTTCAAACTGCCCAAATAACGCTGGCAGCCGTAGGCGATATCCTGCAACGCGCCGTTTTCCTGCGCCGTCAGCTGCGGATGCGCCGCGCGGATGTGCGCCAACACGTCCTGAAGGTTGCGCCCTTCGGCAACCGCCGCAATGCTGTCGGCGGCAAGTTTTTGGGCAAGTGCCATACTCATATTATGTGATTCGCTTTCTTCAACTGATGGTTTCAGACGGCATTCCCGTTTGCGGATCGGAATGCCGTCTGAAGGGATTTACAGCTTCGCCCCTGCTTCAATAGACCGTCCCGCCGCAAACGCCGCAATATTCATACGCCTGCCGCCGGCAGGCTGCAATTCGGTAATCTTCAGCGCGCTTTCGCCGCAGGCAACGACCAAACCGTCCGCCGAACAGGACAACACTTCGCCTGCCGTACCTTGTTGCGCCACCACTTCGGCACGCCGGATTTTCATCGGCTTGCCCTGATATTCGACCCACGCGGCAGGCACGGGGTTGAAGGCGCGGATTTTGCGTTCGATAATGTCCGCGCTTTCGCTCCAATCGATACGCGCTTCTTCTTTGCTTAGTTTTTGGGCGTAAGTTACGCCTTCTTCGGGCTGTTTGACCGCGTTCAGACGGCCTTTGCTTTGAAGCTGTTGCAAATCGGCAACAACCGCCGCCGCACCGATTTCCATCAGCGCGTCGTGGACTTCGTTGGCGGTATCGGTAGGTTGGATGGCGTAGCGGTGTTCGCTGACCACATCGCCGGTGTCCAAACCGATGTCCATCTGCATAATGCACACGCCGGTTTCGGCATCGCCGGCCTCAATCGCGCGCTGAATCGGCGCCGCGCCGCGCCAACGGGGCAGCAGCGAAGCATGGATATTGAGGCAGCCGTGTTTCGGCGTATCCAACACGTCCTGCGGCAGAATCAAGCCGTACGCGGCAACCACCATTACGTCCGCCTCGACCTCTTTGAGCATTTGCAGGGCTTCGGCGTTGTTGCGCAGTTTTTCGGGTTGTGCCACGCGCAAACCGAGTTCCAGCGCGGCTTGTTTGACAGGCGGGGCGGTCAGTTGCATACCGCGCCCTTTCGGACGGTCGGGCTGGGTCAGCACCAGCGGGATTTCAAAACCGGCGGCGGCAACGGCTTTTAAGGCGGCGGCGGCAAAATCGGGCGTGCCGGCAAAGATGACTTTCATAGCGTGTTCCTGCGTGTGCGTAAAGTTGTCGGACAAGGCTGTGCCGTCTGAAAGCCTTGCAGCGTTCAGACGGCATGACGAAGCGAATCAAATCGTATGTTTCTGACGTTTTTTCAGTTTGGTCTTAATCCGCCCCTGCTTGAGTTGGGAAAGGCGTTCGACAAACACGATGCCCATCAAGTGATCTAACTCGTGCTGCACGCAAATCGCCAGCAGCCCGTCCGCCTCCAGCGTGAATTTTTCGCCTTTTTCGTTCAAAGCCTCGACCTTGACGCGTTCGGCGCGGGTAACGGCGTCGTAAATGCCCGGTACGGACAGGCAGCCCTCTTCGTAAGTGGTTTCGCCGTCTTTTTCAACGATGACGGGGTTGATGAACACGCGCGGTTCGCTGCGGTCTTCGGTCAAATCCATCACGACCACGCGTTCGTGCACATCGACCTGCGTCGCCGCCAGCCCGATGCCGCGCGATTCGTACATCGTTTCAAACATATCGGCAACCAGCTTCCGGATGCGCTCGTCAACTTGTTCGACAGGCTTTGCCACCGTGTGCAGACGCTCGTCGGGATATTGCAAGATATTCAGTAAAGCCATAATTTTCTCTTTCCTTCGGCGGATACGCCGCCTGTTTTTCATAATTACCGTGATGGTACGGATAATTCGATGTTAAAATGCGGAACATTTGTTATCACGCGGCACATCCCGAGGGGCTGCCGCCGCTTTTTCCAACCCAATCAAGCAAGACAAACCGAAATTTATCAGATAAGGGGAACGGTTATGCAACGTCGTATTATAACCCTGCTCTATATTCAGTAAAGCCATAATTTTCTCTTTCCTTCGGCGGATACGCCGCCTGTTTTTCATAATTACCGTGATGGTACGGATAATTCGATGTTAAAATGCGGAACATTTGTTATCACGCGGCACATCCCGAGGGGCTGCCGCCGCTTTTTCCAACCCAATCAAGCAAGACAAACCGAAATTTATCAGATAAGGGGAACGGTTATGCAACGTCGTATTATAACCCTGCTCTGCGCGGCAGGTATGGCATTCTCAACACAAACTTTGGCGGCAAATCTGGAGGTGCGCCCGGATGCGCCGCAACGCTACACGGTCAAACAGGGCGACACCCTGTGGGGTATTTCGGGCAAATACCTGTACAGCCCGTGGCAATGGTGCCGCCTGTGGGGCGCGAACCGGGATCAAATCCACAATCCCGACCTGATTTATCCGGGCCAGGTATTGGTGTTGCGCTACGTTGGCGGCGAACCGCGCCTTGATTTGGAACAGACAGACGGCATCCCCGTCGTCAAAATCAGTCCGGATAAGGAAGTGTCCGGATACGGTATTCCCGCCATCGATGTCAACTTCTACCGCGTCTTTATGCAGCACCCGCAAATCGTTTCCCGCAAAGAAACCGCTGCCGCGCCGCGCCTGCTCTCGGGCCCGGAAGGCAGGCTGCTGTACACCAAAGGCGCCAGGGTTTACACCAAAGGCCTGAAAGAGCCGGGCCGTTATCTGACCTACCGAATCAATAAAAACATCACCGATCCGGATACGGGTAAATTCCTCGGACAAGAAGTCGCATTCAGCGGCATCGTGCGCTCCCTCGACTATACCGACTCCGCCCTCGAACAACGCTCGAAACAGGCTGAAGAACGGCTGAAAGACAACGAATACTACACCCGCACCCATCCTTTGATTACCCCGGTGCGCACCCGTTCGATACAGCCGCTGGTGGTCGAAACCGCCATTTCCGAAATACAGCAGGGCGACTACCTGATGAAAATGCCGGAAGACACCGACCGCTTCAATATGGTGCCGCACGAACCGTCCCGCCCGGTTCAGGCAAAAATCGTTTCCGTGTTTGAAGGCGTGGGGGTCGGCGGACAGTTCAAAACCATTACGATAGACAAAGGCGGGGACGACGGTTTGGACAAAGGCGCAGTTTTAAGCCTTTACAAACGCAAGAAAACGATGCAGGTCAACCTCTCCAACAATTTGACCGAAGAACCTAAAAGCAGGGATACCGTCGAGCTGATTTCGACACCTGCCGAAGAAGTGGGCTTGGCAATGGTTTACCACACTGCGCCGAAACTGGCTTACGCCATTATTTTGGAAAACATCTCCGATATTTCCGAAGGCGACACCGCCGCCAATCCGGGACGGGATTTGGACAATATGCCGGATCAGGGCCGCGCCCGCGTCGATTCCGACCCTTTCCAATAACCCCTCGGCAACAATGCCGTCTGAAGCATTCAGACGGCATTTTTATTTAGGCTGTGTTTTCATATCCCGTTGATGCAAAACCCTGATTTAGTCGGACAAAATGCCTTTTATCCGATGGAATCGGTTTCCGCCCGAACGGAAATCACAGCGGCTGTCTCCCTTGCAGACAGATATAGCGAATTAACAAAAACCGGTACGGCGTTGCCCCGCCCCGGCTCAAAGGGAACGATTCCCTAAGGCGCCCAAGCACCGGGCGAACCGGTTCCGTACTATTTGTACTGTCTGCGGCCCGCCGCCTTGTCCTGATTTTTGTTAATCTACTATAAAACCAACCGGGTATCCAAACCCAATCTTGCCGCTTTGCCGCCGCGCCACCCGTGCGCTCCCCATACATCGGGACACCTTCAATAAAATATCTGCTTAGGCTTTTCCGGCGTTTTCGAGATTTCCCTCAACGCCTGATTGAGCGCGCCCAAATCCAACGCCGTTTCCGAACGGCAGGCATCGCCGAAGATGTTTTTTATATTCCGCCGTCAGTTTCAGTATCCCTTTGAACGCGCGCCCTTCCAAAGCCGCCGACAACTCGAAAATATCGGCGAACACGCGCCCATAGGTTTCGCCCGAGGCGACCGCGTCCGTCCCCAATGCGAACATATCCATTTTTGCCAACTCGGCGGCAATCGTGCGCGCGTCTTCGTCGTCGGGCAGCACTTCCGCCTTGAACCTGACCTGTTCCGCCATGCCTTTGCCGTGGTTTTTGACCAGCAGGGCGAGCATTTGCGGCTTGTGTTCCAAGTGTTGCAAAGAAGCGTGCAGGACGGGGTGTATGCTTTCGTTCTGTATCATTTTTTCGCGGTAGAACTTTTCTGCCTTAGCCTTTGAACGCACCGACACGAACGCCCACGCCAGCCACACCAGCGCGACGGCGGACAATGCGGACAGAAGCGGAGGCAGCTCTTCAGTATAGGCTTTCTGATTGAACCAGATTTGCGCGGTCAAAAAACCGGCAAAGAAAATCAAAACATAAAGTATCGGTGCGAAACGACTTTGGACAGAAGCGTGCATCATCATTCCATTTCAGATTGGCAAAACAGGCGGCAGGCAAAATTCCGCCGCCGGGCTGCGGGAATCCGTCAGGCTTCCGCCACCGAATCCCGGTTGTAGGTTTTTTCGCAGTAGTGGCATTTCAGCCGCGTCTGCCCGTTGTGTTTCTTAACATAAAACCGGCTTTTGACCGGCTCGCCGTGGCCGGCGCAATTGGGATTCGGGCAGCGGAACACTTCGGCGATTTCGTCGGGCAGGGTCAAATGCCGCTTCTGTACGACCTTGAAATTGTCGATGGTGTTGACCACCGCTTCGGGGGCGAACAGGGCGAGGCGGTCGGCGGCTTTATCGTCCAAGCACACGCCTTTGATTTTGATGATGTCTTTGCTGCCCTGGGTTTTGCTGGGCAGGTTGAAGCCCACGGTTACTGCGTTGCCGTAGTGCAAAAGTTTGAACTGGCGCAGGATGGTCAGCCCCCTGCCGGCGGGAATATGGTCGATAACCGTGCCTTTTTCAATGGCTTCGACACTGAGTTTTTGCGCTTCCATATCGGTTCCTCACACTTCTTCGTTCAACACCAGCGACAATATCGCCATACGCGCATAAACGCCGTTGGTCGCCTGCTCGAAATAATAGGCATGCGGCGTAGCATCAACATCGGGATGGATTTCGTCCGTGCGCGGCAAAGGGTGCAGCACGCGCAGGTTCGGTTTGGCGCGGGCGAGCATAGACGCTTCGAGGTTGAATTTGCCTTGAATTTTGGCAAATTCCTGTTCGTCGAAACGTTCGCGCTGGACGCGGGTCATATACAGGATGTCCGCCCATTCCGCCGCCTCTTCCAAACTGCCGAGGGCGCGGTATCGGCAGTCGGCTTCTTCCAACTCTTCGGTAATGTAGTCGGGCATCGCGAGGCTGGGCGGCGAGACGAAGGCAAATTCGCAGCCCCAGCGTTTCAACGCCTGACACAGCGAATGCACGGTGCGCCCGTATTTCAAGTCGCCCGCCATGGCGATTTTAAGCTTGTCCAAACGCCCCTGCGTTTCATAAATCGTTACCAGATCCAACAAGGTCTGGCTGGGATGCTGGTTCGTGCCGTCGCCGGCGTTGATGACGGGGACGCACGAAAACTCCGCCGCCACGCGCGCCGCGCCGTCTTTGGGATGGCGTTGGACAATCGCGTCGGTGTAGCCGGAAATGATACGGGCGGTATCGGCAAGCGTTTCGCCTTTTTTGGCACTGGTATTCGCGCCGTCCGAAAAGCCGATGACCTTACCGCCCAAACGCTGCACCGCCGTTTCAAACGACAGCCTCGTGCGCGTGGACGGCTCGAAAAAGCACGAACCGATGAGTTTGCCTTCCAACAAATCGCCGCGCGGATGCGCCTTCAGCTTCAATGCCGTCTGAAGCAGGCATTCCAACTGTTCGCGCGACAAATCCGAAATGGAGATGATGTGCTGTCTGTAAAGCGGATTAGGCATTTTGCCCCCCTTCCGTAAAAAACCCGCGTCAGGCGGGTATCCGGTTATACGTCCACGCCGCCCGTATGTTTGCGGAACAGCTTCGCAAAAGCGGCGACACGGCGCGTATTATCGCACATTTGCCTCCACAAAGTTTTACCGCACGAATCCTGTATTTTTCAGACGGCATATCCAAACACGCCCGCATAAGCATAAGGTATAATCGCGCCAGACATTTCTTTTCAGGAAGCCGCCATGTTAATCTGCAACCCCTACGAAGTCGTCATCCACGGCACAACGAGTTCCGGCAAGATTTTCCGCCCCGGCGACTGGGCGGAACGCCTGTGCGGCATCCTGTCCTCGTTCACCAAAGACAACCGCCTCTCCTATTCGAAATGGGTGCGCCCCATGCTGGTGGACAACATCCGCTGCGTCGCCGTCGATAAAAAACTGGAAACCGACAATCCGCAGATGTTCCGCTTCCTGATGGACTTTGCCGCCGACAACGACCTGCGCGTCATCGACTGCAAAGCCCTGCTCGAAGAACGCGAACAGGGCGGACAAAACGACCCTGCCAACGAACGCGTCCTGCTGGCACAGGCAATCGAAGAAAAACACGCCGCCGAGAAAACACAGGAACAGACCGCCTCGGGCGCATCCTACGTTTTGCGCGAAATCGGCGCGGACGACACCGCCACCGCCTTTGCAGCCTTGAGCGTTTTGCGTTCCGCCCTGACCGACATCGGCCGCTTTACCGAACAGATCAACAAAACCCAACGCCCCCAAGGCTACCGCCTGCTGGGTATTTTTGAAGAATGCAAACACAATGCCGTCGCCGTCTGCGGCTTCCGCGAAGCCTGCACCCTAGCCGGCGGCCGCCACATCCACATCGACGACATCGTTACCCTGCCGCAAAGCCGCCGCAAAGGCTACGCCTCGCGCCTTTTGGAAGAAGTCCGCAAAATCAGCGCGGAAACAGGGGTTACCAAAATCCACCTTAACGTCCACGTCAACCACGACCGTACCGACGCGCACCGCCTGTATTTCAAAAACGGTTTTGAAATCTGCGCCTACCACTTCCGTTGCGACCCCAAATGAAAATACTCCTCCTCATCTGCACCCTGTCGGCACCCGCCGCCTGAACCACCCCGTCCGGACAAGGCGGCACTCAGGTTTACGGCGAAATCAAAGCCCGAGACCTTTGCGTTGCCTCTCCTATCCTGCTTTCTGTCTTGCCTGCTCTCGTTGAGCCAAGCGTTCTTGCAAGCTCGCTTGCGCGTTGGCAAGCATTGCACTCTATCGGCTTTCTTTTCCTATTGCGGCTGGTGGTTCAGGCTCGCGTTGTACGCTTTGCACTAAAGCGCACCGTGAATCGATGCTCGCTATTTATAGTGGATTAACAAAAACCAGTACGGCGTTGCCCCGCCTTAGCTCAAAGAGAACGATTCCCTAAGGTGCTGAAGCACCAAGTGAATCGGTTCCGTACTATTTGTACTGTCTGCGGCTTCGTCGCCTTGTCCTGATTTTTGTTAATCCACTATAATTGTTAATCACTTTTAATCAGCTAACTAATTTCTGTAATAGAATTAGTTAGCTATTTATTAATATAGGTTGCATGATTATGGGTGTATTAATTTTTTTTCTAATCGTTCCAATTTTGGGATTTATTTGCGCTACGATAAATTATTTTATTATTAATAAATTTAAACTTCCAAAATACATGGCGTATTTACTCCCATCATTATCTATTTTATTCATATTTATTCATGCAATAAAATTGCATATGATTTTATTTTTTTATGTTTCATGCGTTTATTCCGCGTATACATATTATGATAAAAAATCTTTATAAATTGATAAATTATGCGGCTTTGATTGGTTTCGCCCCAAATATAGTTTTTGCTTGGCCTATGTTTGTTGACCCCCGCTTCTTACCAAAACATCCATGTACGGAGTTGGAAAGCACGGCGAGATTCCGGCATAGTAAAACAAGATTTGGATTTTTCTTGCGGCGCGGCTTCGATTGCCACGTTACTGAATAATTTTTATGGCAGACATTATTCTGAAGCGGAAATCTTAGACAAAATGGATAAAACCCAAATGCGTACTTCTTTTGATGATATGCAACGCATAATGCCCGAACTGGGTTTTGAAGCACAAGGTTATGCTTTGCCATTTGAACAGTTGGTACAACTAAAAATTCCTGTAATTGTGTATTTAAAATACCGTAAAAACAACCATTTTTCGGTATTGAACGGTATTAACGGAGAAACTGTTTTGCTGGCTGATCCATCGCTGGGGCACGTCTCAACGAGCAAATCACAATTCTTGAGCGCATGGAAAACACGTGATGGCGAAATGGAAGGAAAAATTTTAGCCATCGTGCCAAAAAATACTGATTTTGTTAGAAATCAGATGTTTTTTAATAAAAATCCCGTTCGTCAAACACGTTTTACGGTAGAACAAATCCAAATGCGGCAAAAACGATAATAAACCGATTTTTGCCCATTTATTTTATATAGTAATCAGGACAAGGCGACGAAGCCGCAGACAGTACAAATAGTACGGAACCGATTCACTTGGTGCTTCAGCACCTTAGAGAATCGTTCTCTTTGAGCTAAGGCGAGGCAACGCCGTACCGGTTTTTGTTAATCCACTATAAAAGCAAAGAAACCGCCATTAGCACTACACCCCCCCCAAGCTGCGGCTGCCAAACACATCGGCTGCTTCTCGACGCACCCGCTGAAAAATGCGCCCTATCCGCCCGCCTTGACCGCACCCCCTGCCTTTGCCACCCTGCCCGATGCCGTCTGAAGCCTGAACCGCCCTACCAGCCCGATGATGCACGACACCGCCGGAAAGGGCATACACAAAGCCGTCAGCACATAACGCGCATTCCCCGTATTGACCACGTCCGCGCCCTTCAGCAGCAGCGGCAGCGCGTTCGCCCACTCCCACAGCGAAGGCGCGCTGAACGCCAATACCGCCACCAGCCCCAACATCCGGAACACCCCGATTTCCAAGACCTGCCGCCGCCGCACCGAACGGTTGAGCAGAAACACAACCGCCAACCCGAAACAGACCACCGCCGCCATACCGCCGTTGGCGACAATCTGCAAACTGTTGAACGCAATATCGGGCGTAACCGCCAACACGCCTTCCGAATCCGGCACGGCACGCTGCAAATCCAACCCCTGCAACACATTCAACACAAAACCGTAGATCAAATCAAAAAACACCACGCCTATCGGCAAAGCACTCAAAACCCGCCACATCTTCCTGTCCGACCAACCGTTCAAAACCTTCATTTTACCCGACCGCGCAAGCCGCCGAACAAAAAATAAATTTAGCCTAAATCATAAAACCGTGTAATTTTGCACCAAAAAAGGCGGTTTGCAGGTAAAATATCAAACCATTAATTTAAATCATATTTTTACAGAATATTCCGCCGCGTTCACCAAATGGACATCAAACCGGTTCCAAATTTCTGTAATTTTGCAACAAAATACCGCAAAACACCCGATTGAGACCGAAAGGACTTTCATATGAACCAGACAAGCCGCGATCTGACCCGCATCAGCCACAACACCAAAATCGTCGCCACCCTTGGGCCGGGCAGCAACAACGTCGAACTGTTGGAAGACATGATCCGCGTCGGCGGCCTGAACGTCGTCCGCTTCAACTTCAGCCACGGCACGCCCGAATTCCATCAGGAAAACGCCCGCATCGTGCGCGAGGCGGCAAAACGCGCCGGACAGGAAATCGCCATCATTGCCGATCTGCAGGGCCCGAAAATCCGCGTGGGCAAAATCGCCGGCGGCGGCATCGAATTGAACAAAGGCGAAACATTGGTACTCGATGCCGCGCTCGAAGGCGAAGGCACGCGCGAGGCGGTCGGTTTGGACTACCGCGACCTGCCCGACGACGTTGCCGCAGGCGATGTCTTGTGGCTGGACGACGGCCTGCTGACCCTGACCGTGGAATCCGTCGAAGGCAGCAGGATTATCACAAGGGTGGAAAACAGCCACATCCTGAAAAGCAACAAAGGCATCAACAAACGCGGCGGCGGTTTGTCCGCAGGCGCGTTGACCGAAAAAGACTTCCGCGACCTGAAAACCGCGATTGCCATCGGTTGCGACTATCTCGCCATCAGCTTTGTGAAATCCGCCGAAGACCTGCACATCGCGCGCGCCAAAGTCGAAGAGGAAATGAAGGGCAGCACTGCCGTCCGCCCCGGTTTGGTTTCCAAAATCGAACGCGTAGAAGCGATTGAAAACCTTGATGAAATCATCCTTGCCGGCGACGGCATTATGGTTGCGCGCGGCGACTTGGCGGTCGAAGTCGGACACGCCGCCGTCCCCGCCCTGCAAAAACGGATGATCCGCCGCGCCCGCGAGTTGCGCCGCTTCAGCATTACGGCGACGCAAATGATGGAATCGATGATTACCAACCCCGTGCCGACCCGCGCGGAAGTCAGCGATGTGGCAAACGCGGTATTGGACGGCACCGATGCGGTGATGTGTTCCGCCGAAACCGCCGTCGGCGCGTATCCGTTTGAAACCGTCAGCCAAATGGCGATTATCTGCGCGGCTGCGGAAAAAGAACAGGATTCGCTCAACGGCGTTGCCGAACAGACAGAGTATCCCGAAGCCGTCAGCACCAACTTAGCGATTGCCGGCGGCGCGGTCAGCGTGGCGCGCGCGGTTCACGCCAAAGCCATCGTCGCCCTGACCGAAAGCGGTTCGACCGCCTTTGAAATCAGCCGCCACAATATTACCCTGCCGATTTTCGCGCTGACCCCGAGCGTTTCCGCCCAACGCCGTATGGCGATGTACCGGGGCGTGCGCCCGCTGATTTTGGCAACCAGCACCGACCACGACACGGCGTTGAACGAAGTCGAAACGATGCTGGTGGAACACAACATCCTGCATTCCGGCGACCAGTACATCATCACCAGCGGCTCGCAAATGCGCGAATCCGGTTCGACCAATACGCTGGAAGTGCTGCGCGTCAAATAATCCGCCCTGAGTGGAAAATGCCGTCTAAAGCCGATACTGTCGGGCTTCAGACGGCATTTTATTTGCATTCCGTCAGGTAAAACCGAAAGAATTGTGCAAATCCGGCAACATCGGATAAAATCGAGTGCCTATACTAAAGCGAAACAAGGCATTTCCGACTGCCTTTTTTATTTGTCCACCGTCCGCCTTTTTACGGAAACCGAAATGACCCCTTTCACACTGAAAAAACCGTCCTGCTGCTCGGCACTGCCTTTGCCGCCGCATCTGTCCACGCATCCGGCTACCACTTCGGCACACAGTCGGTCAACGCGCAAAGCACGGCAAATGCCGCCGACGCGTCGACCATCTTCTACAATCCCGCCGGCCTGACCAAACTCGACAGCAGCCAGATTTCCGTCAACGCCAACATCGTGCTGCCCAGCATTCATTATGAAGCAGATTCCGCCACCGACTTTACCGGGCTTCCCGTCCAAGGTTCTAAAAACGGCAAAATCACCAAAACCACGGTCGCACCCCACATTTACGGCGCATACAAAGTCAACGACAATCTGACCGTGGGCTTGGGCGTGTACGTCCCCTTCGGCTCTGCCACCGAATACGAAAAAGATTCCGTGTTGCGCCACAACATCAACAAACTCGGTCTGACCAGCATCGCCGTCAAACCTGTCGCCGCGTGGAAACTCAACGAACGCCATTCCTTCGGCGCAGGCATCATCGCCCAACATAATTCCGCCGAACTGCGCAAATATGCCGACTGAGGAATCCCAAAAAAAGCGCAAATGCTGCAAGCAACACCTTCTAATCCTACTGCCGCTGCTCAAATCAAGGCCGACGGACACGCCGATGTCAAAGGCAGCGATTGGGGCGTCGGCTACCAACTGGCGTGGATGTGGGACATCAACGACCGCGCGCGCGTGGGCGTGAACTACCGTTCCAAAGTTTCACACACGCTCAAAGGCGATGCCGAATGGGCGGCAGACGGCGCGGCGGCGAAACAACAGTGGAATGACAATATGCTCACACCGCTCGGTTACACGGCGAATGAAAAAGCCAGTGTCAAAATCGTAACGCCTGAGTCTTTGTCCGTACACGGCATGTACAAAGTGTCCGACAAAGCCGACCTGTTCGGCGACGTAACTTGGACGCGCCACAGCCGCTTCAATAAGGCGGAACTGTTTTTTGAAAAAGAAAAAAATATTGCTAATGGCAAAAAATCCGACCGCACCACCATCACCCCCAACTGGCGCAACACCTACAAAGTCGGCTTGGGCGGTTCTTATCAAATCAGCGAACCGCTGCAACTGCGCGTCGGCATCGCTTTTGACAAACCGCCTGTCCGCAACGCCGACTACCGCATGAACAGCCTGCCCGACGGCAACCGCATCTGGTTCTCCGCCGGCATGAAATACCATATCGGCAAAAACCACGTCGTCGATGCCGCCTACACCCACATCCACATCAACGACACCAGCTACCGCACGGCGAAGGCAAGCGGCAACGATGTGGACAGCAAAGGTGCGTCTTGCGCACGTTTCAAAAACCACGCCGACATCATCGGCCTGCAATACACCTACAAATTCAAATAAACGTTACACCGTTTGAATATAAAAATGCCGTCTGAAACAGATTTCCGTTTCAGACGGCATTTTTATCCGGCAGCCGATACGCCTATCTCGGTATTCGGGAGAATATATACAGAACCTCCTTCATATCAAAATGGTAGGGACGCTCGGGCAACAGGACGGCGGCAGGCAGCTTGGTGATGCCGTTCAAACCGCGCGGGAACAGCGCAATCCGCTCTTTGCCCTTTTCCGCATAATCTGCTTTGCGGTTGTGGATGGAAACTACTTCGCGATGGCGGTAAAGCAGCGTGTTCATTTCGATATAGGCTTCGTTGTGGATGGCTGCCGACTGTTTCTGCAACACGTCAATCTGCCTGTTGAGCTTGTCGTTGGCTTTCATCAGCCTGTTGAAGAACGACGGTTGCTCCTGCAGTTTGGCGGTACAGGCTTCGATACTTTCCGATACCGGCCCGAACTGTTCGAGGTATTTTTCCAGACAGTTTTCCAAGTCGGTCAGGCAGCCGGCCATCTTGCGGGAAAATTCTTCTTCAGGCTTTCCCTGCCGAATGGACAATATAGTGGATTAACAAAAATCAGGACAAGGCGACGAAGCCGCAGACAGTACAGATAGTACGGCAAGGCGAGGCAACGCCGTACCGGTTTTTGTTAATCCACTATATTTGGGAGGGGCGTAACCCCTTCCGAATCAGGACGGCACATAGGGCGACGCTTTATGTGCCGTCCTGTGTGTTGAAACATCAGCATAGGAAACACAGGAAAAGCCGGCTGTTTTGCGCCTGCGTACCGTATTGGTCAAAATGCCGTCTGAAACCGACAACAGGGTTTCAGACGGCATTTCCGTCAATTTTCCCTTTATCTGCCGAACAGGTTGGCGATATTTTCCATCTGTTCTTCGGTAAAACCGTTTTCGCCCAATCTGGCGGCAACTGCCCATTCGCCCGACAAACCGTGGTCCGCACCGAGCTGCCGCCATTTTTCGACTTTGGCTTCGGCTGTGGTTTTTTCGGGCAGCGGTTTGACGGGAATCCTGCTTTTGGGGACGGTATTCATCGGTTTGCCCTAATCGATGGAATAGCCGCGAAGATACTGTATCCGTTCGCGCGTCATCCGCGTGTCGCATTGGAGCTTGAGGTATTCGGCGTATTCCTGCCGGTCTGCCTGCGCGGCGGCTTGTCGGCAGTTGCTGATTTTTTCCTGCGCCCACTTGCGCTGTTCGCCGACCAACTCTTTTTGCACGTCGGTATCGAGTCCTCCCCAAAGTTTGGTAATTTCGGATTCCGCACGTTGGTTTTGTACGCGCGCCTCTTCCACTTCGCCCCGTGATACGGTAACGGTATCGGCACGCTCGACGTCGTCGGGATGCAGGATTTCGGGTTCGGGCGCGCCTTCTGCGGCTTGGGGTACGCCCGCATCGCCGCCGGCGGCATTGTGTTCCAAAATGTCTTCGGGGGTGGGTTTGGACGGTTCTTCTTCACGGGCTTTGCCGCTCAAAACCCTGACCGCGTCTTCTTTTGTCACCGCCTTGCCGTCTATCATCACGATGCTCTTCACGCCGTAAGGCAGCAACGCGGCAGACAGCGTTTGCGCCGCCATACCGACCGTGTTGTCGATAAATGCCGTCCGAGCGTCTTTGGCGGGCAGGAAGCGGACGGCTGCCGTCAATACGCCGTCTTTAAACTCGACATTGCCGCCCGTCTTCTGCTGCACGATGTCTGCCAAAGACGTTTCCCCATACAGCAGGGGGCTGTTTGCCTCGGCATCGGCAAGCGTTTCAGACGGCACGGTAATGTTCAAATCGGCGATACAGAACGTGCGCCCGCCTTCCTGCGTTTCCGAAGCGTGTTCCAAAGAAAACGCCAAACCGTAGGCGGCGGCGATAATTTTGTCGGCATCGACAAACTGCCTGCCGTCTTCGCGCGCGAAAGAACGCGCTTCCTGCGTGAGCGTTTCCTGAATACTGCCGCGTATGTCCTGCAACACGGCGGGGTTGGCGCATTCCAACGCCTTGGGCGGTTCTTCCCTGCCGCACGCGGCAAGCAGCAGGGCAAACGGCAGCGCAATGAGTTTCCGATACATGATGTTCCTTCCAAACGGTGCAGACCGATGGCGGCTATCATAGCAAAAGCACCTGCAGGCGGTAAACCTTGCAGGCGCTTTGTCGGAAAGGCGGAAAATCAGCCTTTAAAGAAATTCACAAAACCGGTGAGAATCGCGGCATTAATCAAATCGACAAAGAACGCGCCGACCATAGGCACAATCAAAAACGCCTTATGTGACGCGCCGAAAGTATGCGTGACGGACTGCATATTTGCCACCGCCGTCGGCGTTGCGCCCAAACCGAAACCGCAGTGGCCGGCAGCCAATACTGCGGCATCATAGTCGCGCCCCATAAAGACATAGGTAACAAAAGTCGCGTACAAAACCATCACTGCGGTTTGTACTGCAAGAATCACGGTTACAGACCCCGCCAAACCGGTCAGCTCCCACAGTTTCAAATTCAGCAACGCCATTGCCAAGAAAAGCGAAAGCGAAGCATTGCCGAACACATCGATGGCACGGTCGAACATATTGACCTTGAATGCGGCGGTAAGGATGTTGCGGATAACCACGCCGCCAAACAGACACCACACGAATTTGGGCAGGTCGAACAGGTATTCTTTGTCGAAACCGTCCATAATCTCGGCAAACGCCAGACACGCGGCAAACATGGCAAGCGTTTCAACGGCAGATTCCGCCGTAATCAGGCGGGTGCGTTTTGCCTGCTCGAACACGTCGTCCGCGTTGTCGTCCTGATCCTGTTTTGTGTTTTCAACCGGTTTGCGGCCCATTTTGTTGATCAGGCGGCGCGCAACCGGCCCGCCGATCAGGCCGCCGAACACCAGCCCGAAAGTAGCCGAAGCAATACCCAAACCGGTTGCGCCGACCAAGCCGTATTGCGTTTCAAAATTAGGTCCCCACGCACCTGACGTGCCGTGTCCGCCCGTCAGCGACACCGAACCGGTAATCAGACCGATGAGCGGGTCCAAACCCAAAGCCGTAGCCAGTCCGACCCCGACAAAGTTTTGCACCAAGATAAATCCGCCCACAATCGCGGTAAAAACCACCAGCGGCAAACCGCCCGCCTTCAAACGGGAAAAATCCGCGCTCAAGCCGATGGACGTGAAGAAAATCAGCATAAACGCATTTTGCAGCGGTTTCTCAAATTTGAAGCTCACGCCGTACGCCTCGTGCAGCGCAAACAGGATAATCGCGGCAATCAGCCCGCCCGCCACGGGTTCGGGGATGTTAAAATCACGCAAGATTTTGATTTTCTTAACCAAAACCTTGCCGACCAACAAAACCAAAGTGGCGGCAATCAAGGTGTAATAACTGTTAAACGCCCATTCCATATCGTTTGACCTCCTAAAATGTTTTTCTTTATATCCGCCCGAAGGGGACGCAAGCGCGAAGATATTAGGGGAATAGTTAAGGCTTGTCAAAGAATCGCCCTTTTTTATAGTGGATTAAATTTAAACCAGTACATCGTTGACTCGCCTTGCCGTACTATCTGTACTGTCTGTGGCTTCGTCGCCTTGTCCTGATTTAAATTTAATCCACTATACAACTATTTTTTACAAACAAAATGCCGTCTGAAACTCCGTTCAGACGGCATCATGGGAATACACATATTTGAAATAACAGAAAAAGCGGGGGCAAAACCCGCCGCTGCATCTGTCGCTGTACATCCCTGCTGTCGGACTTACCGCTTCAACTTCGCAAACGCATCCGCCATCGCCGAATTGGTTGGGACACGCTCGTTGCGTTGTGGTTTGCGGCCGGCTGTCCGTTCGCGGCTGCGGTTTTTCCAGCTCGGACAGAATGTCCAGAATGGTCGGCAGTCCGAAGTGTTCGTCGGTAAAGTCGGACGCTTTGATTTGCTTCACGCGCTCGCGGTTAACTGCCTAAATATGAAATTCTTGGTCTTCTTGTAGCATAAGTTCTCGATGATATGCCAAGTAAGATTTACGTTTGTCGTTGAGCAGATTGTTATCTAGCTTCACATCACACCAACGTCGCCAAACATCATCTGATAACCGCTTAGATTTCACCATATTTCCTTCATCATCAAACGAAATATATTTCAAATCAAATAGGCTATCCAAGGTACGACTTAATAGCAAGCCGTTATTTGGGTCGTATGCTTCGGTATCATCCGACAGGATGAAAGGCTTAATATGACTGGCAATCAATACAGGATAGGCAAGTTTTTCCAGCATACATTTCACATTACCGTAATGTTCTTCACTTTCTTCTTGAAGTTGGTTTTTGTATAGGCGATGTAAATAAGGGTCGCGTTTCCTTACAGTAATTTCATCCAAATTACCAAAAATACGTTGGGCATCCTCAGCAAAATATAAGTCATCACCTACTCGTTTTAAGTCGTCTAATTTGTCTAATAGGTTCCATAAATAACTTATTTGATTGTATTTTCGTTCAATAAATCCTGATTCTATTCCCTGTTGAAAATAATCATTCAATTCTGTTTCGGTTAGATAATCTTGTTGAAAGGTTTTTAAGTCTACTAACATCATGGCGGCAATTTCTTTTTTATTTAGCTTGCCTTGTGGATGCTCGACCAGCGTTTTAATCAGGAAATTTATTTGTCGAATATTAGAGTTTTCAGTTACTGAACGCTGAAAGCCAGAGTGCGATACGATTTTGGAAAGTAGGGTTTGTCGTTTTCGGTTAGTACGAGCTTGTACATAATCTCGTGATAAAGGTGTATAGCTTGATAAAAACGGTTCTATAAATCCCATTTTTACAAATTGATTAATAGCTTTACGAACCGAGGCCAAATTCATGGCCTTGCTTGTTCTCTGCGAAGCCATAACGGAATCTTGGGCAATGTTTTGCTGCAATGCTTCATATAGTTCGTTGCTGTATGGCTGGTCTTGATTCGCATCAATAAAGTCAAGACAAATATTGAGTGCAGTACAAAATTTTTGATCGTTATAATTTGTAAAGGCATTGGTAAACGCCCAATAATCTTCATAAATTTGGCTGTTTGGCTGATTATTACTCATCTCTGTCTCCAAGAATATTCGATACCAATATTCTGTTTTTGTATTTAAGTAATATCTATCATTCATGTATTTTCTACTAAAAACAGAATTTCCTTATGGCTTTGCTTCTTTTCTTTTCCTGTAACCTTATAAACGTGAGGCGTTTCCAAGATTTGTACATTTCGCCCATTTTTACCTAACATTTCTTCTAATTCATCTCGGTTTGGATATGAAGCATTGTTGTAGCTTAACAGCCAATATTTAAATGGTTTCAAATGATTGATTACCCTTTTAAATAATTCGACAGCCTGCTTTTTATCCATGAAATGATTGGCAAATGGTTTGGGTATGGATGATGTAATGTAACTGTCCAATAATCCGTAAAAGCCAAAATAATTGTTCATCGTGCCTGTGTAAGGTGGGTCTAAATAGACGGCATCAGCTTGTATATTAGGTAATAAATCAAATATATCTTGATTAAAGGCGTGATGCCGCCAGCCATTATTGAAAACAGCTTGGTTATAGTCATCCAAATTTTGCAGAAAATGACTTTGAAAACTTTCATTGTGGTAGGCGCGTCGACGGCCATATTTAGCATAACTGTATTCTTCATCACGCAGTTGTTTAACTTTTTCCCAAGGAATTGTGAATCGTGAATAGGGCATTTTACGTATCATGGCGCGACGCATTAAAGTAAACGCCAAAGCACGTTTATACTGGTTATTCAGCTTCCCTATATTTTTACAGTACAAATCAAGTTGTTGGCATTCATCGTGAAAATAGAATTTTTCGGAATAACGCTGACTCATAAAACCGGCATGCGGGCTGCCTGAAAAAATCATTGCGACATCATCGTCATTTAATGTTTCATGGTTGTTTTCTATTAATGCTAAAGCAATTTGGTAATTAATTGCCAAAATATCGTTAGTAATCACACGATAGCCGCGTTTTTTGGCTTCGTAGGCAAAGGAACAGCCTCCACTAAATACATCTGCAACTGTATCTACATCAGACGGAAGCTGGTCACAAATCCAGGAAGCTATTTTCTCTTTATTACCGATATAGTTAATTTTCGGATATTTCTTATTCATTTTCACTCATTTTTAAAATACTTTCAGCAATAGCTTTTGCCAATAAAGGCGGCACGGCGTTACCAACCTGCTGCTGCTGGGCAATTTTGCTGCCGCAAAAAATAAAATTATCAGGGAAAGATTGTAAGGCAGCTAATTCACGAACGGTTAAAGCCCGATTCTGTTCATAGTGAAAAACTTTGCGCATATCTCCTGTAATACAAACGGCTGGTTTGTTGCTGTTGTAACGGATGTATTTACGGATATCACCTGTTTTCGGACGTAATGGTTCAGGAATATCGTTACGGTTACCTCCATTTTTAACAAATGCCATTTTTTCTAACATTTGTGCCGAATGATTCATAGCTTCATGATTTGCAACGTGTGGATTGCTTTCGCCAGCAGCCAGTTTTGGAAAATGTCCTATTGCTGATCCAACAGTCTGATGGGAAATCTGCAAAGGTTCGGGAAAGGAAATTTTGCCTTTATCCCTCCTCCCGATAAATATCACTCGGCTACGTATCTGAGGAACACCGAAATCGGCTGCACTCAGTATCTTACATTCCACCGAATAACCGATATTCTGAAATGCTTGAATAATCTCAATACGTGTTTTACCTGAATTGTGTGTATAGAGTCGCGCTACATTTTCCATAACAAAAAAATATGGTTGGACAATTTTAACTATTCGGACAAACTCTTTAAATAAATGGTTGCGTGGGTCATCTGTAAATGTCCGTCCAATCTTTCCTGCCATACTAAAACCTTGACAAGGTGGTCCTCCAATAACCAAATCAACTGATTGTCCGTTAAGACAATTGGTTAAATCTTGTTCGGTTAGTGTGGTTAAATCTTTTTGCAGTAATTGATGACGGGGGAAGTTGGTACGGTAAGTCTGACAATAATCAGACTCCATTTCAACAGAAAGCAATTGTTGGAATCCGGCTTGTTCAAAACCCAAGGATAGGCCTCCTGCTCCTGAGAAAAGGTCAATATAGGTAAGTGGTGTGTGCATAAGTCAAAATCCATAAACTCTTCGATTATTTTACCGCTTCAGCTTCGCAAACGCATCCGCCATCGCCGAATTGGTCGGGGCGCGGTCGTTGCGTTGGGGTTTGCGGCCGGCTGTCCGTTCGCGGCTGCGGTTTTCAGACGGCATTTTATGTTTTGCGCCGCCCGGTTCGTCATCCAAGCGCATGGTCAGCGCGATGCGTTTGCGTGCGGCATCGACTTCCAGCACTTTCACTTTTACCACGTCGCCGGCTTTCACCACTTCGCGCGGGTCTTGGACGAACTTATTAGACAGGGCGGAGATGTGCACCAAGCCGTCCTGATGGACGCCGATGTCCACGAACGCGCCGAAGTTGGCGACGTTGGAGACCACGCCCTCGAGTATCATGCCGACTTGCAAGTCGCTGATTTCGTGGATGCCTTCGGCAAACGATGCCGTCTGAAACGCACCGCGCGGGTCGCGGCCGGGTTTTTCCAGCTCGGACAGGATGTCCAAAATAGTCGGCAGACCGAAGCGTTCGTCGGTGAAGTCGGATGCTTTGATTTGCTTCACACGCTCGCGGTTGCCGATGAGTTCGGCGGCGGTAATGCCTTGTTGCGCCAGCATTTTGGCGACGACGGGATAGGCTTCGGGGTGGACGGCGCTCGCGTCCAGCGGCTCTTTGCCGCCGTTAATCCGCAAAAAGCCTGCTGCTTGCTCGAAGGTTTTTTCGCCCAAGCGCGGTACTTTTAGCAATTTTTTTCGGCTGTCGAACGCGCCGTTTTCATCACGGTAGGCGACGATGTTTTGGGCAAGGGTTTGATTTAAACCGGAAATCCGCGCCAAGAGCGGGGCGGAGGCGGTGTTCGCGTCCACGCCGACGGCGTTCACGCAGTCTTCGACCACCGCGTCCAGCGATTTGGCGAGCCGGCTTTGGTTCACGTCGTGCTGATACTGCCCCACGCCGATGGATTTGGGGTCGATTTTGACCAACTCGGCAAGCGGGTCTTGCAGCCTGCGGGCGATGGACACTGCGCCGCGCAGGGAAACATCTAAGTCGGGAAACTCGCGCGCCGCCAGTTCGGACGCAGAATAAATCGACGCGCCGGCTTCGGAAACGACGATTTTGTGCAGGCTGCTTTCGGGCATTCCGCGCACCAGTTCGCCCGCGATTTTGTCGGTTTCGCGGCTGGCGGTGCCGTTGCCGATGGCGATGAGCTTCACACCGTGTTGTTTAATCAGGCGCGACAACGTTGCCAACATATTGTTTTCTTGATGCAAATAGACAATGACCGTATCCAGCAGTTTGCCCGTGTCGTCCACCACGGCGCATTTCACGCCGTTGCGGTAGCCGGGGTCGAGTCCCAAAGTGGTCAGCCGCCCGGCGGGCGCGGCGAGCAGCAAGTCTTTGAGATTGCGGGCGAACACGGTAATCGCGTCAGTGTCGGCAGCTTCTTTCAAACGATTGAGAGCTTCGAGTTCCAGCGACAAAAAGATTTTCGCGCGCCAAGTCAGGCGCACGGTGTCGCGCAGCCATTTGTGGCCGTCTGAAACCTTGAAGCGGCGGGCGATGATTTGCTCGTATTCGCTTTGCTGCGTAATCGGCGTGTCGTCGGGCTGGTATTTGAGCGCGATGTTCAACACGCCTTCGTTGCGACCGCGCAAAACCGCCAGCGCGCGGTGGCTGGGCATGGCGCGCACGGGTTCGCGGCGGTCGAAATAATCGCTGAATTTTTCGCCTTCGGTTTCTTTGCCTTCAACGACTTGCGTGTGGATTTCGGCTTCGTTCCACAGCTTGTCGCGCAGCGTGCCGATGAGTTCCGCGTCTTCGGCAAACTGCTCCATCAGAATCGCGCGCGCGCCATCCAGCGCGGCTTTGGCGTCGGGGATGTTTTCGTTCAGGTAGCCTTGCGCGGCGGCTTCCACGTCCTGCGGCTGTTCGGCAAGCAACACGTCCGCCAGCGGCTGCAAACCGTGTTCGTGCGCGATTTGCGCTTTGGTGCGGCGTTTGGGCTTGTAGGGCAGATACAGGTCTTCCAGCGCGGTTTTGTTGTCGGCGGCTTCGATTTGCGCCCTGAGGTCGTCTGAAAGCTTGCCTTGCTCTTCAATGCTTTTTAACACAACGGCCTTGCGCTCTTCCAACTCGCGCAGGTATTGCAGCCGCTCGGCAAGCTGGCGCAGCTGCGTATCGTCCAGCCCGCCCGTGGCTTCTTTACGGTAACGCGCGATAAAGGGGACGGTCGCGCCGTCGTCCAAAAGCTCGATAGCGGCATTGATTTGCACGGTAGTGGCGGAGAGTTCTTGGGAGAGGATTCGGGTGATGTTCATAAATTGCCTCCGTGATGCCGTCTGAACAGCCGACGGCGCAATGTGGGTAATCGTTTGGAAAAGATGAAGATAATACTGATATACTTTGCCCGATACAATCTGAAAGGAATGTTTATGACCGTCCTGATTACCGGCGGCACCGGCTTTATCGGTTCGCACACCGCCGTCTCGCTCGTCCAATCCGGTTACGATGCCGTGATTTTGGATAATCTGTGCAACTCGTCTGCCGCCGTCCTCCCGCGCCTTCGGCAAATTACCGGCAGAAACATACCGTTTTATCAGGGCGACATCCGCGACTGTCAGATTTTGAGGCAGATTTTTTCAGAACATGAAATCGAATCCGTCATCCATTTTGCCGGTTTGAAGGCAGTGGGGGAAAGCGTTGCCGAGCCGACAAAATATTACGGCAACAATGTTTACGGCAGCCTGGTGCTGGCGGAAGAAATGGCGCGCGCGGGCGTGTTGAAAATCGTATTCAGCTCGTCGGCAACCGTTTACGGCGATGCGGAAAAAGTCCCCTATACGGAAGATATGCGCCCGGGCGATACCGCTAATCCTTACGGTGCGTCCAAAGCGATGGTGGAGCGGATGTTAACCGACATCCAAAAAGCCGATCCGCGTTGGAGCGTGATTTTGTTGCGCTATTTCAACCCGATCGGCGCGCACGAAAGCGGACTTATCGGCGAACAGCCCAACGGCGTTCCCAACAATCTTTTGCCCTATATCTGTCAAGTGGCTTCGGGCAGGCTGCCGCAACTGTCGGTATTCGGCGGCGACTATCCGACCCCCGACGGTACGGGAATGCGCGACTACATCCATGTGATGGATTTGGCAGAAGGGCATATCGCGGCAATGAAGGCGAAAGGCGGCGTTGCCGGCGTACATTTGTTCAACTTGGGTTCGGGACGCGCCTATTCCGTTTTGGAAATCATCCGCGCCTTTGAGGCCGCATCCGGTTTGCACATTCCTTACCGAATCCAACCCCGCCGCGCCGGCGACTTGGCGTGTTCCTATGCCGACCCGTCCCATACCAAACAACAAACCGGCTGGGAAACCAAACGCGGCTTGCAGCAAATGATGGAAGATTCGTGGCGTTGGGTCAGCCGCAACCCCGGCAGATATGGGGATTAAATGCAAACCGCAGGCAAAAAAAACATCCTCGTTACCGGCGGCGCGGGTTTTATCGGCTCGGCAGTCGTCCGCCATATTATCCAAAACACCCGAGATTCCGTCGTCAACCTCGACAAGTTAACCTACGCGGGCAATCTCGAATCGCTGACCGACATTGCCGATAATCCCCGCTACGCTTTTGAGCAAGTGGATATTTGCGACCGCGCCGAACTCGACCGCGTGTTCGCGCAATACCGGCCCGATGCCGTGATGCACTTGGCGGCGGAAAGCCACGTCGACCGCGCCATCGGTTCGGCAGGCGAATTTATCCGAACCAATATCGTCGGCACATTCGACCTGCTGGAAGCTGCGCGCGCCTATTGGCAGCAAATGCCGTCTGAAAAACGCGAAGCCTTCCGTTTCCACCATATTTCTACCGATGAAGTCTATGGCGATTTGCACGGCACAGACGATTTGTTTACAGAAACCACGCCATACGCGCCGTCCAGCCCCTACTCCGCCTCCAAAGCCGCCGCCGACCACCTTGTCCGCGCGTGGCAGCGGACTTACAGGCTGCCCTCCATTGTCAGCAACTGTTCCAATAATTACGGCCCCCGACAATTCCCCGAAAAACTCATTCCTTTGATGATTCTGAACGCACTTTCCGGCAAACCACTGCCTGTGTACGGCGACGGGGCGCAAATCCGCGACTGGCTGTTTGTCGAAGACCACGCGCGCGCGCTGTATCAGGTCGTTACCGAAGGTGTTGTCGGCGAAACCTACAATATCGGCGGACACAATGAAAAAACCAATCTCGAAGTGATCAAAACCATCTGCGCCCTCTTGGAAGAACTCGCCCCCGAAAAACCGGCCGGCGTGGCACGGTATGAAGATTTAATTACTTTCGTACAAGACCGCCCCGGCCATGATGCCCGCTACGCCGTCGATGCGGCGAAAATCAGGCGGGATTTGGGCTGGCTGCCTTTGGAAACTTTTGAATCCGGCCTCCGCAAAACCGTGCAATGGTATTTGGACAACAAAACCCGGCGGCAAAACGCATAAAACGGCAACTGCCGTTCGGAACGCTTAGGTACGGGCAAATAGTTTTCAGACGGCATCCCGACGCAATGCCGTCTGAAAACCCATCGCAAAGGAAGAAAGAAAAGATGAAAGGCATCATACTGGCAGGCGGCAGCGGTACGCGCCTATATCCGATTACGCGCGGCGTATCCAAACAACTGCTGCCCGTGTACGACAAACCGATGATTTATTACCCCTTGTCGGTTTTGATGCTGGCGGGAATCCGCGATATTTTGGTAATTACCGCACCCGAAGACAACGCTGCCTTCCAACGGCTACTCGGCGACGGCTCCGACTTCGGCATCCGCCTGCAATATGCCGTTCAACCCAGCCCCGACGGCTTGGCGCAGGCATTTATCATCGGCGAAGAATTTATCGGCAACGGCAATGTCTGCCTGATTTTGGGCGACAATATTTTCTACGGTCAATCATTTACGCAAACATTGAAACAGGCCGCCGCCAAGACCCACGGCGCAACCGTATTCGGTTATCGGGTTAAAGACCCCAAGCGTTTCGGCGTGGTTGAATTTGACGAAAACTTCAACGCCTTATCCATCGAAGAGAAACCGCAACAGCCCAAATCCGATTGGGCGGTAACCGGCTTGTACTTCCACGACAACCGCGCCGTCGAGTTCGCCAAACAGCTCAAACCGTCCGCACGCGGCGAATTGGAAATTTCCGACCTCAACCGGATGTATCTGGAAGACGGCTCGCTGTCCGTTCAAATATTGGGACGCGGTTTCGCGTGGTTGGACACCGGCACGCAAGAAAGCCTGCACGAGGCGGCTTCCTTCGTCCAAACCGTGCAAAATATCCAAAACCTGCACATCGCCTGCCTCGAAGAAATCGCCTGGCGTAACGGCTGGCTGACGAAAAAAGATGTGGAAACACGCGCAAAACATTTGGAAAAAACCGCCTACGGGCAATACCTGCTGCACCTAATCGGCAAATAAATACCGTCTGAACGCCCCGACGGCTTTCAGACGGCATCCAAACCGTGCCGCGCCGCCACCTTAACCGACCTGCCGCACGGCGCGCATAAAAAATCAAACCGCAAAAAACAGCGGTAACGATACCGCCAAAGGACTTTATGGACATCATCGACACCGCCCTCCCCGACGTAAAACTTTTAAAACCGCAAGTCTTCACAGACGGGCGCGGTTTTTTTATGGAAACATTCCGCGACGGATGGTTCAAAGAAAATATTGCCGATCGAACTTTCGTGCAAGAAAACCACTCCAACTCCAGCAAAGGCGTATTGCGCGGCCTGCACTACCAAACCGAAAACACCCAAGGCAAACTCGTACGCGTAGTTGTCGGCGAAGTGTTCGACGTGGCCGTCGATATGCGCGAAGGTTCGCCGACTTTCGGCAAATGGGCGGGCGCAACCTTGTCGGCGCAAAACCGATACCAGCTTTGGATACCCGAAGGCTTCGCACACGGTTTTTGCGTTTTGGGCGACGCGGCGGAAGTCGTGTACAAATGCACGGACTATTACAACCCTGAAACCGAACAGGTTTTAATATGGAACGACCCGGCAATCGGCATAGGCTGGCCGCTTCAAACCGCGCCGCTGCTTTCGCCCAAAGACCTTGCCGGCAAAACGTGGGCACAAGCCGAAAAGCTCCGCCTTACGCTTTCCCGATAAAAAATGCCGTCCGAACGTTTCAGACGGCATTTTCTCCGACAGGCTACCTACCCGCCTTCAGTACGCGCTGTGCAAAGAAAAACATCCCGGTAACGAAGAACGCCAAGCCCAACCAAGAAGCGGCGGCATCCCAGTTTTGCAGATTCAACGCGAGCGGCGCATCCGAGCCGCCGTTGGTCACAGAGAAGGCAATAATAAACGCCATAATTACACCAATCAGGCTTTCACCGACAATCAGGCCTGCCGCGAAAAGCGTACCGATACGGTCGGCGTTTTTCAGACGGCCTTCGCGGTTTTCCGCCTTCTTGCCAATGATGTGTTTCAACACCGCCGCCAACACCGCGCCTGCCACGATGGGCATATTGACGGACGGCGGCAGATAAATGCCCATACCGACCGCAAGGACGGGCAGAGCAAGTTTACCGCCTGATGATTTTTTCAACACCAAATCGACGACGATTAATACCGCTCCAATCGCGATACCGGTAAAGATGTACGCCCATTCGAGGTTGTGGGCGAAAATGCCCGACGCAATGGTCGTCATCAAAGTCGCTTGAGGGGCTGCCAAAGCCTGCGCCGCATCCATGCCTTCGCGCGGCATTGCGCCGGTAAAGCCGTAGGCTTCGTAAAGCAGTTCCAACACGGGCGAAATAACCAGCGCACCAACGATACAGCCGATAATCAGGGCGACTTGCTGCCGCCAAGGCGTAGCTTTGAGCAGGTAGCCGGTTTTCAAGTCTTGCAGGTTGTCGTTGGAAATCGAAGCCACGCAGATTACTGCCGATCCGCAAAAAAGCGTCAACGCCAGTAAGAATTTGCGGTTGGCCTCATCCGCCAACAAACCTCCGGATTCGCCTACCAGCAGCAAAACCAGTGAAATAACGACGATGGACACGATGCCCACGCCGGAAATCGGGCTGGAAGACGAGCCGACCAAACCTGCCATATAACCGCAGGCGGCGGCGACCAAAAAGCCGATGACGGAAGCCAAAAGCGTGCAAACCGCCACCAAAAGCCACGCCATGCCGCCCGTAATGTGCGAATCGCCGATAAAGTGGTAAAACGACACGCCTAGAATAAACATCATAGACAACACCCAGAAAATCATGGCTTTAGGCGACAAATCCTGTTCGGCGCGTTCTGTAGCGGGCGCACCGCCGCCAAAACTCTTGAACGACATCTTCATGCCTTCCACCATTGGCTTGAGCAGCATCAAAAGCGTCCAAACCGCCGCGATACCTATGGTTCCCGCACCGATAAAACGCACTTTTTCCTTCCACAGCTTCATCGCAAACGCCGCCATTTCCATATCGGAAGGTTGCGGAATGTGTGAGGAGAAATACGGCACGGCAATACCCCAAGCAATCGAAATGCCCAGCAGGATGGCGATGCCGCCCGTCAGTCCGACCAAATAACCCGCGCCCAACAAGACCAGTGAAAAGCCCATCGGCAGTTGGAAAATTGCCGTACCGCTTTTAAACCAATAACTCGCGCTATCGGCAATCACACGCAGACCTCCGGCGCAAAAGCTCATCAATCCCGCCAACGCGCCGCCGGCCGCCAGCTCTTTGATACCGCTGCCGCCCTGACGGTCATCCCCTTCTTCATGACCGCCCACTTTCAAAATTTCAGCAGCCGCCACACCTTCCGGATAAGGCAAATCGCTTTTCACCACCATCGCGTAACGCAGCGGAATGGTGAAAATCACCCCCAAAATCCCGCCGGCAATACATAAAAGCGTCGTCTGCCAAAACGGGAAACCGCTCCAGTAGCCCGCCATCAGCAAACCGGGCAGGACGAAGATGATGGTTGAAAGCGTACCCGCAGCCGAGGCTTGGGTCTGCACCATGTTGTTTTCCAAAATATTGCTGCCTTTGAAAAATTTTAAAACCGCCATCGAAATCACCGCCGCCGGAATCGACGAGGCAAAGGTCAGCCCGACTTTCAAACCGAGGTAAACGTTAGACGCAGTAAAAATTACAGTGATCAATGCGCCGAGTATCATGCCTCGGAGCGTCAGTTCGCGGTATTTTTCTACCGAACCGGATAAAGATTTATTCATTATTCTTCCTTTGACAACAGACGTTCACATATTGTTGGCATCACGCCATGATGTCAAGTTTTAAAAAGAACAGTTAAAAACAATTATCCCACCCTGCCCATACCCAATTGAAAATAAAAACTATTTCCAAACGAACAAAAACAGCCGTATCAGGGAGGTTCCCCGATACGGCTGCTTGTTTCCGAACCTTAAAATCAATCAAACAAATCGCGCAGCTTGTCTAAAAACGATTTCTTGCGCGGCGTTTGGTTTTCCAAGCCCGTAGAAATCCGCTCAAATTCTTCCAAAAGCTCTTTTTGACGGTCGGTCAAATTGACAGGCGTTTCGACAACAATATGGCAGTACAAATCGCCGGTCGCGCTGCTGCGTAAAGATTTGACACCCTTACCTTTCACGCGCATCCTCCTGCCGGTTTGGGTTTCTTTGGGGACGGTGAGCTTGACTTTGCCGTCCAAGGTCGGCACTTCTAACTCCCCGCCCAAAGCAGCCGTGGCAAAACTAATCGGCAGTTCGCAATGCAAATCCAAACCATCGCGTTGGAAAATCTTATGCGCCCGAATGCGGACGGTTACATACAGGTCGCCGGCAGGCGCGCCGTGCATACCCGGCCCGCCTTCACCGCTCAAACGGATACGCTGCCCGTCATCGATACCGGCGGGAATATTGACTTCCACCGTCTTGACCGCCTTATTCCGCCCCACGCCACGGCATTTGACGCAAGGTTCTTTAATATGTTTGCCCGCACCGCGGCAGGTCGGACAAGTCTGCTGCATACGGAAAATCGCCTGCTGGATGTGCACCGTACCCGAACCTTTGCAAGTCGGGCAGGTTTCCGGGGATGCCCCCGGTTTCGCGCCGCTGCCGTTGCAGACATCACACGCTTCATAAGTCGGAATATTGATGCGTTTCTTCACACCTTTTGCGGCTTCTTCAAGCGTGATTTCGATACCGACCTGCACGTCCTCACCCTGATAATCAGGCTGGGCGCGCCCCGAACCACCTCCAAACATTTGGCTGAAAATATCCCCAAAGTCAAAACCCTGCGCACCGCCAAATCCGCCAAACCCTCCGAAGCCCCCCTGTCCGCCGCCTTCAAACGCCGCATGACCATACTGGTCGTACATGGCACGCTTTTCCTTGTCGGACAAAGTTTCATACGCCTTTTGTACTTCTTTAAACTTCTCTTCCGCCTCTTTATTGTCAGGATTGCGGTCGGGATGGTATTTCATCGCCAATTTACGGTAGGCTTTTTTAATCTCATCATCGGTAGCTGCTCTTGCCACACCCAGCGTCGCATAAAAATCTTGATTACTCATTTTTTCATCTAAAAATAAAATCACGGCTTAAAATGAGGGCAATTGCGCAAAACACAAGACAAACAGACTGAGACCTTTGCAAAATTCCCCTAAAATCCCCTAAATTCCCACCAAGGCATTTAGGGGATTTCCCATGAGCACCTTCTTCCGGCAAACCGCCCAAGCCATGACTGCCAAACACATCGGCCGCTTCCCGCTATCGGAGTTGGACCAGGTGATTGATTGGCAGCCGATCGAACAATACCTGAACCGTCAAAAAACCCGTTACCTCAGAGACCGCCGCGGCCGCCCCGCCTATCCCCTGTCGTCCATGTTCAAAGCCGTCCTGCCCGGACAATGGCACA
>NZ_QNRU01000017.1 GCF_003315235.1 Neisseria gonorrhoeae | reverse complement strand
AAACCTGTGTTTGGGTTTCGGATGTCGAAGGAAGGGCTTTTTTGCAAAGGCCTCATGCCGTCTGAAACGCCAATTCCGCCGTTCAGACGGCATTTTGCGATACGGGCTATAAATGGTCCTTGTGCGCCAAAATTTTACGGCTGCCGTTGAAGTCGGAGGGAGAAACGATACCCGCATTTTCCAGTGCCTCCATCAGGTTTGCCGCGCGGTTATAGCCGATACGCAACTGCCGCTGCAAAGACGAAATGGAGGTTTTTTTGCTTTCCAAAACATAGGCGACTGCCTGATCGAATAATTCGTCGCTGTCTGCATTCGGATTAACGATATTGGCAGTTTCCAGCGCGGCTTCGCCGCTGAGCAGACCTTCAATATAGTCGGCTGGGGCTTGCGATTTGACGTAGTTGACGACTTGATGCACTTCGCCGTCTGAAACAAACGTGCCTTGCAGGCGGGTCGGTTCGGCACTGCCCGGTTGCAGGAACAGCGAATCGCCATATTTGAGCAGTTCGTCCGCGCCCATTTGGTCGAGGATGGTACGGCTGTCGATTTTGCTTTGCACGGTAAACGCCATACGCGTCGGGATGTTGGCTTTAATCAGACCGGTTACGACATCGACGCTTGGGCGTTGGGTGGCGACAATCATGTGTATGCCGGCGGCGCGCGCTTTTTGGGCGAGGCGGGCGATTTGCTGCTCGACAGCTTTGCGTTCGGTCATCATCAGGTCGGCAAGTTCGTCGATAACGACCACGATCATCGGCAGTTTTTCCAGTGGCTCAGGTTCGTCGAGGTTCAGGCTGAACGGATTGAGCAGCGGCTTGCCTGCCGCTTTGGCTTGTTCGACTTTTTGGTTGAAGCCTTCCAGATTGCGTACACCGGCGTGGGAGAGCAGGCGGTAGCGTTTTTCCATTTCGGCGACGCACCAGTTCAACGCCTGCCCTGCTTCGCGCATATCGGTAACGACGGGACAGAGTAGGTGCGGAATGCCGTCGTAAATGCTCAACTCGAGCATTTTCGGGTCTATCATAATGAAGCGGACTTCTTCGGGCGTAGCTTTGAAAAGCATAGACATAATCATGCCGTTCACGCCGACGGATTTGCCCGAACCGGTCATGCCCGCGACCAAAAGGTGCGGCATTTTCGCCAAGTCGCCGACGACGGGCGTACCGGCGATGTCTTTGCCCAGCGCGACGGTCAGCTTGGATTTGGCTTCGGCAAACACGGGCGAGGACAAGATTTCGCTCAACATCACGTCTTGGCGTTTGTCGTTGGGCAACTCGATGCCCATCGTGTTTTTGCCCGCAATGGTTTCGACGATACGCACGGATTGCAGCGACATAGAGCGTGCCAAATCTTTCGACAGGGCAACAATTTGGCTGCCTTTGACACCTTGCGCGGGTTCGATTTCGTAGCGCGTGATGACAGGGCCGGATGTCGCGGATACGACTTGTACGCCGATGCCGAATTCTGCCAGTTTGGATTCGATTAGTTCGGCAGTGCGCTCCAATTCGGCGGGATTGATGCTGACCGGCTCGCTGTCGGGAATCCGCAATAGGTTCAATGTAGGCTTGTGGTATTCGCCGTTCTGCTGTACTTCATTGTCTTCAAACAGCGAAGGTTGGATTTTAGGCGGCGGCGCAACGGAAACCGCGACGGATTTGCGGTTGCTGCTGCTGCCTTCGGGCAAGGCAACGGGTTTGGCAGTGATGTTTTTGGCTTCTTTCACCATGCGCCGTGTATTTTGGGTATCGACACCGTCTGTTTTGGTATTCGGCCGGCGTTTTCTCAAAGCCATGACCTTGCCGGATAAGGCACTCAGGCGGTTTTGAACCGCCCTGCCCGCACCGTTCAAAAATTCCAGCCATGAAATCTGCACCAGCAGGGACAACGACAACAGCAGAACAACCAGGATAATCAGCAGGCTGCCCGATTTCCCCAACAGCCACGCAAACACTGCGCCGACACGTATGCCGACCATACCGCCTGCTCCGACAGGCAGGGAGTCGGCATATTTTCCGCCCAGCACAAAATACTCCAAGACGGGGCTGAAGACCGTCAGGACAAACAGCGCGGCGGCAGCGATTTTGTGGTTGTATGCCTCGTTTTCCGTCTGTTTTGCGTGCAGACGGAAATTTTTATACAGCACGACGCAGGCAGCCGCTATCCACCACCAGAACGACCAGCCGAAAAGATAATAGCCGACATCGGCAACATACGCGCCGAACAGTCCGCCCCAATTGGCGGCATCTTCCACAACCGGTGAACTGTGCGACCAAGACGGATCGCCCATATCGAAACTGATCAGGGAAATCGCCAAATACAGGGTTGCCGCCAAACCCATCAGCCACAGCGCGTCGGCAATCAGGTTGACGACATGTTCGGGACGCGCCTTTTTGGTTTCGGTTTTCTGCAGCTCTTTGACCGCCTTGAGCCGCTCGGAAACTTTATTGCCCCGCGCGCCGTTGTCGGCTTTCTTGTTGCGTGCGGACGTTGGGGACGGGCTTCCCGCCCTGCCTTTTGCTGTTTTTTTATGGGATTTTTCTGTCATGCCGTATTACCGGAAAATGCCGTCTGAAATAAGGGTTCGGGACGGCTTGCGGATTGAATATGGAAAGTGTCGGATTATACTCCATTTCTCCTGCTTTCATCCTGCAACAGACAGACGTTGCCTTTCAGACGGCATATCTTTGCCCGACGTATGTATTTTTACGCAGCCCCTCGGCAAACCAGTATAATCCGTGCCGTTTGAACCGATTGAAAGAAGATGGTATGAACCAACTGAAACTTGCCGTTTCCGGCGCGCAGATTTTATTTGTGGCATTCGGCGCAATGGTGCTGGTTCCCCTGCTGACCGGTCTGAATCCGGCTCTTGCGCTTTTGGGCGCAGGCTTGGGAACGCTGCTGTTCCAAATCACAACCAAACGCAAAGTACCGATTTTTCTCGGTTCTTCGTTTGCCTTTATCGCGCCGATTATCTACTCCGTCGGCGAATGGGGGCTGCCTTCCACCATGTTCGGGCTGTTTGCCGCCGGCTTTATGTATTTTGTGTTTGCCGCGCTGATCCGTTGGCGCGGACTGGCGGCGGTACACAAACTGCTGCCGCCGGTCGTCACCGGCCCTGTCATCATGGTCATCGGTCTGTCTGTTGCCGTGGCGGCAAGCAGCATGGCAATGGGTCAGGCTGACGGCAAACAGGTCATCGACTATACCGATTCGCTGATTCTTTCCGGCTTTACCTTTGCCGTTACCGCCATCGTATCGGTTTTCGGCAGCAGGATGATGAAGCTGATTCCCATCTTGATCGGTGTCGCTTCGGGTTATGTTTTGGCACTGCTGATGGGACTGGTGGACACGACAAGCATTGCACACGCGCCCTGGTTCGCCGTTCCCCATTTTGAAACGCCTCAGGTCAACTGGCAGGCGGCACTGTTTATGCTGCCCGTTGCCGTCGCCCCCGCCATCGAACACATCGGCGGCATCATGGCAATCGGCAATGTAACGGGAAAAGACTACACAAAAGACCCGGGCTTGGACAAAACCCTTGCGGGCGACGGCTTGGGCGTGTGCGTTGCGGGTCTGATCGGCGGCCCGCCGGTTACAACCTACGGCGAAGTAACGGGTGCGGTGATGATTACCAAAAACAGCAACCCCGTCATCATGACTTGGGCGGCGGTTTTTGCCGTCTGCATGGCGTTTTTCGGCAAATTCAATGCGTTTTTGGCTTCCATTCCGATGCCCGTGATGGGCGGCATTATGCTGCTGCTGTTCGGCACGATTGCTTCTTTAGGCATCAAAACCCTGATTGATGCCAAAGTCGATTTGATGCTGCCGAAAAACCTGGTCATCGTCAGCTCGGTACTGACCACGGGCATCGGCGGTATGACACTCAAATTGGGCAGCTTCAGCTTTGTCGGCGTGGGCTTGTGCGCCGTACTCGCCATTGTGTTGAACAGCCTGCTGCCCGATCCGAAAGAATCCTGACCGTCGATATGGAAATGCCGTCCGAACATCCTTCAGACGGCATTTTTTATTTCAGGTGTTGGATTAAGGAGCGAACAGCCCCGCCGTAATAAGAAGATGACGTGCAATACACTGTTTCCAAGCCGCATTGTCCCTGTGCGCCGTATTTTTTTATGCACTGGTTGAGTGCGACCTGATGAACGCTCGTAAAACGCGGAGAAGTAATCACGACGGCGTTTTCAACGCGCATCGCGCCCAAGGCTTTCGGGTATGCCAGCGAGACACAGGTATTGTTCAGCGACACGACCGACCGGCATCCGGTCGGCTCGTCTTCGGCAATGCCCGCAAGCGTGTCCTGACCTTTGCAAAAGGCTTCCAACTCGGCAAACGCTTCGCTTTTCGCCGAATCTTCTTTTGTGGTTTTAACCTGCAAAACATCGTTTGCATCCTGCGGATTCTGCCAAACGGCGAGATAGCCGTAAGTATCGGCAGCCTGTGCCGCCGCAGTCATCAGGCATAGTGCCGATACTGCCAGTATCTTTTTCATCATGATAAATTCCCGACGATTCCTCCAAATTCTGTTGCATTATAAACAAAAAACAAGATAAGTCCCGCCTTATCGGCCTATCCCTCCCTGCAGATTTCACTGCCGGGTTGTAGCAAACCGGTTTCGGCAGCGCAAATCCTCATATTGCCGCCTTAGCGGCAAGCCGTTGTTTTCAGACGGCATTGCGGGCAACCTTTGCGGCGGGCGAAAAACCTTGTCCTATAATTTATCCCGCTTCAAAATCAGCATACGGTCGGAAATGCAAAAAATATCTTTCAATTTGTTGAAACCTACAAACTCCCTGAAAATAGGGAAATACCGCCCCGGTTTGAACGGCGCGCCGCATATTCCGATGCCTTCCCTCCGATACCTTCCGGCAAGCGCAGAAATGCCCGGCAACAATATCCATCCGGCAAAATCCGAAACAACACACCCGGTGGCAGGCAGAGTCAAACCGCCCCGCAAAGCATCCGCCATCAGAAAAACAAACCGCCTCCGAGGGCTTCATCCTAAAGGGCGTATTGTTCGATAATGGTTTGGGTTATAATCCCCTATCGATTCTCCACGTCCGTGAGACACTTCAGCTATGGAAACCCCGACCAACACCCCGCAACGCTCCCTGCGTCAAAACAGTATCTACCTGCTGCCCAATTCCTTTACCATCGCCGCGCTGTTTTCCGCGTTTTACGCCATTACCCAATCCATGCACGGACGTTATGAAACCGCCGCCATCGCGGTATTCATCTCTATGCTGCTGGACGGTATGGACGGGCGCGTGGCGCGGCTGACCAACAGCCAAAGCGCGTTCGGGGAGCAGCTCGACAGCCTTGCCGACATGGTCAGCTTCGGCGTTGCCCCCGCGCTTATTGCCTACAAATGGCAGCTTTGGCAGTTCGGCAAAATCGGTTATTCCGTCGCCTTCATCTACTGCGCCTGCGCCGCCCTACGCCTCGCGCTGTTCAACACGCTCATCGGCAAGGTGGACAAACGCTGGTTTATCGGCGTACCCAGTCCGACTGCCGCCGCGCTGATTGTCGGGCTGATTTGGGTCAACCACAGCGTCGAAAAATTCCCCGCCGTCCACTGGTGGGCATTAGGCATCACACTGTTTGCCGGCCTGTCGATGATTGTCCAACTCCCTTTTTGGAGTTTTAAAGAAATCAACATCCGCAGACAAGTCCCCTTTGTCGGAATGCTGCTTGCCGTCTTACTGCTGCTTCTGGTCACTTGGGAACCGTCGCTCGTCCTTTTCCTGTTCTTTCTCGGATACAGCCTGTCCGGCTACATTATGGCGGCACGCCGATTTTGGAAAAAATACAGAAAGGCGGATTAAATGTGGCATTGGGACATTATCTTAATCCTGCTTGCCGTAGGCAGTGCGGCAGGTTTTATTGCCGGCCTGTTCGGTGTAGGCGGCGGTACGCTGATTGTCCCTGTCGTTTTATGGGTGCTTGATTTGCAGGGTTTGGCACAACATCCTTACGCGCAACACCTCGCCGTCGGCACATCCTTCGCCGTCATGGTCTTCACCGCCTTTTCCAGTATGTTGGGGCAGCACAAAAAACAGACGGTCGACTGGAAAACCATATTTGCGATGATGCCGGGTATGATATTCGGCGTATTCGCTGGCGCACTCTCCGCAAAATATATCCCCGCGTTCGGGCTTCAAATTTTCTTCATCCTGTTTTTAACCGCCGTCGCATTCAAAACACTGCATACCGGTCGTCAGACGGCATCCCGCCCGCTGCCCGGGCTGCCCGGACTGACTGCGGTTTCCACACTGTTCGGCGCAATGTCGAGCTGGGTCGGCATAGGCGGCGGTTCACTTTCCGTCCCCTTCTTAATCCACTGCGGCTTCCCCGCCCATAAAGCCATCGGCACATCATCCGGCCTTGCCTGGCCGATTGCACTCTCCGGCGCAATATCGTATCTGGTCAACGGTCTGAATATTGCAGGATTGCCCGAAGGGTCGCTGGGCTTCCTTTACCTGCCCGCCGTCGCCGTCCTCAGCGCGGCAACTATTGCCTTTGCCCCGCTCGGTGTCAAAACCGCCCACAAACTTTCTTCTGCCAAACTCAAAGAATCCTTCGGCATTATGTTGCTTTTGATTGCCGGAAAAATGCTGTACAACCTGCTTTAAAAACCTTCTTACCGTTTGCACAAGCAATTAGTCAGGACAAAGCTGCCCTACCTCCCGTTCCGACAAGGGGATAGGCAGTCTGAGCGTGCGCCCGACTTATTGCCTTTCACCACCCAATCGACACCTACCTGCGGATTCCATTGCCTTTTTCCAAACTGCCGATTTCCCTGCCTTCACGCCCGAAGGCATCGGCGCATCGCCTGCCGTGCCGACTCCATGCGATGCGACTGCCTCCCAAACGGTATTTCCGCCATAATGACCGGCATACAAGCCGCAACCTTTGCAATCATATAAGTTATTAAATTTTTTAGAATGTATTTTGACAATCTATTTCAACTATTTACAAGAGAAAAGACAATTATTTTTTCGGTTGGGAAGAGACCTATCCTATTGAATATATTGAAACCAGGTACGCTTATCAACACTATATTAAAACACAGCCAATATTTTTTGGCGCATTTTATGCATCAAATTTCGTTAACAAACCATTTCTGCAAAGACCTCAGGCAAATAAAAAACAACCGTCCCGATTTTTGCAGAATATACGGAAAACAAAACAAATGCCGTCTGAAACCACATTCTGATAATCGGCAGGGTTTCAGACGGCATCTGATAATTTCAATTACTCGGCTGCGGCAATGACGGCAACAGTAATTTTAGCAACGGCATCAGTGTGTAAAGCCACTTCCACTTCGTACTCTCCAACGGCTTTCAGAGGACCGTTCGGCAGACGTACATTTGCTTTCACGGCTTCGATGCCGGCAGCAACGATTGCGGCAGCAATGTCGGCATTGGTAACGGAACCGAACAGGCGGCCGTCCACACCGGCTTTCTGTGCAACGGTAACGGTTTGACCGTCCAGTTTTTCCTGACGGGCTCGGGCATCTGCCAAAATTTCGGCCTGTTTGGCTTCCAATTCGGCGCGGCGTGCTTCAAACTCTTTCATGTTTGCTTCAGTAGCACGTTTTGCCTTACCAGCAGGAATCAAGAAGTTGCGGGCATAACCGTTTTTTACGGTAACGATGTCGCCCAAATTACCCAAACCGCCGATTTTTTCTAACAGAATAATTTGCATGATTTAAACTCCAAAATTATTTGTGTTGGTCGGTATAAGGCAGGAGTGCCAAGAAGCGCGCGCGTTTTACGGCAACAGCCAATTGGCGTTGGTAGAATGCCTTCGTTCCTGTGATGCGGGCAGGAATGATTTTACCGTTTTCAGAGATAAAGTCTTTCAGCAAATCAACTTGTTTGTAATCGACTTCTTGGATTTTTTCAGCCGTGAAACGGCAGAATTTTCTACGTTTGAATGATTGACGAGCCATTGTCGTTTAACCTTTATATTCTTTAATATTTTGTATCCTGAGCATCGGCATCAGGGAACGTCTGCTTTTTTGAGCTAAAAAACCTTCGACGTGAACATATACACCTTGCCGATACTGCCACTCTTCCGCCTGCCTACCCAAAATCCGCGCGGGGATTTCCAATTGGACAAGGCATTGCTGCCCATTTTCCTCCTGCCACGATTCGTGCTTTAAAATAATATCTAAAACAGGGATTCCGGCAGGCGTATATCGAATAGGGAAAGCCTTTTCAATCAGCGCGGCAAGCGAAACAAGATTAGTGAATCCCAATTATTGGGCAGCCGCTTCTTCAGCCGCGCCGACCAACAGGTTCTTAGCCTTTTCGCCGCCCAGCATAGGGGAGGCTTCGGTAACGGCGTGTTTGGTTTTGATGGTCAGATGACGCAATACCGCATCATTGAAACGGAACGCGGTTTCCAACTCCCCAACAACTTCGGGAGTGGTTTCGATGTTCATCAAAACATAATGTGCTTTATGGATTTTGTTAATCGGGTAAGCCAGTTGGCGGCGGCCCCAATCTTCCAAACGGTGAATCTTACCGTTTGCCTCGGTAATCATGGTTTTGTAACGTTCAACCATAGCGGGCACTTGCTCGCTTTGATCAGGATGAACGATAAACACGATCTCGTAATGACGCATGTTATCTCCTTATGGATGGTAAAAACAGCCTTCTGCCATGCGAAAGCAGAAGGCAAGGTTCAAATAGCAGGCATTATATTGGGGTTTGCCGACGGAATCAAGGATTTGGTACGAAAAACTTGCATTCCGCCGAAAATTTCGGTTTCAGACGGCATTCAAATGTTTTGGCTGCCCAGCCAACGTTCCGCGTCCAAAGCCGCCTGACAGCCGGAGGCCGCGCTGGTAATTGCCTGACGGTAGGTATGGTCTTTTACGTCGCCCGCCGCCCATACGCCTTCGATATTGGTTGCACCGACATTGTCCGCCGTGCCGCCTTTTGTTTTCAGGTAGCCGGCTTCGTCCATTTCCAACTGCCCTTTGAAAATATCGGTATTCGGCTTGTGCCCGATGGCGATAAAGATGCCGCTGACGGCAATTTGTTGATCAGAACCGTCGTTGTTTTTTAATAATGCGCCATTTACGCCCCGATCGTCGCCCAGTACTTCTTGCAGGTTGCTTTCCAGCTTGAGGATGATTTTGCCCTCTTCCACGCGTTTCATCAGTTTGTCAATCATGATTTTTTCAGCACGGAACTCGCTGCGGCGGTGAATCAGCGTAACGGTTTTGGCGATATTGGCAAGGTAGAGTGCCTCCTCAACTGCCGTATTGCCGCCGCCGACTACGGCAACATCTTGGTTTTTGTAGAAGAAACCGTCGCAGGTGGCGCAGGCGGAAACGCCTTTCCCTGCAAACGCTTCCTCACTCGGCAAACCAAGGTATTTGGCGGACGCGCCGGTGGCGACAATCAGGGCATCGCAAGTGTACTCGCCCATATCGCCTTTGAGTGCGAACGGGCGTTTTTGCAGATCGACGGCGTTGATTTGGTCAAAAATGATTTCCGTTCCGAAACGTTCGGCGTGGGCGAGAAACCGCGCCATCAATTCCGGCCCTTGCACGCCGTCGGCATCGGCAGGCCAGTTGTCCACTTCAGTCGTTGTCATCAGTTGCCCGCCTTGCGCGATACCTGTAATAATGACGGGGTTTAAATTGGCACGTGCGGCATAGACGGCGGCGGTGTATCCGGCGGGGCCGGAACCCAAAATAATCAGTTTGCGGTGTTGGGACATTGTTTTTCCTTTGCTGTGTCAAGTTTTCGGATTCTACCCGAATTATCGGCGCGTTTGAGAAATTTTGACCATACCGGCGTTCAGACGGCATCCCGCAGCCTTGACTGCCGTCTGAACATCAAAACGGGAATCAAACTTATGCAACAAAAAATCCGTTTCCAAATCGAGGGGATGACCTGTCAGGCATGTGCTTCGCGCATTGAAAAAGTGTTGAACAAAAAAGATTTTGTCGAATCGGCGGGAGTGAACTTTGCCAGTGAGGAAGCGCAGGTTACGTTTGACGGCAGCAAAACCTCGGTTGCCGACATTGCCAAAATCATTGAGAAAACCGGTTACGGCGCGAAGGAAAAAACGGAAGATACATTGCCGCAACCTGAAGCAGAACACCATATCGGCTGGCGGTTGTGGCTTTTGCTGACCATCAATATCCCGTTCCTTATCGGTATGGTAGGGATGATGCTAAAAGGGCTGAATTGGACACGGCACGATTGGATGATTCCGCCTGTATGGCAGTTTGTACTGGCAAGCATAGTGCAACTTTGGCTGGCAATCCCGTTTTACAAAAGCGCGTGGGCAAGCATTAAAGGCGGGCTGGCGAATATGGACGTACTCGTTACCATCGGCACGGTGTCGATTTACCTGTATTCCGTTTATATGCTGTTTTTCAGTTCGCATGCGGCGCACGGTATGGCGCATGTGTATTTTGAAGCGGGCGTGATGGTGATCGGTTTTGTGTCGCTGGGTAAGTTTTTGGAACACCGCACCAAAAAATCCAGCCTGAACAGCTTGGGCTTACTGCTAAAACTCACGCCGACCCAAGTCAACGTGCAACGCAACGGCGAATGGAAACAACTGCCCATCGACCAAGTGCAAATCGGCGACCTTATCCGCACCAACCACGGCGAACGCATCGCTGCCGACGGCATTATCGAAAGCGGCAGCGGTTGGGCGGACGAAAGCCACCTTACCGGCGAATCCAATCCCGAAGAGAAAAAGGCGGGCGGCAAAGTGTTGGCGGGCGCGCTGATGACCGAAGGCAGCGTGGTGTACCGCGCCGCGCAGCTCGGCAGCCAAACCCTGCTCGGCGACATGATGAACGCGCTCTCTGAAGCACAAGGCAGTAAAGCACCGATTGCGCGCGTGGCCGATAAAGCGGCGGCGGTATTTGTGCCAACTGTCGTGGGCATCGCGCTTCTGACTTTTATCGTTACTTGGCTGATTAAGGGCGATTGGACGGTCGCACTGATGCACGCCGTTGCCGTTTTGGTGATTGCCTGCCCGTGCGCGCTCGGTCTGGCGACCCCTGCCGCGATTATGGTCGGCATGGGCAAAGCGGTGAAACACGGCATTTGGTTTAAAGACGCGGCGGCAATGGAGGAAGCAGCCCACGTCGATGCCGTCGTATTGGACAAAACCGGTACGCTGACCGAAGGCAGGCCGCAGGTTGCCGCCGTTTATTACGTTCCCGACAGCGGCTTTGACGAAGACGCTTTGTACCGCATCGCCGCCGCCGTCGAGCAAAACGCCGCCCACCCGCTCGCCCGCGCCATCGTCTCCGCCGCACAAGCGCGCGGTTTGGAGATTCCCGCTGCACAAAATGCGCAAACCGTTGTCGGAGCAGGCATTACCGCCGAAGTGGAAGGCGTGGGTTTGGTGAAATCAGGCAAAGCCGAATTTGCCGAACTGACCTTGCCGAAGTTTTCAGACGGCGTTTGGGAAATCGCCAGTGCGGTTACCGTATCTGTAAACGGCAAACCGATCGGCGCATTCGCACTCTCCGACGCGTTGAAAGCCGATACCGCCGAAGCCATAGGCCGTCTGAAAAAACACAATATTGATGTCTATATTATGAGCGGCGATAACCAAAGTACGGTCGAATACGTCGCCAAACAACTGGGCATCGCACACGCCTTCGGTAATATGAGTCCGTGCGACAAAGCCGCCGAAGTGCAGAAACTCAAAGCCGCCGGCAAAACCGTGGCGATGGTCGGCGACGGCATCAACGACGCGCCCGCGCTTGCCGCCGCCAACGTCAGCTTCGCCATGAAAGGCGGTGCGGACGTTGCCGAACACACCGCCTCCGCCACGCTGATGCAGCATTCGGTCAATCAGCTCGCCGATGCCCTGCTGATATCGCAGGCAACGTTGGAAAACATCAAGCAAAACCTATTTTTCGCCTTCTTCTACAATATATTGGGCATTCCGCTCGCCGCGCTCGGCTTTTTAAATCCCGTCATAGCAGGCGCGGCAATGGCGGCAAGCTCGGTTTCGGTATTGGGCAATGCCCTGCGCCTGAAATGGGTAAAAATCGATTGACCGCATATAACCGCCCGACAGCTTTTCCGAACGGATAAGGCTGCCGCTGCCGATATGCCGTCTGAAGCCGTTTTTCAAATGATTGATATGAATACAGAAAACCGTTCTCCGGAACAATTCGACATCCCGCTCTTCCTCAAAAACCTGCCCAAGCTGCCGGGCGTGTACCGTTTTTTTGACGAAGGCGGCAACGTCTTATACGTCGGCAAAGCGGTCAACCTCAAGCGGCGCGTGTCCGGCTATTTCCAAAAAAACGACCATTCGCCGCGCATCGCGTTGATGGTGAAACAGGTTCGCCACATCGAAACCACCATCACGCGTTCCGAAGCCGAAGCCCTGATTCTCGAAAACAACTTCATCAAAACCTTGTCGCCGAAATACAATATCCTTTTTCGCGACGACAAAAGCTATCCTTATTTGATGCTCAGCGGCCATCAATATCCGCAAATGGCGTATTACCGCGGCATGCTGAAAAATCCCAACCAATACTTCGGCCCGTATCCGAACAGCAACGCCGTGCGCGACAGCATTCAAGTGTTGCAAAAAGTCTTCATGCTGCGTACCTGCGAAGACAGCGTGTTCGAACACCGCGACCGCCCTTGCCTACTGTACCAAATCAAACGCTGCACCGCGCCCTGCGTCGGACACATCAGCGAAGAAGACTACTGCGACAGCGTGCGTCAAGCCGCCACTTTCCTCAACGGCAAAACCGACGAACTGACCCGCACCCTGCAACACAAAATGCAGACCGCCGCCGCGAATCTGCAATTTGAAGAAGCCGCCCGTTATCGCGACCAAATCCAAGCACTCGGCATTATACAGAGCAACCAGTTCATCGACAGCAAAAACCCGAACAACCCCAACGATATCGACCTGCTCGCGCTCGCCGTTTCAGACGGCCTTGTCTGCGTACACTGGGTCAGCATCCGCGGCGGACGGCACGTCGGCGACAAAAGTTTCTTTCCCGACACCAAAAACGACCCCGAACCAAACGGTCAAGATTACGCCGAAGCCTTCGTCGCCCAACACTATCTGGGCAAAAGCAAACCCGACATCATCATCAGCAACTTTCCCGTTCCCGATGCGTTGAAAGAGGCTTTGGAAGGAGAACACGGCAAGCAGATGCAGTTCGTTACCAAAACCATAGGCGAACGCAAAGTTTGGTTGAAAATGGCGGAACAAAACGCACAAATGGCGATTACCCAACGCCACCTGCAACAAAGCAACCAACAACACCGCATCGACGAACTTGCCAAAATCCTCGGCATGAATTCAGACGGAATCAACCGCCTTGAATGTTTCGATATCAGCCACACGCAAGGCGAAGCCACCATCGCCTCCTGCGTCGTGTACGACGAACAAAACATCCAACCCTCGCAATACCGCCGCTACAACATCACCACCGCCAAACCCGGCGACGACTACGCCGCCATGCGCGAAGTGTTGACGCGCCGTTATGGCAAAATACAGGAAGCCGAAGCCAACGGCGAAAGCGTCAAATGGCCGGATGTCGTGTTGATTGACGGCGGTAAAGGGCAAATCGGCGTAGCCGTATCCGTATGGGAAGAACTCGGGCTGCACATCCCTTTAGTCGGTATTGCCAAAGGCCCCGAACGCAAAGCCGGCATGGAAGAACTCATACTGCCTTTTACCGGCGAACTCTTCCGCCTGCCTCCTAATAGCCCGGCCTTGCATTTATTGCAAACCGTACGCGATGAATCACACCGCTTTGCCATCACAGGCCACCGTAAAAAACGCGACAAAGCACGCGTTACCTCGTCTCTCGGCGACATTCCCGGTGTAGGCAGCAAACGCCGCCAAGCCCTGCTTACCCGCTTCGGCGGACTGCGCGGCGTGATTGCCGCCAGCCGCGAGGACTTGGAAAAAGTGGAAGGCATCAGCAAGGCATTGGCGGAAACCATTTATAATCATCTGCATTAGTATGCCGCCAAAGCAAAAACCGCCTGTAAAAATATGATACAGCAGGCCGGCATACCGATATAAACCTAACTTCATGACGAATAACGATGATTCGACAAAACGGAAAACGATCTGATATGAACAATCCCGACTTACCCTATCGGCAGGCCTTGGAACGCCTGTCTCAAAAACAATATTATAACTTTACCGAAGTCCGCCGACTGCTGACAGAAGCGGCCTCGGCAGATCATCCCGCCGCCGCATTCAAGTTGGCAAAACACCTGATGAACGCGGACAGCCCGCACCAAGACCGCGAACAAGGTATGGAAATGCTCCGCATCGCCGCCGAACAGGGGCATCCCTATGCGCGTTACAATTTGGCATATATCCAAGAATTGGAAGGCGCGCCCCCGGAAACCCTGATACCGCTTTACAGGCCTCTGGCAGAAGCAGGCCTGCCCGAAGCGCAAGTCCGCCTGATGTACCTTCTGTACGCGTCCCGACATTTTGAAGAAGCCCTGGAATGGGCAAAACAAGCGCAAAAAACAACAATCCCCACGGGCAATACCTGCTCGCCCAATACTGCCGGCACGGCACGCCGCCGGATTTTGAAACGGCGCACCTGCTCTACCGCAAAGCGGCGGCACAAGGCTTGCCGGAAGCACATTGGCAACTCGGGCTGCAATACCGTTTCGGACAAGGGACGAAAGCCGACACGGCACAGGCCGTCAATCATTTGCGCGCCGCCGCGCAACAAGGATACATTCCCGCCTACACCCCGCTTGCCGAACTCATCCTACCTACGGCTCCCGATGAAGCCGTTTACCGGTTCCAACAGGCGGCACAGGAAAATGACCCCGATGCCCATGCCGCACTGGCCGACATCTACCTGCAAGGCAAGTATCTGGAAAGAAACCACAAACTTGCCCTGCATCATGCCGAAGCAGCCGCCGCCGAACGCCATCCCGAAGGTTTGCGGATACCGGGCGACATCTGCCGCTACGGTTTGGGCATAGCCCTCGATACGGAAAAAGCCCGGCATTATTACCGGCAGGCAGCCGAAGCCGGCAGCCTTACCGCCTATCAGAAACTCATATCCGACAGCGCGTTAAACCATCCCGAGCAATATGACGGCATCAAAGATTCCGCCATTAGGCGGCAAAGGGCAGAACAGCTTTATCAAAAAGCCCAAGCCCTGCATTACGGATTACAATGCGCGCCCGAATACGCAGCCGCGCTCAAACTCTACACAGAAGCAGCAGAACTCGGACACAGCAAAGCCCAAACCAATCTGGGCAGTATGTACTACTTCGGACAGGGCATAGCCGCCGACTACTGCAAAGCCCGCAAATGGTTTGAACAAGCCGCCGCGCAAAAAGACAGTATGGCGTTCTACAACCTCGCCTGCATCCATTACAGCGGACACGGTGCCAGGCCGGACAAAGAAAAAGCCTGCCGCTACCTGCAAGAAGCCATAAACAACGGATACGGGCAAAAAAGCGTCCTGCAAGAACTGCTGCAACAGTGGCAAAATGCCGTCTGAACAGAGTTACACCTACCCTGCCGAAACGAAACAGGTATAATCGCCCCTTTCCCTTCCCGCCGTCCGAACAGGCCTTTCACATTCAGACGGCATCCTGATTGCACAAGCGCACAGAAGCATTATGACAGACACCGCCGAAAACCAAACACCAAACGACCGTCAAGCCGGACACCCCCGCAGCATCCGCAGTTTCGTCCTCCGCCAAAGCCACATGACCGCCGCACAGCAACGCGCCATCGATACCTTATGGGACAGCTTCGGCATCGACTACCAAGCAACACCGGCCGATCTTGATGCCCGTTTCGGAAGCAGCCGACCTAAAATCCTCGAAATAGGCTTCGGTATGGGGATGGCAAGCGCAGAAATCGCCCGCCGCCTGCCCGAAACCGACTTTCTCGCCATCGACGTACACGGCCCCGGCGTAGGCAACCTGCTCAAACTCATCAACGAAAACCATTTGGAAAACATCCGCGTGATGCGGCACGATGCCGTAGAAGTTGTCGAAAATATGCTGCAAGACGGCTCGCTCGACGGCATCCACATATTCTTCCCCGACCCGTGGCACAAAAAACGCCACCACAAACGCCGTCTGATACAAGCCCCCTTCATCGCCAAACTACTGCCCAAACTCAAAACCGGCGGCTATATCCACCTGGCGACAGACTGGGAAGAATATGCACAGCAGATGCTTGAAGTCCTCAGCAGCTTCGACAGCCTGCAAAATACGGCGGCAGACTACGCCCCCACTCCGGACTACCGCCCCGAAACCAAATTCGAAGCGCGCGGCAAACGCCTCGGACACGGCGTTTGGGACTTGGTATTCAAACGGATCGGATAACAGACCGCCGGATAAAAAAATGCCGTCTGAAGCATGTTTGCTTACAGACGGCATTCTTTCAAGATAAAGCAGCGGGCGATGTTTCAATACAAGTTTTGAAACAATGGTTTGAACGGCAAAAACGCATGTATACCGCACGCATCCTTGTAGGTTTTAACCTGCACATCGGTTTTAAAGTTTATTCCGCCCGCAGATAGTGGCACGCGGTTGGCGGAGATGCAGGCTACGGCTTGCTAATTATTCATCGTTACCAAAAGAAGACTTAGGTGTACATTCAGGCATAGTTAACAAAACAACTAAACTTCTATTTACTGGAAAATAAAATGACATATTTAAAAGTAATAGCAATTAGTATAGTTTTATACATTTTATTATTGCAAATTAATCTTAAAATGTTAGAAAAAAGGATTGATTTCTTAGTAGAAAATATAGATAAATATTACCAGCAATATGGATCTTACCCAAATAATTTTGATTTTATATCAACTAAAACTGATTTTACCACTGAATCATATTGTGATTTTTGGGATAAAAATATTGCAGGATATGGTAATTGTTACTTCGTAAAGAATGATAAAGACTATACTATTTTAGTCATGGGTTTCTCATCGAAAATACTATTTTCATCTCACAATAAAATAAAAGAATTCAATTCAAATAAATATGATTAAATACAACAAGCAAGCCGTAGCCCGCATAAAATCTTTAGTTTTCCGTAGATCGGATTCTCGAATCCGACATTTTGGTAATTGCTGCAATGGATTGCAACGATGGAAATGTTAAAGGCTTTGTCGGATACAAGTATCCGAGCTACGCTTGCTGGTGATATTTGAATCGGATTCAAATATCTTTGTTGCGGCTATTAATATTTTTCCGGATAAAGGTAGCCATGCCTCATGGTTATCCAAATAAAGCAGGACTTATAGAAAAATAAATTCACTTTAATTTCATTGCTCTAATGGTTTTCAGACCGGGAAGTTTGACTTAAGCACTTAATATAGATATCATTTAATAAAAAATAAAATATTTACATACACACTGCAACCTTTTTTCTACTCCTTAATAGAAAGGATCTTACAATGCCTCGTTTCCCCCGCACTTTACCCCGCCTGACCGCTGTCCTGCTGTTGGCCTGTACCGCTTTCTCCGCCGCCGCACACGGCAATCACACCCATTGGGGCTATACCGGACACGACTCTCCCGAAAGCTGGGGCAATCTGTCAGAAGAATTCCGTTTGTGCTCCACCGGCAAAAACCAATCTCCGGTAAACATTACCGAAACCGTTTCCGGCAAACTGCCCGCCATCAAAGTCAATTACAAACCGAGTATGGTTGACGTGGAAAACAACGGCCACACCATTCAGGTCAATTATCCCGAAGGCGGCAATACCCTGACCGTGAACGGCCGCACCTATACCCTGAAACAGTTCCACTTCCACGTGCCGAGCGAAAACCAAATCAAAGGCCGCACTTTCCCGATGGAAGCTCACTTCGTCCACTTAGACGAAAACAAACAGCCTTTAGTATTAGCCGTGCTGTATGAAGCCGGCAAAACCAACGGCCGCCTGTCTTCCATCTGGAACGTCATGCCGATGACCGCAGGAAAAGTGAAACTCAACCAACCGTTCGACGCATCCACCCTACTGCCGAAACGGTTGAAATACTACCGCTTTGCCGGTTCGCTGACCACGCCGCCGTGCACAGAGGGCGTATCATGGTTGGTGTTGAAAACTTATGACCACATCGACCAAGCGCAAGCGGAAAAATTCACCCGCGCCGTCGGTTCGGAAAACAACCGCCCCGTACAGCCTCTGAATGCACGTGTAGTTATTGAATAAGTAGTAAAGTTGTAAACGGAAAAGGCCGTCTGAAAATTCAGACGGCCTTGTTGTTTATGTATAGCTAGGATGTGTGATGCAAGCTGCGTACATGATTTCAAGGATTCCTGATAACACAATGAGCGCGCGCCAGTGGCGCACACGCTATGTATTCAGGCTGCGATTACTATTTCAAAATCACTCCGCCCCAAACAACAAATTCTCTTTAATATTCCTAATCCTATCCCTCAACACAGCAGCTTCTTCAAACTGTAAATCCCTAGCCGCCTGCTGCATGGCTTTTTCCAGTTTGGCGATTTCTTTAATCGCGTCTTCTTCGTTGTGGATTTCGCCGACTTTGACCTTGTTTTTGCCTTGTCTACGGCCTTTGCCACTGTCTTCTTCGTGGTACACGCCGTCGATGATGTCTTTGACCTGTTTTTTAATCTGCTGCGGCACGATACCGTGTTCTTCGTTGAATTTAATCTGTTTTTCGCGGCGGCGTTCGGTTTCGTCGACGGCGGCTTTCATGGAGTCGGTAATTTTGTCGGCGTACAGGATGGCGACGCCGTTCACGTTGCGCGCGGCGCGGCCTATGGTTTGAATCAGGCTGCGGTGGGAGCGCAGGAAGCCTTCTTTGTCGGCATCGAGGATGGCGACGAGGGACACTTCGGGGATGTCGAGGCCTTCGCGCAACAGGTTGATGCCAACGAGTACGTCAAACAGGCCGAGCCGCAAATCTCTAATGATTTCAACGCGCTCGACGGTGTCGATGTCGCTGTGCAGGTAGCGCACTTTGATGCCGAGTTCGCTGTAATAGTCGGTGAGTTGCTCCGCCATGCGTTTGGTGAGGGTGGTAACGAGCACACGTTCGCCTTTTTGAATACGGTCGTTGATTTCGCTCATTAAATCGTCGACTTGGGTGGCGACGGGGCGGATGATGATTTGGGGGTCGACCAGCCCTGTGGGGCGGACGACTTGTTCGACGACTTGTCCGGCGTGTTCTTCTTCGTATTTCGCGGGGGTGGCGGAAACGAAGACGGTTTGCGGCATGACTTTTTCAAATTCGTGGAATTTGAGCGGGCGGTTGTCGCGGGCGGAAGGCAGGCGGAAGCCGTAGTCCACGAGGTTTTGCTTGCGCGATGCGTCGCCTTTGTACATGCCGCCGATTTGGGTAACGGTAACGTGGCTTTCGTCGATGAACATGATGGCGTTGTCGGGCAGGTAGTCCATCAGCGTGGGCGGCGGTTCGCCTTCTTTTTTACCGGAGAAGTGGCGGGAGTAGTTTTCAATGCCTTTGCAGAAGCCCATTTCGTAGAGCATTTCGAGGTCGAAACGGGTGCGCTGTTCGATGCGTTGTTGCTCGACGGGGCGTTGTTCGCGAGCGAAAAATTCGATGCGTTCGCGCAATTCTTCTTTGATGGATTCGCAGGCGCGCAATACGGTGTCGCGCGGGGTAACGTAGTGGCTGGACGGGAAGACGGTGTAGCGTCCGACACGCTGGTGCAGGCTGCCTGAAAGCGGGTCGAACATATCGAGGCGGTCGATTTCGTCATCAAACAGGCTGATACGCAAGGCGTTTTCGGAGCTTTCGGCGGGGTACACGTCAATCACGTCGCCGCGCACGCGGAAGCTGCCGCGTTTGAAGTCCAAATCGCCGCGTTCGTACTGCATGGAAACGAGCGTGGCGATGATGTCGCGCTGCTCGATGGTGTCGCCTTCTTTTACGGACAGCACCATTTGTTGATACTCGGTCGGGTCGCCGATACCGTAAATGGCGGACACGGTGGCGACGATAATCACGTCGTCGCGCGTCATCAGGTTTTTGGTGGCGGAAAGGCGCATCTGCTCGATGTGTTCGTTGATCGCGCTGTCTTTTTCGATGAACAAATCGCGGCTGGGCACATAGGCTTCGGGCTGGTAATAGTCGTAATACGACACGAAATATTCCACTGCGTTTTCGGGGAAAAACTCGCGCATTTCGGCATAAAGCTGGGCGGCAAGGGTTTTGTTGTGCGCCATAATGATGGCGGGTCTGCCGCTTTGCGCGATGACGTTCGCCATCGTGTAGGTTTTGCCCGAACCGGTTACGCCGAGCAGGGTTTGGTAGGCAAGGCCGTCTGAAAGCCCTTCGAGCAGGCCCGCAATGGCGGTGGGCTGGTCGCCTGCGGGCGGGAAGGGTTGGTGGAGTTTGAAGGGGGAATTTGGGTATCGGATGACTTCCATAATCTTGCCTGTGATACGTTTGCGGACAAAGCGTGTAGTAGGGATGGGTCAGAAACGTCTTTCAGACGGTATAAGGCGGTGAAATCCTGAATGTATGCCGTCTGAAACCCAATCGCTACCCAAGTATAGTAGATTAAATTTAAACCGGTCCGGCGTTACCTCGCCTTGCCGTACTATTTGTACTGTCTGCGGCTTCGTCGCCTTGTCCTGATTTTTGTTAATCCACTATAAATGCCGCACGGTTCAAATTCCGGTAAAAAATCGCTCATAACCTGTCCTTTCAAACATAATATGCCGTCTGAAACCCTTTCAGACGGCATCGTCAAAACCTACTTCTTATCTTTTTTATCTTTATTTGAAACCGGCTTTTTCGCCGCCAGCCCCAAAGACTTCTGCCACTGCTCGGGCGACTTGACCAAATCCAAAGCCTTACGCAACTGATCGTCTTTCGCAGGGTTCGGAATCCGCCTTGAAGACAAATCCTCGTCCTTTTTCTTTTTACCTTTTTCTTTTGCAGCGGGCTTATCCGCATCTTTTTCAAGCGGTACGGCAAGGGTTTCACTGTTCACATCCTCGCCGCCCAAGGGATTGCCGATGTGTCCGACCAGGTCCGCCTCGCGGCTTTCAAAAGTACGTTCCTTATCTTTTACTTCGACATCGGGAACAATCCCCTGTGCCTGAATGGAACGGTCGTTCGGCGTGTAATACAGGGCGGTCGTCAACTTGACCGCGCTGCCGTTGGACAAAGGAATCAAAGTCTGAACCGAACCTTTACCGAAGCTCTGCGTACCGACGATGACCGCGCGTTTGTGGTCCTGCAATGCGCCGGCGACAATCTCCGACGCGGAAGCCGAACCGGAATTGACCAATACCGCCATCGGAATCGTTTTCAACTCGGCAGGAATACCCGCCAAAGGATCGCCGCCCATACCGTACACATAATCCTCGGGAACGGCTTTCAGTACCATGCCGTCTTTGCCGTCGCGTCCCTTGGTGCTGACGACGACCGCTTCAGACGGCAGAAACGCCGCCGACACGCCGACCGCGCCGGTCAAAAGCCCGCCGGGGTCGTCGCGCAAATCCAACACCAGCCCCTTGAGCGGTTTTCCTTTATTTTCCTTTACCAGCTCTTTTGCGGCGGTATTGACGCTTTCGACCGTCCGCTCTTGGAACTGCGACACGCGGATATAGCCGTAATCGGGTTCGATCAGGTGATGGCGGACGCTTTTCACTTTAATAATGGCACGGGTCAGGTTGACGACTATCGGCTTGTCGGCATTTTTGCGCGACAGCGTCAAAGTAATCTTCGTACCCGGCTTGCCCCGCATTTTTTTCACCGCTTCGCTGACCGTCATACCGCGCGTCGAAACATTATCGATTTTCACAATGAAATCGCCGCTTTTCACCTCCGCCCGTTCGGCAGGCGTGTCCTCAATCGGCGAAACCACTTTGACAAAACCGTCTTCCTGCCCGATTTCCATCCCCAAGCCGCCAAATTCGCCGCTGGTGGACTCCTTTATCTCGGCATAACCTTTTTTATCCATATATTCGGAATGCGGATCCAAACCGGCCACCATACCCTTCATCGCACCTTCAAACAAATCGGCATCGGGTTTGTCATGATAGTAGTTTGCCTTAATCTGACCGTAAACCTCCGCCATCGTACGGATGGATTGCACCGGCAGGACTTCGTTATCCCGCCCGTCCTTCTCGGCGGCAAAACCCTGCACCGCCAGACTTACGGCCACGCCGCTGATTGCACCCAAAGTATAAAGTGCGATTTTCTTAAAAACAGGTTTCGACATTCTTCTTTAACTTTCTCTCTTGATTTCCAAAAACCGGAAAACACAGGTACGGCAAACGGCAAACTTCACGGAACAGCGCACCATATCGGCACGATTTGCATAAAGCCTGCCGTTTCGGCAATCCGATCAACGTATCCAGCCCGAAGGGTTCAACACCTGACCTTGATAACGTATTTGCAGGTAAAGCCCCTCTTCCCCGTCCGGCAGCGACCCGCTCGTGCCGATTTTGCTTCCTGCCGCGACCGTATAACCCTTGCCGGCGGAAATTTCGCTCAAACCGGCATAGATGCTGATGTAGTTCTCGCCGTGATCGATCACGACCACTTTGCCGTAGCCGTCCAACTCGTCCGCATAGCTTACCGTTCCCGGCGCAATGCTTTCAACCGTTGCAGGCGCAGTGGAATAGAACACGCCTTTCCAAACATCGCCGCCGCTCCGGTTCTGCCCGAAAAGCCCGGTCGGCACACCGTCAACCGGTTTTTTCAAACGTCCCTGCATGCGGCTGAAACCGTCGGCACTGCCGATACCCATAACCGAAGGCGCTTGGATGTTCCTGTCTTCGGCGGTCAGGTTGGACATTTCCGCACGTCGCGCTTCAGCCTTCTGCTGCGCCGCTTCTTTTCTGGCTTTTTCGGCTGCCGCCAGTCTGGCTTCAGCCAATTTTCTTTTTGCTTCCGCATCCTGAATGCGGTGTTCGGCCTTTTTCTTCTCCAAATTGCTCAAGAGCTTGTTCAGCTGCTGCTCGTTCCCTTTCTGTTCCAGCAGTTTTCGGGCATCTTTGGAGATTTTGGCATTCTGTCTGCGGCTTTCCGTCTGTTCCGCCGCATCGGTTACACCCTGTTTTTTCAGCAGGGATTGCACGTTTGCCTGAATTTTCTTCAAACGGGCAAGCTCATTGTTGATTTTCTGCTCTTGTACCGCCAAAGCCTTCTGCTGTTTTTCCAAATCCTTGACAACTTCCCGATTGGAGGCGTTTACGTAACGCGTATAACGCAAAAAGCGGTTTTTCTGACCCGGTTCGGCGTTTTTCAGGAACAGGGCAACCGCATTCGGCTGGCTGTTTTTATAGTTCCCCGATACGAAACGGGAAATCTGCGCTTTCGTAGCGGCGATTTCCGTTTTCAAACGGTTCAGCTCGGTATTGAGTTTTTGGAACTTGTCCCAAGCCTCGCGCTGTTTGCGGTTGACGGAAGCAAGGTTGCCGCGCGCCTGACGGATACGCTCTTGGCGGATACGTTCTTGGCGGATACGCTCTTCCTGAAGCTGTTTGAGGGAATTGCTGACATGAAGCAGCATTCCTTCGCTTTGTTTGAGCAGGGCTTTTTTGTTTTCGACATCATTGGTGGCAGCGGCAACGGCGGCTTTCAATTCGTCGGAATCGGTTTTGGCATTTTTCTCTTCCCTGTATTTTTTGTCCTGTTTCACTGCTTTGCCGTTCTTGTCGGAACGGGCTTTTTTATTTGCAGAAACAGTGTCTTTTTCCGCCTTGCCGCCCTTGCGCGGATTGCCCTGTCCTTTTGCCCCTTTTTTGCCTTGTTTGTTTTCAGGCTGTGTTTTTGCGTTTTTTTCTTTGGATCCGGACACGAGCTTGCCATGTGCCTTTTTGTGTTCCGCCTTCGATTCCTTATCCCCTTCGCGTCCTTTGCGCGCAGACTGCCTGGATGTCGCCTCCTTCTCTGCTTCTTTGCGGTTTTTGGCGGTTTTTTTGAACTCTTTTGCCGCCTCTTTGCCGCCTGTTTTTTTATCTTTCACTGCGGCATTTTTGCCTTTTTCTTTTTTGCCTTCCGCCGCTTCGGGCTGTTCTTTTTTGTTCTTCGCCTGTTTTTTCACTTCGACGGAACGGTTGTGTGCCGCGTCGCCGGCGGCAACGGCGGGGGCGGAAAAGACAAGCATCAGGGCAAGCAGGAGGGGTTTGTATTGCATGGTTCGGCTTTCAGAAAAAATCGGATAATGCTGAAGGCCGCGCGAAAGCGGCCGGATGTTCGGATTATACTGTCAGTTATGCCGTCTGAAAATGCCGTTTGCCCAATCTTGCACCTTCTTTGCGCGGATACTTGCAATCGGCTCAAACAGCCTTATATTGTGCGGCATATTTTCAATGCTGCAACGGATATTGTGTTCCGACACACAGGGTAGCACATGTAAGCTGCGTACCGTATGTTGCCCGATTTGGGAGCGTGCGCCCCTCCAAACAAAGCAAACCCTGCCGCCTTCCGGAAAACGGGGATTCAACCGATAAGGAAATTTTGATGAACAGACTGCTACTGCTGTCTGCCGCCGTCCTGCCGACTGCCTGCGGCAGCGGCGAAACCGATAAAATCGGACGGGCAAGTACCGTTTTCAACATGTTGGGCAAAAACGACCGTATCGAAGTGGAAGGATTCGACGATCCCGACGTTCAAGGGGTTGCCTGTTATATTTCGTATGCAAAAAAAGGCGGCTTGAAGGAAATGGTCAATTTGGAAGAGGACGCGTCCGACGCATCGGTTTCGTGCGTTCAGACGGCATCTTCGATTTCTTTTGACGAAACCGCCGTGCGCAAACCGAAAGAAGTTTTCAAGCGCGGCGCGAGCTTCGCGTTCAAGAGCCGGCAGATTGTCCGTTATTACGACCCCAAGCGCAAAGCCTTCGCCTATTTGGTTTACAGCGATAAAATCGTCCAAGGATCGCCGAAAAATTCCTTAAGCGCGGTTTCCTGTTTCGGCAGCGGCATACCGCAAACCGACGGGGTGCAAGCCGATACTTCCGGCAAACTGCTTGCCGGCGCCTGCATTATTTCCAACCCGATAAAAAATCCCGACAAACGCTGATATGAACCTGTCCAACCACTTTCTCGTCGCCATGCCCGATATGGAAGACGCGTTTTTTTCACAATCGGTCGTCTATATCTGCAAACACGATGAAGACGGCGCACTCGGTATCGCCATCAACAAACCCTCTCCGATTACGATGGACATGATTTTTTCCGCCACCGGCAAAAACATCCCCATGCGGATGCAGCACGACAGCGTGATGATGGGCGGGCCGGTGCAGGTCGAGCGCGGTTACGTCGTCCACACCCCGATCGGCAACTGGCAAAGCAGCATCGGCGTTTCAGACGGCATCGCGCTGACCTCTTCCCGCGATGTGCTTGAAAACATTTCACGCGAAGGCGCGGTTGACAAAGCCTTGATCAGCATAGGCTATTCGAGCTGGAGCAAAGGGCAGCTCGAACGCGAACTTGCCGACAATGCGTGGCTGACCGTTCCCGCCGACGAACACATCCTGTTCGACATCCCCTACGAACACCGTTACGCCGCCGCATTCGCCAAACTCGGCATCGACCCGCTCGCCCTGTTTTCGGGAGCCGGCCATGCATAAAATTCCAAAAGGAACGGCACTGGCATTCGACTTCGGCGAAGCGCGCATCGGCGTGGCGCAGGGCGATGCGGAATTGGGGCTGTCCCATCCGCTGGCCACCGTTACCGGCGGCAGCAACGATGAAAAATTCGCGGCAATCGCCAAGCTGGTTCAAGAATGGCAGCCGCGTTATTTTGTCGTCGGACTGCCCGTGCATGCCGACGGCACGGAACATGAAATGACGCACCTGTCGCGCAAGTTTGGACGCAGGCTGAACGGCAGGTTCAATCTCCCCGTCTATTGGGTTGACGAACGGCTGTCGTCCGTCTATGCCGAAAGCCTGCTTTCGGAAGCACAGGTCTTGGGCAAAAAACGCAAATCGGTGCTCGACCAAGTGGCGGCGCAAGCCATCCTGCACGGTTTTCTCGAGGGCGGCCCGGCGGAATGTTTCAACGGGCGTGAAGGTTAAGCGGCGCGGTTAACACCCTATCGTGAAAGAGGCGCACACCAAGCCGTCCAGCTCCAATGCCAAATTGTCCCCCGCACCGATTGCGCCCACGCCGGAGGGCGTTCCGGTAAACACCAAATCCCCTTTCCCCAAACCGTAATCCGCCGCCAGTTTGTGTAAAATTTCCCGAATCGGGTAAATCATCAAACCAGTCTCCCCGCGCTGTTTCAATACGCCGTTTTGTTTTAATGAAAACAACACCTTATCTTGATTGCCGATTCTGTCTGCCGCCGCAAAATCCGACACGCACGCAGAATGCCTGAACCCTTTTGCCTTCAGCCAGGGCAGCCCCTGCGCCTTCAGACGGCATTGGATGTCCCGCGCGGTCAAATCCAAACCCACGCCGTACCCCGCCACGCATCCCAAAATATCTTCACCCTCGCCCGTGCCGTCTGAATCCCGGCCAATCAGCAACACTAGTTCGCACTCAAACTGCACATCCCTACTGAACTCGGGCAGCAAGATTGTACCGCCGCTGTTCAAAATGCTGCCTGACGGCTTCATAAACACCACAGGTTCTGAAGGTATTTCGTTTTTTAACTCTTCGACATGTGCGGCATAGTTCCTGCCGATACAGAAAATATTGCCGACCTCGACTGCTTCTCCTTCTAAAAATACTGAAGCCACTTCACTTTCCCCCAAAATAAAAATGCCGTCTGAAATTATTTTCAGACGGCATTTGACCAGACTTACGCATTTAATGAAGCTGTTACACGCGCAACAATTTCTCCGATTGCAACTGCCTGCGCTTCGTTGTCGCGGCGTTCGGCGTATTCGACATTGCCTTCTTTCAAGGCGCGGTCGCCGATGACGATGCGGTGCGGGATACCGAGAAGCTCGGAATCGTTCAGCAATACGCCTGCGCGTTCGTCGCGGTCGTCCAGCAGCACATCCGCGCCTGCCGCCAGCAATTCGGCATAGATTCTGTCGGCGGCTTCACGCACAGTGTCGGATTTTTTGTAGTTCATCGGCACGATGACGACTTCAAACGGCGCCATCGCTTTGGTCCAAATGATGCCTTTTTCGTCGTTATTCTGCTCGATGGCGGCGGCAACGACGCGGGTGATGCCGATGCCGTAGCAGCCCATTTCCATGATTTGCGATTTGCCGTTATTGTCGAGGAAGCTGACGTTCATAGCTTGGGTATATTTGCCGCGCAACTGGAAGACATGTCCGACTTCGATGCCGCGCGCCAGTTTCAGACGGCCTTGCCCGTCGGGGCTTTCGTCGCCTTCGACCACATTACGCAAATCGACGAATTCAGGCTCGGCGGCATCGCGGCCGAAGTTGAAGCCGGTATAGTGGTAGTCGTCTTCGTTTGCGCCGATAACCCAGTCCGCGCCTTTTTCGGTAGCGAAATCGGCATAGACTTTGCCTGTGAAGCCGACGGGGCCGAGCGAACCGCCGTTTGCGCCGAATTGTTCAACAATCGCGGCAGGGCTTGCCATAGTCAGTGGCGATTTTACGCCCGCCAGTTTTTCTGCCTTGATGTCGTTAAACTCATGGTCGCCACGCAACAGCAGTAGGACGAGTTCGCCTTCGTTTTCGCCTTCAACCACGATGGATTTGAGGGTTTGTTCAACCGGAATATTCAGGAATTCAACCAAAGACTCAATGGTTTTGACGTTTGGTGTATGTACTTTGGTCAACACAGCCTGAGCGGCGGCACGTTCACCTTTAAGCGGCAAGGTCGGTGCCAACTCGATATTGGCGGCGTAATCGGAAGTGTCGCTGTATGCAATCACATCTTCGCCGCTTTCCGCCAACACTTGAAACTCGTGCGAACCCGTACCGCCGATGCTGCCGGTGTCTGCGGCGACGGGGCGGAACGCCAAACCCAGACGGGTAAAGATGCGGCAGTAAGCGTCATACATGGCATCATAGGTCGCCTGAAGCGAGGCGTAGTCGGCGTGGAAGGAATAAGCATCTTTCATCACAAATTCGCGCGCGCGCATCACGCCGAAACGCGGGCGCACTTCGTCGCGGAATTTGGTTTGGATGTGGTAAAAATTTTTCGGCAGTTGTTTGTAGCTGTTGATTTCTTTGCGCACGATGTCGGCGATGACTTCCTCGCAGGTCGGGCCCATGCAGAAATCGCGTTCGTGGCGGTCTTTCAGGCGCAGCAGTTCTTTACCGTAAAACTCCCAGCGGCCGGATTCCTGCCACAGTTCGGCAGGCTGCACCACCGGCATCAGCAGCTCCACGCTGCCCGCGCGCGCCATTTCCTCGCGCACGACGTTTTCGACTTTGCGTAACACGCGCAGCCCCATCGGCATCCAAGTATAAAGACCGGACGCGTTGGCTTTAATCAGACCGGCGCGAATCATCAGCTTGTGGCTGGCAAACGCGGCTTCGGCAGGGGCTTCTTTTAAAGTAGAGATAAAGAATTGGCTGGCTTTCATAAAAATATTTTTCCAAACAGGCAGATTCAAAAGTAAATCGGGTGCAGATTGTAACGCGAAAAAAGCAGGTTTTGCACCAACCTCCAAAATTCACCCCCTGCCCCAAACGCGGGACAAACTCCATAACAGACGGCAAAAACATGACCAGAAACATCATATTGAACATAATTACATGATTTTTATAGATTTAAATTTGCCTAATTTTTAATCAAAATAAGCGTACATTTGTTGCGTAAGACTTTTTTAACACAAGCCGTGGCTTATCAACACGGTTGTCCACAAAGCTTGTGTATAGATTTTCTGCAATAGGAAAATTGCCGACAGAGACATAACGATTCGATATCCCACAATTCCGAAAAAATATAACCAAAATTAAACAGAATGTTTTCGCAATCAAAAAGACCTGTCCTTACCAAACGCCAACTTCAGTATAAAACCTGCTTTTAAAAGCATGGTTATTTGCCAGCAGACCCGATTGCTGATAGGATTTCGTGCGGAGCAGACCGAACATTTTTTTTTTCAAGTTTTCCCTTGCTTCCAAGACTTTTATAATTTTTTGAAAACATTAAACTTAAATTATTTTGTTTCGGTTTGATTTAGAAATTTTCGTTTTTGCTTATTATTTTTCACAAACGAAAATAAAGGGGTTGGCTACACCCTCCCTTCCGATTAAACACTCAACATAAAGGATAGATACTATGTCCACCCAATTACACGATGTTGACCCTATCGAAACCCAAGAGTGGCTGGACGCGTTAAGCTCCGTCCTCGAATATGAAGGCGGCGAACGCGCGCAATACCTCTTGGAAAACCTGCTCAAATACTGCCGCGACAAAGGCGTACGTATGCCCCACGGCACGACCACCCCGTATTTGAATACCGTTTCGGTTGAAAACGAAAAAGGCATTCCGGGCGACCAAAACATCGAACACCGCATTCGCGCATTCGTACGCTGGAACGCCGCCGCCATCGTATTGCGCGCCGGCAAGAAAGATTTGGAACTGGGTGGGCACATCGCATCTTTCCAATCTGCCGCCACCATGTACGAAGTCGGTTTCAACCACTTCTGGAAAGCCAAAGGTGAAGGTGAAGAAGGCGATTTGGTCTTCTTCCAAGGTCACGTTGCCCCGGGCATCTATGCACGCGCATTCGTCGAAGGCCGTCTGACCGAAGACCAGCTGAACAACTTCCGCCAAGAAGTGGACGGACACGGTCTGCCTTCCTATCCACACCCCCACCTCTTGCCCGACTTCTGGCAGTTCCCGACCGTATCCATGGGCTTGGGCCCCATCATGGCGATTTATCAGGCGCGTTTCCTGAAATACTTGGAATCACGCGGCTTGGCAAAAACCAAAGGCCGTAAAGTATGGTGTTTCTGCGGCGACGGCGAAATGGACGAACCCGAATCCCAAGGTGCAATCGCGCTGGCTGCACGCGAAGGCTTGGACAACCTGATTTTCGTCATCAACTGCAACCTGCAACGCTTGGACGGTCCGGTGCGCGGCAACGGCAAAATCATCCAAGAATTGGAAGGCAACTTTGCCGGTGCCGGCTGGAATGTCGTCAAAGTCATTTGGGGCCGCCGTTGGGACCGCCTCTTGGCGAAAGACAAAGACGGTATCCTGCGCCAACGTATGGAAGAATGTTTGGACGGCGACTACCAAACTTACAAATCCAAAGACGGCGCGTATGTGCGCGAACACTTCTTCAATACGCCCGAACTGAAAGCATTGGTTGCCGATATGACCGATGAGCAACTCTGGGCATTGAACCGCGGCGGCCACGATCCTCAAAAAGTGTACAACGCCTACGACCGCGCAGCGAACCATGCCGACGGCAAACCTACCGTTATCTTGGCGAAAACCATTAAAGGTTACGGTATGGGCGCATCCGGCGAAGGTCAGAACGTTGCCCACCAAGCCAAAAAAATGGACAAAGCGTCCCTGAAACAATTCCGCGACCGCTTTGACATTCCGGTTACCGACGAACAAATCGAAAGCGGCGATCTGCCTTACCTGACTTTTGCCCCCGATACGGAAGAATACAAATACCTGCACGCACGCCGCGATGCTTTGGGCGGCTACCTGCCGCAACGCAAACCGACGCAGGAAGTATTGGAAGTGCCCGAGCTGTCGGCATTCGACGCACAACTCAAATCCAGCGGTGAACGCGAGTTCTCGACCACTATGGCATTCGTCCGCATCCTGTCCACTTTGCTGAAAGACAAAAAAATCGGCAAACGCGTCGTACCTATCGTTCCCGACGAAAGCCGTACTTTCGGCATGGAAGGTATGTTCCGCCAATACGGTATTTGGAATCCGAAAGGTCAGCAATATACCCCTCAAGACAAAGACCAACTGATGTTCTATAAAGAATCCGTTGACGGTCAAATCTTGCAAGAAGGTATTAACGAACCGGGCGCGATGGCCGACTGGATTGCGGCTGCGACCAGCTACGCCAACAGCGACTTCGCGATGATTCCGTTCTACATTTACTACTCCATGTTCGGTTTCCAACGTATCGGCGACTTGGCTTGGGCGGCGGGCGATATGCACGCGCGCGGCTTCCTGCTGGGCGGTACTGCCGGCCGTACGACGCTGAACGGCGAAGGTCTGCAACACGAAGACGGCCACAGCCACATCCAGGCCGACCTGATTCCGAACTGCGTATCTTATGACCCGACCTTCCAATACGAAGTGGCCGTCATCGTACAAGACGGTCTGCGCCGTATGTATGCCAATAATGAAGACGTGTTCTACTACATCACCCTGATGAACGAGAACTACACCCATCCCGATATGCCGGAAGGTGCGGAACAAGACATCCTCAAAGGTATGTACCTGCTGAAAGCCGGCGGCAAAGGCGACAAGAAAGTCCAATTGATGGGTTCCGGTACGATTCTGCAAGAAGTGATTGCCGGTGCCGAGCTGCTGAAAGCCGACTTCGGCGTGGAAGCGGACATCTGGTCTTGCCCGTCCTTCAACCTGCTGCACCGCGACGCCATCGAAACCGAACGCTTCAACCGCCTGCATCCGCTGGAAGCTGAAAAAGTGCCTTTCGTTACTTCCCAACTGCAAGGTCATGACGGTCCGGTTATCGCCGCTACCGACTATATCCGCAGCTATGCCGACCGTATCCGCGCGTACATCCCGAACGACTACCATGTCTTGGGCACTGACGGTTTCGGCCGTTCCGACAGCCGCGCCAACCTGCGCCGCTTCTTTGAAGTGGACCGCTACAACGTTGCCGTGGCAGCATTGGCCGCATTGGCGGAACAAGGCAAAGTCAGCAAAGAAACCGTTCAACAAGCCATTGAGAAATACGGCATCAAAGCCGATTCAGCCCCTAGCTGGAAACGCTGATTGATGTTTCAGACGGCCTGTTTGCCCCATTCCGACATCAGGCCGTCTGAAAACCGAATGCCCGAATGGTTTGAACAGACAAACCGTACCGATGCCGCCTGAAGCAGCTTTCAGACGGCATCCAACTGAAAAAGATTAAAGGAACTCAAATGAGTATCGTAGAAATCAAAGTCCCCGATATCGGCGGTCACGAAAACGTCGACATCATCGCCGTAGAAGTTAAAGCGGGCGACACCATCGCCGTTGACGACACCCTGATTACACTGGAAACCGACAAAGCCACGATGGATGTGCCTGCCGATGCGGCCGGTGTCGTGAAAGAAGTAAAAGTCAAAGTCGGCGACAAAATCTCCGAAGGCGGCGTAATTTTGACCGTTGAAACCGGTGCCGCCGCTGCCGAAGCCGCCCCGGCTGCTGCCGCCGAAGCACAACCTGCACCCGCTGCCGCAGGCGGTGCAACCGTTCAAGTAGCCGTTCCCGATATCGGCGGCCATACCGATGTAGATGTAATCGCCGTTGAAATCAAAGTTGGCGACACCGTTGCCGAAGACGACACGCTGATTACTTTGGAAACCGATAAAGCGACAATGGACGTACCTTGTACCGCTGCCGGTGTCGTTAAAGCCGTATTCTTAAAAGTCGGCGACAAAGTGTCCGAAGGCTCTGCCATTATCGAAGTGGAAACCGCCGGCTCTGCCGCAGCAGCTCCTGCGCCTGCCGCTCAAGCTGCCGCACCCGCCGCCGTGCCTACATCTGCCTCGCCTGCCGCTGCCAAAATCGATGAAGCCGCTTTCGCCAAAGCACACGCCGGTCCTTCCGCACGCAAACTGGCGCGCGAATTGGGCGTGGATTTGGGCCAAGTCAAAGGTAGCGGCTTGAAAGGCCGTATCATGGGAGACGACATCAAAGCCTTTGTGAAATCCGTAATGCAGGGCGGCGCGGCAAAACCTGCCGCAGCCGGCGCATCTTTGGGCGGCGGTCTGGACTTGCTGCCGTGGCCTAAAGTGGACTTCTCCAAATTCGGCAATGTCGAAGTTAAAGAATTGTCCCGCATTAAGAAAATCTCCGGTCAAAACCTGTCCCGCAACTGGGTGGTGATTCCTCACGTTACCGTACACGAAGAAGCGGATATGACCGAACTGGAAGAATTCCGCAAACAGCTGAACAAAGAATGGGAACGCGAAGGCGTGAAACTGTCCCCGTTGGCGTTCATCATCAAAGCCTCCGTTTCCGCGCTGAAAGCCTTCCCCGAATTCAACGCTTCTTTGGACGGCGACAACCTGGTGCTGAAAAACTACTTCAACATCGGTTTCGCAGCCGATACGCCGAACGGCTTGGTTGTTCCCGTCATCAAAGACGTGGATCAAAAAGGCTTGAAACAAATCAGCCAAGAATTGACCGAATTGTCCAAAAAAGCCCGCGAAGGCAAGCTCAAACCGCAAGAAATGCAAGGCGCGTGCTTTACCATTTCCAGCTTGGGCGGCATCGGCGGCACAGGTTTCACGCCGATTGTGAACGCTCCCGAAGTCGCTATCTTGGGCGTGTGCAAATCCCAAATCAAACCGGTTTGGAACGGCAAAGAGTTTGCCCCGCGCCTGATGTGCCCGTTGAGCCTGTCCTTCGACCACCGCGTCATCGACGGTGCCGCCGGTATGCGCTTCACCGTATTCCTGGCGAACCTGTTGAAAGACTTCCGCCGCATTACCTTATAAAATAAAACATCCCTCTCAAGCAGTCTGATAATGTTTGGATTGCTTGAGATTGATGAGTGATGGTGTTAAATTCAAACTTTAAATTAATAACTTATGGGAAATTTCTTATTTATATAGAGGCATTAGTTGCCAACAAGATGAGCAAAATAATGGACAGTTAAAACCTAAAGGTAATAAAGCTGAAGTTGCAATTCGTTATGATGGTAAGTTTAAATATGATGGTAAAGCTACACATGGTCCAAGTGTGAAGAATGCAGTTTACGCCCATCAAATTGAAACAGATCTATATGACGGATGTTATATATCTACGACAACAGACAAGGAAATTGCCAAGAAATTTGCAACAAGCTCCGGCATCGAAAATGGCTATATATATGTTTTAAATAGAGATTTGTTTGGTCAATATTCTATTTTTGAATATGAGGTTGAACATCCAGAAAACCCAGATGAGAAGGAAGTAACAATCAGAGCTGAAGATTGTGGCTGTATTCCTGAAGAAGTGATTATTGCTAAAGAGTTGATAGAAATTAACTAAGTTGAAAGGTCAATATAATGGCTTTAGTTGAATTGAAAGTGCCCGACATTGGCGGACACGAAAATGTAGATATTATCGCGGTTGAAGTGAACGTTGGCGACACCATCGCCGTTGACGACACCCTGATTACCTTGGAAACCGACAAAGCGACGATGGACGTGCCTGCCGAAGTTGCGGGCGTGATCAAAGAAGTGAAAGTCAAAGTCGGCGACAAAATCTCCGAAGGCGGTTTGATTGTCGTCGTCGAAGCCGAAGGTGCGGCTGCCGCCCCTAAAGCCGAAGCGGCTGCCGCCCCGGCGCAAGAAGCACCCAAAGCTGCCGCTCCTGCTCCGCAAGCCGCGCAATTCGGCGGTGCTGCCGATGCCGAGTACGACGTGGTCGTATTGGGCGGCGGTCCCGGCGGTTACTCCGCTGCATTTGCCGCTGCCGATGAAGGCTTGAAAGTCGCCATCGTCGAGCGTTACAAAACTTTGGGCGGCGTTTGCCTGAACGTCGGCTGTATCCCTTCCAAAGCCTTGTTGCACAATGCCGCCGTTATCGACGAAGTGCGCCACTTGGCTGCCAACGGTATCAAATACCCCGAACCGGAACTCGACATCGATATGCTTCGCGCCTACAAAGACGGCGTGGTTTCCCGCCTCACGGGTGGTTTGGCAGGTATGGCGAAAAGCCGTAAAGTGGACGTTATCCAAGGCGACGGGCAATTCTTGGATCCTCACCACTTGGAAGTGTCGCTGACTGCCGGCGACGCGTACGAACAGGCAGCCCCTACCGGCGAGAAAAAAATCGTTGCCTTCAAAAACTGTATCATTGCAGCAGGCAGCCGCGTAACCAAACTGCCTTTCATTCCTGAAGATCCGCGCATCATCGATTCCAGCGGCGCACTGGCACTGAAAGAAGTACCGGGCAAACTGCTGATTATCGGCGGCGGCATTATCGGCCTCGAGATGGGTACGGTTTACAGCACGCTGGGTTCTCGCCTGGATGTGGTTGAAATGATGGACGGCCTGATGCAAGGCGCAGACCGCGACTTGGTTAAAGTATGGCAAAAACAAAACGAATACCGTTTTGACAACATTATGGTCAACACCAAAACCGTTGCAGTCGAGCCGAAAGAAGACGGCGTTTACGTTACCTTTGAAGGTGCAAATGCACCTAAAGAGCCGCAACGTTACGATGCCGTACTGGTCGCGGCAGGCCGTGCGCCTAACGGCAAACTCATCAGCGCAGAAAAAGCCGGTGTTGCCGTTACCGATCGTGGCTTCATCGAAGTTGACAAACAAATGCGCACCAACGTACCGCACATCTACGCTATCGGCGATATCGTCGGTCAACCGATGTTGGCACACAAAGCCGTTCACGAAGGCCACGTTGCCGCTGAAAACTGTGCCGGCCACAAAGCCTACTTCGACGCACGCGTTATTCCCGGCGTTGCCTACACTTCCCCCGAAGTGGCATGGGTCGGTGAAACCGAATTGTCTGCCAAAGCATCAGGCCGCAAAATCACCAAAGCCAACTTCCCATGGGCGGCTTCCGGTCGTGCGATTGCCAACGGTTGCGACAACGGCTTTACCAAGCTGATTTTCGATGCCGAAACCGGCCGCATCATCGGCGGCGGCATTGTCGGTCCGAACGGTGGCGACATGATCGGCGAAGTCTGCCTTGCCATCGAAATGGGCTGCGACGCGGCAGACATCGGCAAAACCATCCACCCGCACCCGACCTTGGGCGAATCCATCGGTATGGCTGCGGAAGTGGCTTTGGGTGTATGTACCGACCTGCCTCCTCAAAAGAAAAAATAAACCTGATGCTCTAAGCAGCCGATAAGGTTTATCCGAACAAATGCCGTCTGAACCCTTCAGGCGGCATTTTTATTTGGCTGTGTTTTAACCATCTGTCAATTTTAACTGGTTGCAAGGGAAAAGACGATTATTTTCCAGTTAGGCAGACACCTACACTATTGAATACCTTGAAGCTAAGCATGCCTATCAATACTATATTAAAATACAGCCTTTTATTTTTCCTCCATGCTTTCCAATAACAGATTTCAACTGGATTTCAATAGTTCCCCTATCCCGTCCGAATTCCATATCTAAACATTGGAAGCGTGTCCTGATATCGGATTAGAGACAATCAATTGTTTTTGAAACATGAAAATCCATCCTATTTCGAGACCGACAAAAATGCCGTCTGAACATTTCAGACGGCATTTGGCATAAACGGCATTAATGCGGCTGGCCGGAAACCATATCTCCCTCGTCAAAATCAGGATCGGGTTCATTTTGCAGCGTTTTCCCGTTTAACTTCAGGGCGTTGTTTTTAAGGGAAATGACCGTATCAATCTGATTACCGTCTAAAGTAAGATATTTTTCCCTTGCCATACTTTGGACCGTACTGTCCACCATCAGGCGCAATGTTTCATTAATATCGGCAATGCTTGCTCTGGCTTCCGCCTCATCTTCGGCATTTACACTGAAAATATTTCCAGCCTGACTTACCGCCAAATCTTCCAACATTTTTTGAGGAATACTCATTCTGATGTTTGCCTCGGTTTTCTTTAACATCAGTCCCAATTGGTTCAAATCTTCCTTCTTCATGCCTTTAAACATGATTTTTCCGCCCACATCAATTTTTCCCTGAGGCAGGGTGAAACGGAAAATTTTGATATTTAGTACCGGGTCATGGGTAAATAATCCGGAAGCATCGCCTTTGACTGCCGCAATCAAATCATTGCGGATTTGTTCCTCAGTCATTTTTTTGGCAGAAATTTGTGCAAACTTGCGTTTCAATACGGTTAAGGCAGAAGCATCGAGGTGTTCGGCAGCGATATGGATGTCCAGCGGGCCGTATTTTTCATCGCCGTACACCAACGTATCGAAACGGAACCGCCCTTCGCTGTCGATAAACGCGCCCGATTCCCCGGTCTTGGTTGAAAAAGCCAGCTTGCCGACTTCGATTTTGGAAGGTGCGATGCTGCCGTTGGGATTGATAAACGCGCCGATCTGCAAATCGGTAACGAGGTTGACCAGTTCGTTCAATTTGACGTTGTAATCGACACCCTCTTTCCATTCGAGCGAAAATTTTTCCAAAGTCAGATTGCTGCTGCCCAAAGCAAGCGGATTGATGCCGTCTGAAGTTTCCGAATCGAAATGCGCTTTTTCAAACGCGGCATCGCCTTTGTCTGCCAGCTTGATTTTGAACAAGGGCGCATCATAGCTGTTGCGGTAGCTTTTGAAACCTTTTTGATAAACCGTTTCCCCCGTCAGGCCTTCCCAGTGCAGCCTGATGCCCGACAGTTCTTCATAATCGAAAGCGGGAACACTGACTTCCATTTTACCGCTGCCGTTGAAATAAACGGTATTGGCAAGGGAAACCGGAACTTGTTTCCCAAAAAAGCGTTCCAAAACTTTTTCCGTTTCAGGCTCGTATTTGAACTCGGTTTCAATGTGCGCCTGCGTGCCGAATCCGCCGGCGAAAGGGCCGTGCGTGATATGGTTTACCAGCGTAACCGGCTGTTCCAACACTATTTTCAAGTTATCCGGCAGGTATTTCTGCGCATTATGCAGCAACTCGGGTTTCAGACGGATGACCGTCGTTTCCGTAGAGGTAAACCAGCCTCGATCATACTGGTGCGATTCGACGGTCAAAAAGCCCGTTTTCTGCAATATTTTTTGCTGCTGCGTCAGACTTTCTTCTGCTTTGACACCCAAATAATAAGGTGTACCCAAAGCAACGCCGAGCAATACTGCCGCAACTGAAATCAAAGGTTTTTTCATCACTTCAAACAAGCAGGTTTCAAAGGTACTAGAATAGCATTATTTAAGCATATCCCGCCATATTTCTTTAAAAGAAATGCCGTCTGAAACCTGTTCGGACGGCATTTTCGGAAACGGAGGCAGCTTAGAAATCCAATTCCGCCTTCAGCCAGTAAGTACGCGGCAGACCGACGACGGCGAAACTACGGTCAAATTGTCCGCGCTGTACCTGCCAGTAGTTTTTGTTGAACAGGTTTTCTACCGAGCTGCTGACGGTCAGGGTGTTTTTGCCCAGCTTGGTTTTGTAGCGCGCGCCTACGTCAACCAAGGTATAGGACGGGAAGGCGTATTGTTTTTGCGTGTCTTGATAAGACTTGCCGAAATACGAAACATTGCCGTTCAAGCTCAAACCTTTGGCAAACGGTGTATCCCGTTCAACGCCTGTTTTGACAATCACGCGCGGGTTGGCGACTTGTACGCCGTTAACCAGCATATCGCGCGCATTCGGATAATTCTTCACGGACGATTGCAGATACATCACGCCGAAAGTCGGGCGCAGGGTTTTGTTCAACAGGTTGGCATAGGCATTGAACTCAATACCGCGATTGCGTTCCATACCTTGCTCGTCGCCGGCTGCGCCTCCTGCTGCTTTATATGCTGCAAAATCAGTACCTTTTTTGGTATTGCCGCGCCAGTAGCCCGGGCGTTTGATTTGGAACGCGTTCAACGTGGTTACAAAATCGCCCCAGTTTTTACGCACGCCGATTTCAAACTGGCGGCTGACGCGCGGCTTCGCCATTGTCGTTTCGCCGGAATCATCGGTTTTGATATCGGCACGCTCCAAGTCTTCCATATAGTTGCCGCACACGACCAAATCAGGTTGCGGCACCCACGCCGCCATCAGCATCGGGCTGAAACGTTTGGCATCGCCGCTCTGTGATTTCTTCTTATCAGTGTATTCAACCGCTTGGAAACGTCCGCCCAAAGTCAGGGGGTATTTGTTATCAACGAAGCCCAAAGTATCGGACAAAGCCAAGCTGTTGACTTTGATATTGGCATCTAAGTTGGCCGAGTTCGCCCAAGAATTGGGATAGTCGGCTTTGAACGATGCCAATTGATTCGCAATATTTTCGTTTGCCTTCACTTCTATCTTGCTGTTGCCGTTCCCGCTGCCGTTTATGGTTTTCCGCTGGCGGATAACGCGGTCGAAAGCCGTACTCCAGTTATGCGTGACCGGGCCGGTTTCAAATTCGCCGCGTGCGGTCAGGTTCATACTCAAAGTACGGAAATATTGGTCGGTCAGGCGCGCCGTGCCGGTGTGGTATTGGTTGGCAGCCATGCAGGTTTTGGTTTGGCTGCTCGCACCGCTTGTACCGCAAACGGTTGGGGAAATCAGCGTACCGTAATAACGCGCTTTGTTGTAGCCGATACCGCCGGTAATTTAGGTATTGTCAAACGCATCCCATTCAAACGTCAGCATATTGGTTTCGCCGACGGTATTTTGCCAGTTCCAAGAAGGCAGCAGGTTGATTTTGCCGTCGGGCGCGTCGAACAAGCGTCCGCCGGCGTTTTGGATATCCTTCATACGCGCGCGGCCGCCGTTGATTTTGCGTTTCGCGTAGATGGAGTCGAACGTCACGCGCAGTTTTTCGCCGCGATAATCGGCATTTAAGGCAAATTCTTTGTTGTCTTCTCTGTAACCGTGGCGCGGGGTGTCGCCGTGGCGCAGTTTGCCGTTGGCACGCACGCCGAATGCTTTGTTTTCGCCGAAGCGTTGCCCTAAGTCGAACGTACCTTGGGCGCGGTTGTTGCCGAACCGGGCCAAACCGATTTTGCGGTTGCCTTCGTCGGCGGCTTTTTTGGTTTCGATGTTGACGGAACCGGATACCGCGCCTTCAGGGTATGCCGTTTACGGCGGTGGACGCGCCTTTAATCAGTTGTGCGAAGCCGACTTGCACGCTCGCCGTGCCTTGCGTGCCATACATTCCTGCCAAGCCGTTTACGCTGAATTGGCGCGCATCAAGCTGATAACCACGGAAATACAGACCGGTCAGCGTGTTGCTTTCGCCGCCAAACTCTCAAACGGAAGCGTCTTTTTTGGCTACGGCATCCACTAAAGTACGCGCCTCGGTATTGTTGAAGGCTTGTTCGTCGTAGTTGACGACGGTAATCGGCGCGGTAAACGCGTTGGCTTTACCCAATACGCCCAAATTTACGCGGTCGCGCAAGTCGCCATCGCTGGCGATGGAGTAAGAATGCGCGGCTTTGACGCGCTTGGCATCGGCGCGGACATGAACCTGTCCGAGTTCGCCATGCTGCGGAGTATTGTCGGCGGCAGATGAAAACGCGCTCAAAATCAACAGCGGCATTAAGGCAAGTTTTTTGTTCATGAAAACGCTCTCTTTTTTAAGTATTGGGGAATTAAAGATAAAACAAACAAACTTATCGGATATTTCGGGCGGCAATTATATTTGATAATCACAACTATTACCGAAAAACTTAATCAGGCGGAGCTATCCGACTGTTAAATATTGGTTTATTTTTGTGGCTGTACTAGATTATCCCTAAATTCCACACCGATCCCGCAGGATTTTTAGCTGCCGGGACGGTGTGCCGAAGTTAAGTCGAAATTCGCATTCCC
>NZ_QNRU01000016.1 GCF_003315235.1 Neisseria gonorrhoeae | reverse complement strand
CGGAATGCCGAAGACAACCGCTTTTCCTGCCGCGCCGCGACCGCGTCTGCCTTTACGCCGTCCGCCGAAATAGCTTCCGCCCGGCCCGGCGGGGCACTCGAAAACCTCATCGGCAGCCAAGGCCAAACGATGGTTGGTAACCGTGCGGATTTTACGGTAAAACAGTGCCGCCGAATCGGGATGGATACCCAAAATATCGGCTGCAGAACGGGCGGTAACTTCCGGTACAAAAGAACGGAGCGGTTCTTTTTGTACTTCTTTCTTTAATTTGCAGTGTGTTATCTTCATATTTCGAGGGTAACATATCTGCTAATCTAGTACAGACCCTTATCAAATCAATATCCCCCTTCCGACAATTAAAAACGGCTTCCGCAAGGAAAAAAGCGGCAAATCTGACAAACAGGTACAATTCCTGATAAAATCTAACACTTTGCTACATTAATTTATTCAATGCTTTTGATGCCACGCGACACGGTATCAAAAACACGCCGTTTTTACCTTAACCATCACAAGTAATGCAAATCTATGATTAAAATCAAAAAAGGTCTAAATCTGCCCATCGCGGGCAGACCGGAGCAAGTCATTTATGACGGCCCGGCCATTACCGAAGTCGCGTTGCTTGGCGAAGAATATGTCGGCATGCGCCCCTCGATGAAAATCAAGGAAGGTGAAGCCGTCAAAAAAGGCCAAGTGCTGTTTGAAGACAAAAAGAATCCGGGCGTAGTATTTACTGCGCCGGCTTCAGGCAAAATCGCCGCTATTCACCGTGGCGAAAAGCGCGTACTTCAGTCAGTCGTGATTGCCGTTGAAGGCAACGACGAAATCGAGTTCGAACGCTACGTACCTGAAGCGCTGGCAAAATTGAGCAGCGAAAAAGTGCGCCGCAACCTGATTCAATCAGGCTTATGGACTGCGCTTCGCACCCGTCCGTTCAGCAAAATCCCTGCCGTAGATGCCGAGCCGTTCGCCATCTTCGTCAATGCGATGGACACCAATCCGCTGGCTGCCGACCCTACGGTCATCATCAAAGAAGCCGCCGAAGACTTCAAACGCGGCCTGTTGGTATTGAGCCGCCTGACCGAACGTAAAATCCATGTGTGTAAAGCAGCAGGCGCAGACGTGCCGTCTGAAAATGCTGCCAATATCGAAACACATGAATTTGGCGGCCCGCATCCTGCCGGCTTGAGTGGCACGCACATTCATTTCATCGAGCCAGTCGGCGCGAATAAAACCGTGTGGACCATCAATTATCAAGACGTGATTGCCATCGGACGTTTGTTCGTAACAGGCCGTCTGAATACCGAGCGCGTGGTTGCCTTGGGCGGCCTGCAAGTCAACAAACCGCGCCTCTTGCGTACCGTTTTGGGTGCGAAGGTGTCTCAACTTACCGCCGGCGAATTGGTTGACGCGGACAACCGCGTGATTTCCGGTTCGGTATTGAACGGTGCGATTGCACAAGGCGCGCATGATTATTTGGGACGCTACCACAATCAGATTTCCGTTATCGAAGAAGGCCGCAGCAAAGAGCTGTTCGGCTGGGTTGCGCCGCAGCCGGACAAATACTCCATCACGCGCACCACTCTCGGCCATTTCCTAAAAAACAAACTCTTCAAGTTCACGACAGCCGTCAACGGCGGCGACCGCGCCATGGTACCGATCGGCACTTATGAGCGCGTAATGCCGTTGGACATCCTGCCTACCTTGCTTTTGCGCGATTTAATCGTCGGCGATACCGACAGCGCGCAGGCTTTGGGTTGCTTGGAATTGGACGAAGAAGACCTCGCTTTGTGCAGCTTCGTCTGCCCGGGCAAATACGAATACGGCCCGCTGTTGCGCAAAGTGCTGGAAACCATTGAGAAGGAAGGCTGATTATGGGCTTAAAACATTTTCTGGAAAAAATCGAACCGCACTTCCTGCCGGGCGGCAAACATGAAAAATGGTATGCCCTCTATGAAGCTGCGGCGACGATTTTCTATACATCCGGCGCGGTAACGCGCAAAGCGGCGCACGTCCGCGACGCGCTCGACTCCAAACGCATGATGATTTTGGTGTGGCTGGCTTTGTTCCCCGCCATGTTTTACGGCATGTACAACGTCGGCGCACAGGCATTCGGTGCCTTAACGCCCGATTTGCTGCAACAAAGCATCGCCAACGACTGGCATTACGCCCTTGCCAACGCTTTGGGCATCAATATGTCGCCTGAAGCGGGCGTGTTGGGCAAAATGCTGTTCGGCGCGATTTACTTCCTGCCGATTTACGCGACCGTATTTATTGTGGGCGGCTTCTGGGAAGTCTTGTTCGCATCCGTACGCAAACACGAAATCAACGAAGGTTTCTTCGTTACTTCGATTCTGTTTGCCTTAATCGTTCCGCCCACGCTGCCGCTGTGGCAGGCGGCTTTGGGTATTTCTTTCGGCGTTGTGGTTGCGAAAGAAGTATTCGGCGGTACAGGTAAAAACTTCATGAACCCTGCGCTGGCAGGCCGCGCCTTCCTGTTCTTCGCCTACCCCGCCAACTTGAGCGGCGATGCGGTTTGGACGGCGGTTGACGGCTATTCCGGCGCAACCGCGCTGGCGCAATGGGCGGCACACGGTGCAGACGGCCTGAAAAACGCCGTAACCGGTCAAACCATCACTTGGATGGACGCGTTTATCGGCAAACTGCCCGGCTCCATCGGCGAAGTCTCCACTTTGGCACTCTTAATCGGCGGCGCGTTTATCGTGTTTGCCCGCATCGCTTCTTGGCGCATTATTGCCGGCGTGATGATCGGTATGATTGCGATGTCTTCGCTGTTTAACTTCATCGGTTCTGACACCAACGCTATGTTTGCTATGCCTTGGTACTGGCACTTGGTGGTCGGCGGCTTCGCCATCGGTATGCTGTTTATGGCGACCGACCCCGTTTCCGCTTCCTTTACCAATGTCGGCAAATGGTGGTACGGCGCGCTTATCGGCGTAATGTGCGTGTTAATCCGCGTGGCCAATCCGGCTTACCCCGAAGGCATGATGTTGGCGATTCTGTTTGCCAACCTGTTTGCCCCGATTTTCGACTATTTCGTCGCACAAGCGAACATCAAACGCAGAAAGGCGCGCAGCAATGGCTAAGAAATTCGATAAAGACAGCTTCAGCGGCACGCTGATTGTCGTGTTGGCGGTCAGCCTGATTTGCTCGGTCATCGTTGCCGGTGCGGTCGTCGGCTTGAAACCCATCCAAGAAAAACAAAAACTCCAAGACAAACAAGGCTATATTTTGAGCGTGGCCGGTTTGATGGATAAGGACACCGACATCGGTAAAACCTTTGCCGAGCGTATCGAGCAACGCGTGGTCGATTTGGCGACCGGCGAATATGTGAAAGACGCGCCGAAAGACTTCAGCGCGCGCATCGCAGGCAAAGACCCCGCGCAAAGCATCCGCATCAAACCTGAAGACGATTTGGCAGGCATCAAAAGCCGCGCCAAATACACCGAGGTTTATTTGGTAAAAGGCGAAGACGGCAAAATCGGGCAAATCATCCTGCCGATGCACGGCAACGGTTTGTGGTCGGTGATGTACGGCTTCGTCGCCATCCGACCCGACGGCAACACCATCAACGGCATTACCTACTACGAACAAGGCGAAACCCCGGGCTTGGGCGGCGAAATCGGCAATCCTTTGTGGCAGCAAAAATTCGTCGGCAAAAAATTGTTTGACGGACAAGGCAAACTCGCCCTGCACGTGGGCAAAGGCGCGGGTTCGGACAAAGAACACGGCGTAGACGCCCTCTCCGGCGCGTCGCTGACTTCCAAAGGCGTGCAAGGTTCGTTCGCCTACTGGTTCGGCGAAAACGGCTATATCCCCTACCTGAACAAATTGAAATCAGCAGGAGTGCAATAATGGCTGATATGAAACGCTTGAAACATTTGATGTTCTCACCCTTTATCGACAACAACCCGATTGCCTTGCAGGTTTTGGGTATTTGTTCGGCTTTGGCGGTTACCACCAAACTTCAGACGGCCATCGTAATGGGTATTTCCGTAGCTTTGGTAACCGGTTTTTCCAGCTTCTTCATTTCGCTGGTGCGCAACTACATCCCCAACAGCATCCGCATCATCGTGCAAATGGCGATTATCGCGTCGCTGGTTACGCTGGTCGACCAACTGCTTCAGGCATTTGCCTACGAATTGTCCAAGCAGCTTTCCGTATTCGTCGGCCTGATTATTACCAACTGTATAGTGATGGGCCGTGCCGAAGCATTTGCGATGAAAGAGCCGCCGCTGGAAAGCCTGATCGACGGCATCGGCAACGGTGCGGGCTACGGGATGATGCTGCTTGTCGTCGCCACCGTCCGCGAACTGATCGGCTCAGGCAAACTTTTAGGTTATACCGTCTTTCAAACCGTACAGGACGGCGGCTGGTATCAGACCAACGGCCTCTTCCTACTCGCCCCCAGCGCGTTCTTCATCATCGGCTTTTTGATTTGGGGACTGCGTACTTGGAAACCCGAACAGGCGGAGGAATAAGCTATGGAACACTATTTGAGCCTCTTCATCAAATCCGTCTTCATTGAAAATATGGCGCTATCCTTCTTTTTGGGTATGTGTACGTTTTTGGCGGTATCCAAAAAAGTATCCACCGCATTCGGTTTGGGTGTGGCGGTAATTTTCGTACTCGGGCTGTCCGTCCCCGCCAACCAATTGGTTTACTCGCTGCTCAAAGACGGCGCGATTGTCGAAGGCGTGGATTTGACCTTTTTGAAATTCATCACCTTTATCGGCGTGATTGCCGCTTTGGTGCAGATTTTGGAAATGTTCTTGGACAAATTCGTCCCCGCCCTCTATAACGCGCTGGGCATCTACCTGCCTCTGATTACCGTAAACTGCGCGATTTTCGGCGCCGTATCGTTTATGGCGCAACGCGAATACGACTTCGGCGAGTCCGTCGTGTACGGCTTCGGCGCGGGTTTGGGCTGGATGTTGGCGATTGTCGCTTTGGCGGGCATTACCGAAAAAATGAAATATTCGGACGCTCCCAAAGGCCTCAAAGGCTTGGGCATTACCTTTATCGCCGCCGGCCTGATGGCAATGGCGTTTATGTCGTTCTCCGGCATCCAGTTATAAGAAAGGGACCGGTATGGAGATTATTTTAGGTATCGTGATGTTTACCGTCATCGTCTTAGCTTTGGCACTGATGATTCTGTTTGCCAAATCCAAGTTGGTCAGCGAAGGCGACATCACCATCAAAGTCAATGATGAAAAAGAACTGACTATGCCCGCCGGCGGCAAACTCTTGGGCGCGCTTGCCAGCCAAGGCATCTTTGTCCCCTCCGCCTGCGGTGGCGGCGGTTCGTGCGGACAATGCCGCGTTGTCGTGAAAAGCGGCGGCGGCGACATTCTGCCGACCGAGCTGTCCCACATCAGCAAACGCGAAGCACGCGAAGGCTGCCGTTTGTCCTGCCAAGTCAATGTCAAAACCGACATGGACATCGAAGTACCCGAAGAAGTGTTCGGCGTGAAAAAATGGGAATGCACCGTCATTTCCAACGACAACAAAGCAACGTTCATTAAAGAACTCAAGCTTGCCATTCCCGAAGGCGAAGAAGTTCCTTTCCGCGCCGGCGGCTACATTCAAATCGAAGCCCCGCCGCACACCGTTGCCTACAAAGACTTCGACATTCCCAAGGAATATCACGAAGACTGGGACAAATACAATCTGTGGCAATACGTTTCCAAAGTGGACGAGCCGATTTTGCGCGCCTACTCTATGGCTTCGTATCCTGAAGAAAAAGGCATCATTATGCTGAACGTGCGTATCGCCACGCCTCCCCCGCGCGTACCCGATGCGCCTCCGGGACAAATGTCGTCCTACATCTGGTCGCTCAAACCCGGCGACAAAGTTACGATTTCCGGCCCGTTCGGCGAATTTTTCGCCAAAGACACCGATGCCGAAATGGTATTTATCGGCGGCGGTGCGGGTATGGCCCCGATGCGTTCCCACATTTTCGACCAGTTGAAACGTTTGCACTCCAAACGCAAAATCACCTTCTGGTACGGCGCACGCTCCAAACGCGAAATGTTCTATGTCGAAGACTTCGACCAACTCGCGGCAGAATTCCCGAACTTCACTTGGCACGTCGCCCTGTCCGACCCATTGCCTGAAGACAACTGGGACGGCTACACGGGCTTCATCCACAACGTGGTTTACGAAAACCACCTGAAAAACCACGAAGCACCGGAAGACTGCGAATTTTATATGTGCGGCCCGCCGATTATGAACCAGTCCGTCATCAAAATGCTCAAAGACTTGGGCGTGGAAGACGAAAACATCCTCTTGGACGATTTCGGCGGTTAAATATTCGGCTTCAAACACAAAAGGAAGAAACCCCGGTTTCTTCCTTTTTTATCCGATGCCGTCCGAACACCCTTCAGACGGCATCCGCCCATACCCGTATCAATATCGTTTTTTTACCCTGCGGCGGATGTGCGGCTAAATATTTTGACGAAAAAACAAAGAAGTATACTTCTTTTTAGTTATGGTTGATTCCATAACTAAAAAAGTATCGATCAACCCATTTTACGAGGTACGGATAATGTCTGACAGCTTTGAAAACAGCCCCGAATACGATGATTGGATTGAATCGGGCGGTCGTGATGAAGATTACGAATACTACTACAACAAATGGCAACGCAGGACGCGCTGACCATTAAACCCTGACAAACCGGTTTGTAAAACACCGGTTTGTTTTTTATTACCGCCACCCAAACGACGGGCGATGCCGCCCGAACGCCCTTCAAACGGCATCGGCATAGAAACATACCGGCCGTTTTGCGATATAATTCAAGCCATTTGCCAAAACCGTCAAACACTATGCCGTCTGAAACACGCCTGCCGAACCTTATCCGCGCCTTGATATTTGCCCTGGGTTTCATCTTCCTGAACGCCTGTTCGGAACAAACCGCGCAAACCGTTACCCTGCAAGGCAAAACGATGGGTACGACCTATACCGTCAAATACCTTTCAAATAATCGGGACAAACTCCCCTCCCCTGCCAAAATACAAAAGCGCATTGATGATGCGCTTAAAGAAGTCAACCGGCAGATGTCCACCTACCAGACCGATTCCGAAATCAGCCGGTTCAACCAACACACAGCCGGCAAGCCCCTCCGCATTTCAAGCGATTTCGCACACGTTACCGCCGAAGCCGTCCGCCTGAACCGCCTGACTCACGGCGCACTGGACGTAACCGTCGGCCCTTTGGTCAACCTTTGGGGGTTCGGCCCCGACAAATCCGTTACCCGTGAACCGTCGCCGGAACAAATCAAACAGGCGGCATCTTATACGGGCATAGACAAAATCATTTTGCAACAAGGCAAAGATTACGCTTCCTTGAGCAAAACCCACCCCAAAGCCTATTTGGATTTATCTTCGATTGCCAAAGGCTTCGGCGTTGATAAAGTTGCGGGCGAACTGGAAAAATACGGCATTCAAAATTATCTGGTCGAAATCGGCGGCGAGTTGCACGGCAAAGGCAAAAATGCGCACGGCGAACCGTGGCGCATCGGTATAGAGCAACCCAATATCATCCAAGGCGGCAATACGCAGATTATCGTCCCGCTGAACAACCGTTCGCTTGCCACTTCCGGCGATTACCGTATTTTCCACGTCGATAAAAACGGCAAACGCCTCTCCCACATCATCAATCCCAACAACAAACGACCCATCAGCCACAACCTCGCCTCCATCAGCGTGGTCTCAGACAGTGCAATGACGGCGGACGGTTTATCCACAGGATTATTTGTTTTAGGCCAAACCGAAGCCTTAAGGCTGGCAGAACAAGAAAAACTCGCTGTTTTCCTAATTGTCCGGGATAAGGACGGCTACCGCACCGCCATGTCTTCCGAATTTGCCAAGCTGCTCCGCTAAACATACAAACCGATTAGGAAACACCATGAAAACCCTGCTCCTCACCTTCGGCATCTTCCTGACCGTCATCATCGGTATGGCGGTCGGCTATATTTTCTCCAAACGCACCATCAAAGGCAGTTGCGGCGGCATTACCGCTTTAGGTATGAAAAAAATGTGCGACTGCGACACACCTTGCGACACCCTGCAAAAAAAGCTGGATGAAGAAAAACAGGCAGGCGGCATACGGGTTGACCGTTAACGCCGAAACAAAATGCCGCCTGAAGCCCGGCCGGCGGGTTCAGACGGCATTGCCGCTTTACTTCGATCGGTTTATACGCAAAACGCGCTTCAGGAAATAAATCAGATTATTCCCCAGACGCCTTCAGGCTTCCTTCCGTGCCACCGTAACCATAGCCGGGCGCAACACACGGTCGGACAGGGTATAACCCTTCTTCATCACACCAACCACGGTATTGGGTTCCTGCTCACTGGCCACCGCCTGCATCGCCTGATGGATATTCGGATCGAGCTTATCGCCCGCTTTAGGATTGATTTCCTTGATTTGCGTGGCATCAAACGCCTTCTGCAACTCATTCAAAGTCATCTGCACACCCATTTTCAGCGCATCGAAATTACCGCTCTGATCCAAAAGCGCCATTTCCAGATAATCCTTGACCGGCAACATTTCCACGGCAAACTTCTGTCCGGCGAACTTGTGCGTATCGGCAATTTCCTGCTGGTGGCGGCGGCGCAGGTTTTGCTCGTTTGCCAAAGCGCGCAGTTGTTCGTCTTTCAACTGCGCTTCCAGCTCGGCAATCCGCGCCTGCAAATCCTCATAAGCCGGCTCGGCGGCAGCCTGTTCCTGTACACCGTCCGCATTTCCTACTGTCTCGACGGTTTCCACCGCCTCCACATTTTCAACCGCTTCTTCACTGTTTTGCTGCTGTGTCTGTTCGCTCATATCGTATCCCTCAAAACAAATTGGAAATCAAAATCCGGTTATTACCCGAGCAAGATAAGGACATTTTCAAGAAACTTCAAGCAAAGGCAGGAAATTTCACATCCGCCGCCGAATACCCTACCGCAAAAACCATATAAACGGTAAGATACCGCCGACCTTATGCTTTTCAGACGGCATCCATTATGAAAAAAAACCATTTGAACACAACCGGTTTCGACCTCTGGCACACCATCCGCGAAGAAACCGCGGCCGCTGCCGCCGCCGAACCGATGCTGGCAAGTTTTTTGCACCAAACCGTGTTGCGCCACGAGTCCCTCGGCTCCGTCCTTGCCTACCACCTTTCCAGCAAACTCGGCAGCCCGATTATGGACGTGCGCGCGCTGTTTGAAATTTACCAGCAGGCATTGGGCAGCGACACCCAAATCAGCAAATGTGTCGAAGCAGACTTAAAAGCCATCTACGAACGCGATCCCGCCTGCGACGAATATTCGCTGCCGCTTTTATATTTCAAAGGCTTCCACGCGATTCAGGCACACCGCATCAACCACCGGCTGTATCTCGACGGACGCAAAACGCTGGCGTATTTCCTACAAAACCGTATGTCCGAAGTATTCGGCGTGGACATCCATCCCGCCGCCCGTTTAGGATACGGGCTGATGCTCGACCACGCCACCGGCTTTGTTGCCGGAGAAACCGCCGTGTTGGGCAACAATATTTCGATTTTGCACGGCGTAACGCTCGGCGGTTCGGGCAAAGAAGGCGGCGACCGCCACCCCAAAATCGGCGACGGCGTGATGATCGGCGCAAACGCCTCGATATTGGGCAATATCCGCATCGGCAGCAATGCCAAAATCGGCGCGGGCAGCGTCGTGGTTTCAGACGTGCCGCCGTCCATCACGGTTGTCGGCGTACCCGCCAAACCCGTGGCGCGATCGCTCAAAACCCCGTCGGCGGATATGGATCAAAATATCCAGTTTGCCGAAATCGACTTTATGATTTGAATATCCGCACCAATGCCGTCTGAAACGCCAAACGGGCTTCAGACGGCATTGCCCGCTTCAAGCCTGCGCCTTAATATGCCGCCGATGCCGGCACTTATCAGTCGGACAAAATGCCTTTTATTCGATACGCCCGATTCCCACGCAACCGGAAATAACCGGTTTCCTTGTAAACGGGCGGAGTCGGGCAATGATTCGGACAAAGCCTATTTCAAAAGCAAAATCAGCAGCAAAACAACCGCTATCGCTGCCAGCCACAGGCTTTGCCGCTGCTGCACTTTGACCAAATGGATATAGGCATCGCGCATTTCCTGCCGGCGCGCCTCATCGACCAAGGCATTGATTTTGCGCGGCAGGGAAGGGATGATTTGCGCCCAGTCTGGGGCTTCGTTTTTGAGGTTGCGCCAAAGGGCTTTGGGACCGACCTGCCCGTTCATCCATTTTACCAAAAACGGTTTGGCGGTTTTCCACAAGTCCAAATCGGGATCGAGTTGGCGGCCCAAGCCTTCGATGTTGAGCAGCGTTTTTTGCAGCAATACCAGCTGCGGCTGGATTTCGACATTGAAGCGGCGGCTGACTTCAAACAGGCGCATCAGTACCAAGCCGAAGGAAATCTGCGAAATCGGTTTGTTGAACACAGGCTCGCACACGGCGCGAACCGCCGCTTCCAACTCTTCCGCACGCGTGTCGGCAGGCACCCAGCCCGATTCGACGTGGGCGGTGGCGACACGTCGGTAATCGCGGTTGAAAAAGGCGAGGAAATTGATGGCGAGATAGCGTTTGTCGTAATCGGTCAGCGTACCGACGATGCCGAAATCAAGGGCGATATAGCGGTTGTCGGCGGCAACCAAAATATTGCCGGGGTGCATATCCGCGTGGAAAAAGCCGTCGCGGAAAACTTGCGTGAAAAAGATTTCCACGCCGTAATCGGCAAGTTTGTGCAAATCGATGCCGTCTGCTTTGAGTTTGGCGATGTCGGAAACCGGCGTGCCGTCCATCCATTCAATCGTCAGCACGTCGCTTGTGCAGTAGTCGTAAAACACCTTGGGCACAATCAGCATATTGCTGTTTTGGAAATTGCGCCCGAGTTGTCCTGCATTGGCGGCTTCGCGCATCAAATCCAATTCGTCGTGCAGGTATTTGTCGAACTCCGCCACCACTTCGCGCGGCTTCAGACGCTTGCCGTCTGAAAACAAGCGTTCGACCCAAGCCGCGCCGAAACGCATCAGCGACAAGTCTTGTTCGATAAGGGGCAAGAGGTTGGGGCGCAAAACTTTGACCGCCACTCGTTCGCCCGAATGCAGGCGGGCTTTGTGTACTTGGGCGATGGACGCGCTGGCGACGGGCTCGGTTTCAAATTCCGCATACAGCTTTTCGATGGGCTGACCCAGCGATTTTTCGATTTGTTCACGCGAAAGCCGCGCGTCAAAAGGCGGCACTTTGTCTTGCAGCTTTGCCAGTTCGACGGCGTAATCGTGCGGAATCAAATCGGGGCGTGTGGACAAAACCTGCCCGAACTTGATGAAAATCGGCCCCAGGCTTTCCAAGGCAAGGCGCAGACGGACGGCAGGCGGTTCGTTTTTCAATTTGGACGACTGCGGCATCATTTTCAGCAGAGCGCATATCCAACCGCTACCCATCAGCGAAACGCACAGACCTGCCAGCCGATAGCGGTAAAAAGTCCCGACAATGACCGTCAGGCGTTTCAACCATTTCATATATAAAATCCCGAATACAGCATTTATCGGACAATCAAAAAATCTTACCGAGCAGATAGCCCAAAAAGGCAATCAGCAACCCGAAAACCAGCGGTTTGATATTGCGGGGCGGCGGCTCGGGTTGCGAAGATGCGGAAATATCATCTTCCCGCCCGCCGTGAAGTTCAAGATATTCGGGCATTTCCCCATCCGCGCCTCCTCCTTCGCCCTCCCCCTCCTCCGGCGGCACGACCGTTTCCAACTCCATATACGGGTAATAATATCCAAACCCAAATAGCTGAAATAATCATGCAACTCTTCCCGTTTCGCCCAAGTGCATTTTTCCTCAACCAGCACTTGCGGTTTGGAATCGAGCGATTCGATCAATCCTTCCGCCTTTTCTTCGCCGAGATTCTCCTTAAGGCACTCCCGGATAAGCCCGCGATCCACTTGGGGCGGGTAGGAAACATATACATCGTACAAATCGTTTCGGTAATCTTTACTCATCTCAATCATAAGGGAACAAATACGCCTGATACCGTTCCGCCCGTTCCTTTCGGGAAACCCGATTCATCTTCAAGCAATCGGATTATATGTAAATTCATCCCGATAATATATTTTCCAAAAGTAAAAATGCCGTCCGAACGTTCAGACGGCATAACACAAACCAGCCGGTCACACGGAAAACGACGATCCGCAACCGCAGGTTGTTTCCGCATTCGGATTGCGGATGACGAACTGCGAACCCTGCAGACTTTCCGTATAGTCGATTTCCGCACCGACCAGATATTGATAGCTCATCGGATCGACCAAAAAGACCAAACCGTTTTTCTCAATTTCAAAATCGTCGTCGTTTTTGATTTCGTCAAAAGTAAATCCGTACTGGAAACCCGAACAGCCGCCGCCGTTGACAAAAACCCGCAATTTCAAATCGGGATTGTTTTCTTCGGCAATCAAATCGGCAACTTTGGCACAGCAGCTGTCAGTAAAAATAATAGGGCTTTCGTCCGACATGGTGTTATTCCTTAATATAATATTTTCTGCATTCTCTCTCAACCCCCCTTCAAAGGCAAGCAGGGCTTCGCCTTTGAAAAAGGAATTGTCCCAATAGATAAGTTTGACCGCCTGCAATTTCAAGCCCCAAACTCAAACCGTCCTGCCGAACCACTCGACACGCCCGATAATCTCCACATCATCGGTCAAGTCGTTCAAATTGATTTCAAAAGCAGGATAAGCCTCGTTGGCGGAAATGACATTGATAATCCCGCCGGGGACGATTTGCAGGCGTTTGACCAACAGATTTTCATTAATCCGCAACACATACAGTCCGTCTCTCGGCGTATTTTCCCCATGATTGACCAAAATCGAATCTCCGTCATTCAAAACCCCCTCCATCGAATCCCCCTTGACGGAAATTACAGACAGGTTTTTCGTATCTCGGGTAACATAATTCTCAATCCAATGCCGTCTGAACGCCATTGTAAATACCGGTTCCTCATGACCGACAAACTGCCCGTATCCCGCAGCCGCCCGAATATCATATCTCGGCACAAAGACAAACTCGTCCGTATCAACTTCATTTCCCAAGGTATCGTAAGCAAGGGATTTTTTTGGGGCTTCATCCGGAAACGGATTACCCTCCCCTGTCAGCAGCCAATCGATACTACACCCCTTCAACTGCTTAATTTTTTTCAATGTTTCAGACTTCGGCAGACCGCCTTCATTCCATATTCTGCTGAAGCCCGCAATCGTCATTTCAATATCGGATGCGATTTTTGCCTGCCTCGCTTCACTTTTCCATAAAAAAACCAGTCTGTCTTTAAAGGTTTCCATAAATATCCTTCCGCTCCCCTTCATTCAATCATCTAAAGTAAACATGAAATATATTTTACATTAGCTATCCCAAAAACGGAATAACTATGATAAACTAAATTTAAATTATGATTTTTCTTATCCAATACATAATTTTTCAGATTTTCCATAGGTTTAATCCCGAATTGACAGAAAAAGGATAGAAAAATGAAGAAAACCAGCAAATATCTTATCTATACTGCGGCATTTACCTCATTCTGCTTTGCCTTCCAAGAAAACCGTTCTGAAGCCAAACAGCCCGACATCACTTTATCCGCATCCCTGTGCGAACAATTCAACATGCTGAACGCCAAAGATATGGATACAGAACAAGTCTCCCTTTCCAAAGAATGCGACATCATCGAGTCTTCACACGACTGGGAAAAAGAGTACGGCAACTTGAACGAACAGGAAATGCTCGCCGGCGTCGTCTATGAATAAACCTGCCTGCCATTTGAAACATTATGCTTGAATGCATTGGAGCCAAATGTATTAAATCAAATATAAAACCAATATATTCATAAAGTTATATACTTATAGCCATGCTGTAGCTTGAAACAGCCCGCCGCCCGCCCTATTTACAGCCCATCGGGACAAAATGTTCCAACATATTTCTCAAAATAAGCAAAATCAAATAGGAGTATCCACATGGCAAAAGTAATCGGTATCGACTTAGGTACAACCAACTCTTGTTTGGCCATTTCCGAAAACGGTCAAACCAAAGTCATCGAAAACGCAGAAGGCGCACGCACCACGCCGTCCATTATCGCTTATTTGGACGGCGGCGAAATCCTCGTCGGCGCGCCTGCCAAACGCCAAGCGGTAACCAACGCCAAAAACACTATTTACGCCGCCAAACGTTTGATCGGTCACAAATTTGAAGACAAAGAAGTCCAACGCGACATCGAATCTATGCCTTTCGAAATCATCAAAGCCGACAACGGCGACGCATGGGTAAAAGCACAAGGCAAAGAGCTGTCTCCTCCTCAAATTTCCGCAGAAGTCCTGCGTAAAATGAAAGAAGCCGCCGAAGCTTACTTGGGCGAAAAAGTAACCGAAGCCGTGATTACCGTCCCTGCCTACTTCAACGACAGCCAACGTCAAGCCACCAAAGACGCAGGCCGTATCGCCGGTTTGGACGTAAAACGCATCATCAACGAGCCGACCGCAGCCGCTTTGGCATTCGGTATGGACAAAGGCGACAACAAAGACCGCAAAATAGCCGTATATGACTTGGGCGGCGGTACCTTCGATATTTCCATCATCGAAATCGCCAACCTCGACGGCGACAAACAATTTGAAGTATTGGCTACCAACGGCGATACTTTCTTGGGCGGTGAAGACTTCGACCAACGCTTGATTGACTACATCATTGACGAGTTTAAAAAAGAACAAGGCATTGATTTGAAACAAGACGTAATGGCTCTGCAACGTCTGAAAGAAGCTGCCGAAAAAGCCAAAATCGAATTGTCCAGCGGCCAGCAAACCGAAATCAACCTGCCGTACATTACCATGGACGCAACCGGCCCGAAACACTTGGCAATGAAAATTACCCGCGCCAAATTCGAGAGCCTGGTTGAAGACCTGATTGCCCGCTCTATCGAGCCTTGCCGCACCGCATTGAAAGATGCCGGCTTGAGCACCGGCGACATCGACGACGTGATTTTGGTCGGCGGTCAGTCCCGTATGCCGAAAGTACAAGAAGCCGTTAAAGACTTCTTCGGCAAAGAACCGCGCAAAGACGTGAACCCTGACGAAGCCGTTGCCGTAGGTGCAGCGATTCAAGGCGAAGTATTGAGCGGCGGCCGCAGCGACGTATTGCTGCTGGACGTAACCCCTCTGTCCTTGGGTATCGAAACCATGGGTGGTGTGATGACCAAGCTGATTCAAAAGAACACTACTATTCCGACTAAAGCGTCTCAAGTGTTCTCTACTGCCGAAGACAACCAAAGCGCAGTAACCATCCACGTACTGCAAGGCGAACGCGAACGCGCTTCTGCCAACAAATCTTTAGGTCAATTCAACTTGGGCGACATCGCACCCGCACCACGCGGTATGCCGCAAATTGAAGTTACTTTCGACATCGACGCCAATGGTATCTTGCACGTTTCCGCCAAAGACAAAGGCACTGGCAAAGCGGCCAACATTACCATCCAAGGTTCTTCAGGTTTGAGCGAAGAAGAAATCGAACGTATGGTGAAAGATGCCGAAGCCAATGCCGAGGAAGATAAAAAGCTGACTGAATTGGTCGCTTCCCGCAACCAAGCCGAAGCCCTGATTCACTCCGTGAAAAAATCTTTGGCGGACTACGGCGACAAACTCGACGCTGCCGAGAAAGAAAAAATCGAAGCCGCGCTGAAAGAAGCCGAAGAAGCCGTGAAAGGCGACGACAAAACCGCCATCGATGCCAAAGCCGAAGCACTGGGCACAGCCAGCCAAAAACTGGGCGAAATGGTTTACGCGCAAGCGCAAGCCGAAGCCCAAGCCGGCGAGGGCGCACAAGCCAATGCTTCTGCAAAGAAAGACGATGATGTCGTAGATGCCGACTTTGAAGAAGTAAAAGACGACAAAAAATAATTGATGCCGTCTGAAAAAAACGCGAACCATTCGGTTCGCGTTTTTTTCAATTGAGATAAAAGACAATAGCATGACAGAGATTCCAAATTCATCTACCGTGATATTCCCAAGCCCAAGTTCCAACTGTTGCATCGGTTATCTGGAAATTTTTCATATCATTTTCTTATTTACTTAAATTTTTTAATAAGATAATAAATAATAATTATTATCATGAGCTAAGAAATGAAACTAAATACTCTCACATGGGCTTTGATGACCGTTTTTTCCGTTGCGCCATCTTGGGCAGAACAACCGGCAAATACTGAAGAAATACAACCCGTCAAAACCTTCTCCCCGCCCAAACCGATTGCACCGACCGCCGCACAAGGCTATTTCCCCGAAAACCAATTCGACCGCTCCGACCGCAGCGATTATTACTTTGTTACCGAAAACATAGACCAAGCCTTCCGTCCGCTGAAGGCAAACAGCAGTTTTTACGGCAAAAGCTTTTACAACTCCGTTACCGCGCAAGCACTCGGGGCGAAGGTATACGGCGTAGCCAACCTCAATCGCACCAAGGCAAACGGCTACAAAGATGGCGGTGGGCGCGACACCGATTGGAAATACAGCCGCTTCAATCAGGCTTTGGTACTCGGTTTCGTGCCGTCTGAAAATCAAGAATACCGCCTCACTTATCTGCACGACGACATCAACAACGACCGCCAGCCGCAGGTCGTCAACGACGCATTGGACACCGAACGCCACATCTCCAAACTCAACGTGCGTTGGGGCAATGCCGATTTGAGCAATACGGTCAGCGCGGAAGCAGGCGTCATCAAACTCAAACGCCATGCCGACAATTACTCCTTGCGACCAAACAACACGCCGCAGCAAGTGTTCGTAGAACTTGACCGCAAAGTGTATGATTTCTCGCTCAAACACGATGCGGATTTCGGCAAATTCCACAACACGGCAGCCGTCAGCTACCGCAACGACAGCCAAAACGGCGAACGCAACACCCACACTGCCATGTGCGATTTCCTCAACGGCTACCGTTTCGCCGATGTGCACATCGACCGCTGGTGCATTGCCGATACCTTATCTTACAAGTTTGACGACCGACACAAACTGGGCTTGGGCTTGGGCTTAAGCTACGAACTCAACGAAGCGGACATTCGCAAAAATACGGCACAGCCTGAAAACCCAATAAAACCCGGTTTCCCCTTCGCCTCATCACAACAAATCTGGAAAACCCATTACGGCTACGACTTCAACGGCAAAGTGCGCCGTCATGCTTTGTCGGGCGAACTCAAATACGATTTCACGCCGTCTGAAACGCAAAAATACAGCGTTTCCCTCGCGCATTTGGAACGCATCGGCGACAACACCGAACGCTTCAACTCGCTTGCTGCCATCGTGCAAAACCGTATGAGCGGCATGCTGATGAACCAAAATCCAGCCGCCGCCATTGCAGGCAATCCCCCTGCTGAAAACTGAAAAACACAACCGCATCAGGCTCACCGCCGACAGCCGCAACGACTACTACAACGGCTACATGAACTCGCTCGCAGGCGCGGGCTGGAACGTGGGCGGCACGCTTGTGGCGGACAAAGTCAAAGACCTGATTATTTTTGACCGCGCACACGGACAAAGCGGCACAGCTTCCAAAGACGGCGGCATCATCACACGCAACGTGGACGCACGATTGTTTACCGCGCAGGCCTACGCGCGTTACAACTTCAATCCACATTGGGCGGCAGGCATCAAAGCCGCCTACAACTACGGACACAACGAAACCGACGGCAGGCCGCCCTATCAAATCCGTCCGTTTGAAGCCGCCGTCCAAGCCGACTACAAAAACTACTTTGCCCACGGCAGCTACAACATCGGCGCGGCAACACGCTTTGTCGCCAAACAAACGCGCGGTGATTTTGATATGGCAAGCGGTCTGGGCATAGACAAACGCGAAGCCGCCAAAGGCTTTACCGTTGCCGACGTGTACGCAGGCGTAAACATCAAAGACAAATACGGCTTGCGCTTGGGCGTGAACAACGTATTCAACAAAAAATACGTCGAATACATCAGCGGCGACCACGTCCTCGCCCTATCCCCCAGCGTAGTGTATGCACCGGGCAGGACATATTGGTTGAGTTTGCATGCGGCATTTTAAAACCATGCCGTCTGAAAAATACCTGCATTGGCTTATTAAGAATTAGGAGATAAAAAATGGATATGAAAAGACGCGATTTCTTAAAAATGACCGCCGCGCTGGCAGCCGCAGGCGTTTCGCCTTCTCTGCTTACTGCCGGTAAAGAGCAATTTACCGTGTACGGCGCACCGGCAATGCCCAGCGTTACCATTGCCGTAACGGCGTTGCAAGGTAAACTGGCGAAACAGGCGGACGTGTCGCTGAAAATCTGGCGTTCGCCCGACCAACTGCGCGCGGGCGTGGCAAGCGGGCAATTTAAAGTGATGATGAGTCCGAGCAATGTCGGCGTAAACCTGCGCAACCAAGGGCAGAAAGTCGGCATGGTGAATATTTTGACCAACGGCATCACGCAGTTGGTCTGCAAAGGCAGCGCGATTGCCTCGCCGCAGGATTTGGTCGGCAAAAAAATCCTCGTGCCGTTTAAAAACGATATGCCCGACATCGTGCTGCAAGCCTTGTTGAAAAAACTGAAAATCGACGCACACAAAGTCAGCATTACCTACGCTGCCACACCGCCCGAAGCAGTCGGACTATTTCCAAGTAAAGGTTACCATGCCGTCATCCTGCCCGAACCGATGGCAACCGCCAGCCTACTGAAAGGCAAAACCATAGGTATAAACGTCGTGCACGGTTTTGATTTGGTAAAAGCATGGGGGCAGGCGTTTGACACCAAACCGCTGATTCCGATGGCAGGTATCATCGCCAACGAAGAATATTTCCACGCACACAAGGCGCAGTTCGACATCTTCCATCAAGATTTGAAAAACGCGCTCAACTGGATATTGGCCAACCGCCAAAACGCGGCGAAAATCGGCAAAAACTACCTACCCGCCCCCGAACCCGCCCTAGTCATGGGCTTGGACGGCGCACGGCTGACGGTAAGCAAAGGCAGCGAAGTGAAAAACGAGATTTTGAAGTTTTACGAAATCCTGATGCAGTTCAACCCGGAACTTTTGGGCGGCAAGCTGCCGGATAACGGGTTCTTCTTGGCTTAAAGGGAAAGAGGCCGTCTGAAAAGGGTAGGGTGGTTGTGAATACCTGATTTATCATTTTTCAGACGGCCTATTAAGGCATTGTCAGCGGCGTGGGTCGGATTCTTGAATCCGACATTTCGGCTAAACGGGGCTGTCGGATACAAGTATCCGACCTACTCTTTTCAGACGGCCTATCAGATAATAGTTCGAACAGTACACAAAGAGCCGTCGGATTGCCTGAAATGTTGGGTCATGACCCAACCTACGCTTACTGGGGAAACGGGATCGAAGTGTGAGGTATGTGGCGGGGTTGTTTAATAATGAAATTTTATAACTATTTGATAGGGTGGTAATGCTATGAATGAAGATAAATATAGGGAAAATATGACATGGGATGAAATTGAAAATGTAGTAGGAACTTTAGTTTCTGAAGAAAGAATGCTTAAATCCAATAGCTTTTTAAGTATTAAAAATAGTAAGAATAGGTTGGCTTAATCACAACCATAACCCAACGAAAATACTAAAATTCCAAGCTAAGGCTATCCTTTCCAAACCATCCCCATCAACCAAACCATGATTAAAACCGACAAAATCCGCAAACCGCAGCCTGCGCTGTTTTACATCATCGACTACCTTTGGAGCGGCTTTGCCGGTCTGAGCGTGGCGATGGTGGTGGTGGCGTTGTGGGCGTGGGGCAGTGCCGTGTTCGGCGAGTTTATGCTGCCTGCGCCGGTAGAGGTGTTTCAAAAATCTTTGGATTTATTGAAACATTTTCAGGAAAATGAAATCGGGATTTCGCTGTGGCGGTCGGTAGTGGGTATTTCGGTTGCTTTGATAGCAGGATTGGCGGCGGGGCTGGTGGCGGGCAGTTTTAAGACGGCGATGGCGTTGCTTAAGCCTGTGATTACGATTTTGTTAGCAATGCCGCCGATTATTTGGGTGGTGATGGCGTTGTTTTGGTTCGGGTTCGGCAATCCGAGCGTGTTGTTTACCATCATTGTGTTGGTTGCGCCGCTGACGTTTGCGAGTGCGGCGGTCGGAATGGCGAGCGTGAACAAGCAGCATGAGGAGTTGTTTGACGCTTATAAATTAGGCCGTCTGAAAAAAATCCGCTATCTGTATATCCCGCATCTGACGGGCTATGTGATTTCCAGCGTCGGCGTGGCGGTGGCGATGGGGGTGAAGGCGGTGATCATGGCGGAACTCTTAGGCGCGAGCAAAGGCGTGGGCGCGCGGATTGCGGACGCGAGGGCAATGCTGTAGACTTCGACGGTAATGGCTTATGTGGTGTTGGTCATGGTATTTGTGTCGCTGTTTGAATACCTGATTACCAAGCCTTTGTAAATTTTGTTTATGCCGTGGAGGAGATGATGCTCTGTCTTGAAAACGTGCGTTTTGAAATTCTCCGCGACCCCATCGTGCGCGATTTCAGTTTGAACCTGCAACAGGGCGAAGTGAAAGCCTTGTTCGGGCCGAGCGGCTGTGGCAAGACGACGGTTTTACGGCTGATTGCGGGCTTGGAAACGCCGAAATCGGGCACGATACGTAATACTTTCCACAAAACGGGTTTTCTGTTTCAGGAAAACCGCCTGCCGGAAAACCTGACCGCGATGCAGAATATCGCGATTTTTATGGACAACCCAGACGAAGGCGAAATCGTCGCGCTGGCGGCGAAAGTCGGGCTGACTGCGGGCGATTTGAACAAATATCCGACCGAATTGTCCGGCGGCATGGCGAAACGGGTGGCGTTTTTGCGCCTGCTGCTGTGCGGCTGCGACCTAGCCTTGCTGGACGAACCGTTTGTCGGTTTGGACCGCGATTTGCGCGATATTTTGGTTGCTATGCTGGTGGAAAAAATCGAGCGGCAGGGCATGGCGTGTATACTGGTAACGCACGACCGCTTCGAAGCCGCGCGCCTGAGCCATGAAATTATGCTGCTTTCCGCTAAGGGCATGAACGTGCAAAACGTGATAACCCTGCCCACGCCGCTGTCCGAACGCGATTCGGCTTTTGAAGAAGTCGTGGTGGCAAGGGAGTTTCAGGGGATTCATTATTATGAGTGATGAGGGGATTTGAGTGTCTGACAAACCTTACGGTTCGTTGCCCTCTCCCTAACCCTCTCCCACGGGGAGAGGGTTAGCAAGCCTCAGGCTTGCCTCTTTAGCGAAAGATACGAATCTGTTATCCGAACGCGATTCGGTTTTTGAAAAAGCCGTGGTGCCAAGGGGGCAGGGGATTCATTATGAGGTGCTTTATGTTTTCGACTGTGATTACTGCTGCTGTTTTATATATTGCTACAGCAGTAGATTTGTTGGTAATACTATTAATATTTTTTGCTAGAGCAAATACTAGAAAAGAATATCGAGATATTTATATCGGACAATATTTAGGTTCTGTAATTTTAATATTAGTTAGTTTATTTCTAGCTTTTGTTTTGAATTATGTTCCGGAAAAATGGGTGTTGGGTTTATTAGGTTTAATACCGATTTACTTAGGTATTAAAGTTGCTATTTACGACGATTGTGAGGGCGAAAAAAGAGCTAAAAAAGAATTGGATGAAAAAGGGTTGTCAAAATTAGTCGGTATTGTTGCTTTGGTTACAGTTGCTAGTTGTGGTGCAGATAATATTGGACTTTTTGTTCCTTACTTTGTGACTTTAGATCTTGTCGACTTATTAGTTACTCTTCTTGTATTTTTAATATTGATTTTTGTTTTAGTATATACAGCACAAAGATTGGCTAATATTTCAGGTGTTGGTGAAATTGTAGAGAAGTTTAGTCGTTGGATAATGGCTGTTATTTATATTGGTTTAGGGTTATTTATTATTATTGAAAATAATACAATTCGAACAATAATATCAATAATATGAATGACAAGGGCATTTCAGTATCTGACAAACCTTGCGGTTCGTTTCCCTCTCCCTAACCCTCTCCCACAGGAGAGGGGATCAGGTTGCTGAAAATCAGAGGGCGAAGGATTGGGGATCAAATGGAAGGTAAAACCTGAAAATGTTCGGGTTTGACAGCCCGATTCCCTCTCCCCGTGGGAGAGGGCTAGGGAGAGGGCAAGCAAGCCGCAGGCTTGCCTCTTTGGCGAAAAATACAACCCTGTCCGCCCAATAAATCCATACCCGAAAGCATCTTCATACAGAATCAAGCCAAGCGATGAATAAATTTTTTACCCACCCTATGCGCCCGTTTTTCGTCGGTGCGGCAGTACTTGCCATACTCGGTGCGTTGGTGTTTTTTCATCAACCCCGGCGCTATCATCCTGCACCGCCAAATTTTCTTGGAACTTATGCTGCCGGCTGCATACGGCGGTTTTTTGACTACCGCTTTGTTGGACCGGACGGGTTTTTCAGGCAACCTGAAACCTGCCGCTACTTTGATGGCGGTGTTGTTGCTTGTTGCGGCTGTTTTATTGCCGTTTTTACCGCAACTTGCCGCATTTTTCGTCGCCGCCTATTGGCTGGTGTTGCTGCTGTTCTGCGCCTGGCTGATTTGGCTCGACCGCAACACCGACAACTTCGCCCTCTTAATGCTGCTCGCCGCATTCACCGTTTTTCAGACGGCCTATGCCGTCAGCGGCGATTTGAACTTAACTGCGCGCGCAAGTGCATTTGAATATGGCGGCGGTCATGTTCGTATCCGTCCGCGTCAGCGTCCTTTTGGGCACGGAAACCCTGAAAGAATGCCGTCTGAAAGACCCCGTATTCATCCCCAACGTTATCTATAAAAACATCGCCATCACCCTGCTGCTGCACGCCGCCGCCGAACTTTGGCTGCCCGCGCAAACCGCCGGTTTTACTGCGCTTGCCGTCGGCTTCATCCTGCTCGCCAAGCTGCGCGAACTGCACCATCACGAACTCTTACGCAAACACTACGTCCGCACTTATTACCTGCTCCAGCTCTTTGCCGCCGCAGGTTATCTGTGGACAGGCGCGGCGAAACTGCAAAACCTGCCCGCCTCCGCGCCCCTGCACCTGATTACCCTCGGCGGCATGACGGGTGGCGTGATGATGGTGTGGCTGACTGCCGGACTGTGGCACAGCGGCTTTACCAAACTCGACTACCCGAAACTCTGCCGCATCGCCGTCTCCATCCTTTTCGCCTCCGCCGTTTCGCGCGCTGTTTTAATGAACGTGAATCCGATATTCTTCATCACCGTTCCCGAGATTCTGACCGCCGCCGTGTTCATGCTTTACCTGCTGACGTTCGTACCGATTTTTCGAGCGAACGCGTTTACAGACGATCCGGAATAAAAATGCCGTCTGAAACGGTTTTCAGACGGCATCGGATTGCCAATGATCAAGCCTCCTGCGGATCGACATCCACCGACCATCGGATTTTGCCGTCGCGGTTCTGCTGCAACACCTGCACCCACAAACTCACGGCGCGGTGCAAATCTTGTCGGGATGTTGATTCGAGGAAAACTTGCGCACGTTCGCGTTCGGCAAGGCGCACCATCAGCATCGGGGCGGCACCGAACCGGGAGACGCTTTCGGGCAAGAGCGGGGCGAGGGTTTCTTTGGCGGCGTTGAGAAATTCCATCGCATCGGCAACACGCGGCGCATCGGCACGGACGGCCGTCTGAAAACCGAAAGGCGGCATGGCGAACATTTGCCGTTCGTTCAATTCGTTTTCGGCAAACACGGCGTAGTCCTGCGCTTTGACGGCGGCGAAGACAGGGTGTTCGGGCAGTTGGGTCTGTATCAGCACCTTGCCGGGTTTGTCGGCGCGCCCCGCCCTGCCGGACACTTGCATCAGCTCGGCAAACAGCCTTTCCGGCGCACGGAAATCCGCGCTGTACAGGCTGCCGTCGGCGTTCAACACGATAACGAGGTTGAGCCGCGCGAAATCATGGCCTTTGGCAAGCATCTGCGTGCCGACCAGAATGTCGATTTCGTCGTTGGCGATGCGGCGGTACAAATCTGCCCAGTCGTTTTTGTGCGCCGTACTGTCCCTATCGACGCGGACGACGGCTGCCTTGGGCAGCAAGGCGCGCAGGGTTTCTTCGACGCGCTGCGTACCGTGTCCGACGGCGGTCAGGTCTTGGTTGCCGCAGTCGGGACATTTGAACGGGATGGGTTCGCGGTGGTCGCAGTGGTGGCAGCGCAGTTGGCGGGCGCGTTGGTGCAGCACCATTTTGGCGGAGCAGTTCGGGCAGCCGAAGGTATGGCCGCAGTCGCCGCAAAACAGCGCAGGCGCGAAGCCGCGCCGGTTAAGGTACACCAGCGACATACCGCCCGCTTCAAAGTTCTGTTTCAAAAGCTGCAAGGCTTGCGGTGAGAAGCCGTTATCGAGTTTCAGACGACCTATGTTGAGGATGTCCACTTGTGGCAGTTGCGCGGAAGCATGGGCGCGTTCGGTCAGTTGCAGCAGGCGGTACGCGCCGCTTTGCGCCTTGTGCCAACTCTCCAAGCTGGGCGTGGCACTGCCCAACACGACGGGACAGCCGCCCTGCTTCGCCCGCCACACCGCCAAATCGCGGGCGTGGTAGCGCAATTCGTTGTCTTGTTTGAACGAGCCGTCGTGTTCCTCATCGACCACAATCAGCCCGACATCAGGCAAAGGCGTAAACACCGCCAGCCGCGTGCCGATCACCAGCTTCGCCTGCCCCAACATCGCGCGCAGATAATCCTGCGTGCGCCTGCCTGCCGCCATCCGGCTGTGCAACACGGCGGTCGGCACGTCGGCAAAACGGTTTTCCACCCGCTTTAAAAGCTGCGGCGTGAGGTTGATTTCGGGCAACAGAAACAACACCTGTCGCCCCTGCGCCAACACTTTCGCCATCGCATCGAAATACACCTCGGTCTTGCCGCTGCCGGTAATGCCGTACAGCAGAAACGACCGGAAGCGTCCCAATGCCGTCTGAATTTCATCGGAAGCCTTCTGCTGGTCGGTATTTAATACAAATTCAGAGTGCGAAGCCTGCCCGCGGTACGGCCTTAAAACAGGTTTCGCCGCTTCCGTCGTTTCAATCCAGCCCTGCTCCGCCCAATCCTCAATCAATTTCGCCGCCTGCGCGTTTGCCTGTTTCAACGCCGCCATCGTCATTTCGCCCGACAGCAGCGCGTCCCACAAAGCCGCTTTTTTGTTGAACCGAGCCGGCGGCGGCGTTTGCGCCCTGCCCGTTTCGTTCAAAGCATAAAACAACGGCGGCTGCGGCATTTCCACCGCGCGCGTTTCCTTCAAACCCTGCGGCAATGCGGCAAATACAGCCTGCCCAGTCGGATAGTGGTAATAACGCGACGTAAACGCCAACAAATCACGCCAGCTTTGAGACAGCGGCTTTTCTTCCACAAAGACCGTCTGAACGCTCAAAATCCGCGCCGCATCCATATCGGGCGCAATATCCGTTTCCCACACCATCCCGACAACAGTTTTATTGCGAAAAGGCACAAGCACCCGCGTTCCCGGAGGAAGCGGCTCGGAATGCGAATAAGTCAAAAGGCCGTCTGAAAGCGGCACGTTTACAGCGATGCGATGGTAGATCATACAGGCAGGCAAATCATTTTTTTGCGTATTTTAACAGCCGGAAGCTATTTTCAGACGATAAATTGAGCCTCGGCGCAATGCAGGCGCAACAGAGGTTTGATACAATGCCACTTTTCCAACACGCTCAATCATCTTTGATATGAAAACCAAGTTAATCAAAATCTTGACCCCCTTTACCGTCCTGCCGCTGCTGGCTTGCGGGCAAACGCCCGTTTCCAATGCCAACGCCGAATCCGCCGTCAAAGCCGAATCCGCCGGCAAATCCGTTGCCGCTTCTTTGAAAGCGCGTTTGGAAAAAACCTATTCCGCCCAAGATTTGAAAGTGTTGAGCGTCAGCGAAACACCGGTCAAAGGCATTTACGAAGTCGTCGTCAGCGGCAGGCAGATTATCTACACCGATGCCGAAGGCGGCTATATGTTCGTCGGCGAACTCATCAACATCGACACGCGCAAAAACCTGACCGAAGAACGCGCCGCCGATTTGAACAAAATCGACTTCGCCTCCCTGCCTTTGGACAAAGCCATCAAAGAAGTACGCGGCAACGGCAAGCTGAAAGTCGCCGTCTTCTCCGACCCCGATTGTCCGTTCTGCAAACGCTTGGAACATGAGTTTGAAAAAATGACCGACGTGACGGTTTACAGCTTTATGATGCCCATTGCCGGCCTGCACCCAGATGCCGCGCGCAAGGCGCAAATCTTATGGTGTCAGCCCGACCGTGCCAAAGCGTGGACGGATTGGATGCGTAAAGGCAAATTCCCGGTCGGCGGCAGCATCTGCGACAATCCCGTCGCGGAAACCACTTCCTTGGGCGAACAGTTCGGCTTCAACGGCACACCGACCCTCGTCTTCCCCAACGGGCGCACCCAAAGCGGTTACAGCCCGATGCCCCAACTGGAGGAAATCATCCGCAAAAACCAGCAGTAAACCCGCAATGAAAAAGGCTTGGAACCATGTTCCAAGCCTTTTTCAAATGCCGTCTGAAGCCTGTCGCGGCAGCTTCAGACGGCATCTTTGTTCAAACCTCAATCCTGCGCCAATGCATCTATCGGATTGAGTTTGGCTGCCTTATTGGCAGGCATAAAGCCGAACGCGATGCCGATTCCGGTCGAACAGGCGACCGCCCCGATAACGGATGCCGCCGAAATGTCCATCGGGAAATCGGTTACAAAATGATTGAACACGAGGCTGACGGCGGCGGACAAACCTACGCCGACCAAGCCTCCGATGATGCAGATTAACACCGCCTCAATCAAAAACTGCTGCAAAATATTGCCGCGCCGCGCGCCGATTGCCATCCGTATGCCGATTTCTTTGGTGCGCTCGGTAACGGACACCAGCATAATGTTCATCACACCGATGCCGCCGACTACCAATGAAATCAGGGCGATGGAGGAAATCAGCAGCTTCATCGTACCGGTGGTGCTTTCGACCATCTGCCTGATGCTGTCGCTGTTGTTCATAAAGAAGTCTTCCGTGCCGTGCCGTGCTTTGAGCAGCTCGGCCAGCCCTTTTTCGGCAACCCGGGTATTGGCATTGTCTTTGATTTTGACGGTGATGGAGTTGGTGTGGCTCTCGCCTGTGATTTGGTGCATCACCGTCGTATAGGGCGACCAAAGCATCAGCACGTCGGAATTGCCGAAAGCGTTTTCGTCTTTTTTCATCACGCCGATGACGGTCAAGGGGCGTTTCCTGAACAAAATGGTTTTACCCAACGGATCCGAGTCCGCAAAGAGTTTGTCTTTGACATTTTGGTCGATGACGACGACTTGCGCGTCTTCTTTCACATCGTTCTCATCAAACAGCCGCCCCGTTTCCAGCTTCAGCCCGCGCACGTCGAAATATTGTTCGCCCACACCGTACAAAGAAGCGGTCAGGTCGGTATTGCGGTAAGTCAGCGTGCCGCCGCTCGAAGTCATGGGCGTGGCGGAAGCAACATAGCTTTGTTTGGCGATGATTTTTGCGTCGTCTATGGTCAGGGTTTTGATTTTGCCGCTGCGCCTGTCGCCGAAGCCGCGCCCGGGGAAGATGCTGATGGTGTTCGTCCCCATCGAACTGATGTCTTCGAGGATTTTTTTCTGCGAACCGTTGCCCAGCGCGACGACGGAGACAACCGAAGCGATACCGATGATGATGCCGAGCATGGTCAGAAGCGAACGCATTTTGTGCGCCAATACTGCTTGCACCGACATTCTGAAGGCTTCGACAAACTGGTCGTAATAAAACGACCACGAGGCTTTTTCCTGAATCCTCCCGACATTGCTTGCGGGGATTTCGGGATTTTTCGAGGTGTCGGAAATGATTTCGCCGTCCCGGATTTCGATGACGCGGTTGGCGTTGGCGGCAATGCCGGGGTCGTGCGTGACCATAATGACGGTATGCCCGGCTTCGTGCAGCCTGCGGATGATTTCCATCACATTTTTGCCGCTGGCGGTATCGAGTGCGCCGGTCGGCTCGTCGGCGAAGATGATTTCTCCGCCGTTCATCAGGGCGCGGGCGATGGAGACGCGCTGCTGCTGTCCGCCCGAGAGTTCGCCGGGCTTGTTGCCCTCTTTACTTGCCAAACCCAAATCCTGCAAGAGTTTGTCCGCCCGCGCGGAACGCTCTTTGCCGCCCATACCCATATACACGGCTGGCAGCGCGACGTTGTCCCTTGCGGTCAGCGAGCTTAAGAGGTTGTAGCGTTGGAAGATGAAACCGAAGCGTTCGCGGCGCAATGCCGCCAGTTCGTCAGGCTGCATTTTGGCAGTTTCGATGCCGTCGATTCGGTACGAACCGGAACCGGCGGTATCCAAACAGCCGAGTATGTTCATCAGCGTGGACTTGCCCGAACCGGACTGCCCGATGATGGCGACAAAATCACCCTTCTCTATCGACAGGCTGATGTCTTTCAAAATATGGACGCGGTTCTCGCCGCTGCCGAAGCAGCGGTTGATGTTTTTACATTCGATCAAGCTCATAATGTTCCGTAAATCAATAACAAATGCCGTCTGAAACCGTTTCCGTGTTCAGACGGCATATTCGTTTATCGGCGCGGCGGGCCGCCTAGGGCGCGTTCGCCGCTTTCCTGCTGCTCGGCGGCGGTTATTTCGGAGATGACCACTTTGTCCCCCTCTTTCAACCCGCTTTTTACTTCGGTATTCATACTGTCTTTCATACCGGTCCGGATTTCGCGTTCCACTGCCTTGCCGTCCGCACCCAACACGCGTACGAACGCCTTGCCGCCGCGATTTTTCACGGTCAGCGACGGAATAAGCAACACATTTTTCACACCGTCGATTTCAACCGTATTCTGCGTCGTCATCCCCGTGGCGAGTTTGCCGTCCGGATTCGGCACAAACGAACGGGCATAATAATAGACCGCATTGGAAGCCGTATCCGTACTGCTGTTGTAGCCGCCCGACGACATCGTGGTCAGCCCGGGGTCGACGCTGTCGAGCTTCGCCTTAATCGGCGTATCCGGTTCGGACAAAATCGTAAACGAAATATCCTGCCCCGCCTTCACCTTGGTAATATCGCCCTCGGCAATCTGCATTTTGTTCAACATCATATCCAGATTCGCCAATTGGACAATCGTCGGCGTAGACTGCGCCGCGTTCACAGTCTGCCCCTCTTCCACGGGAATCGCCACCACCGTGCCGTCCATCGTCGCGGTAATGCGCGTGTAGCCCAAATCCGACTCGGCGGTATTGATGGAAATTTTGCTCTGTCTGATTAAAGCCTTCAACTCGGCAACATTGGCTTTGGCGGCGGCAAGCGCATCCTGCGCGCTTTCCAAATCTTCTTTAGAGGTCGCATCATCCTTCCACAACGCCGCCTGACGCTTATATTTCTTCTCCGCGCTGCCCAATGCAATCTGTGCCGACACCAGCTTCGCCTGATACGTTTCCAATTTGGATTTTTCCATATCGAGCGTGTTGGTCTGCGTGGTCGAATTGATTTCCGCAATCAAATCTCCCTTTTTGACCTGTTGCCCGAGTTTGACATAAAGTTTCTTAATCTGCCCCGATGCCTGCGCGCCGACCGATACCAGGTTGGACGGCGAAATCTCCCCTGTTGCAGAAACCGTCCGGCTGATATCGCCGCGCCTGACCGCTTCCGTAATATAAGCAGCCTGCGGTTCGGGCTTCAGATAAGACCATCCGCCCCAAACCGCTGCCGCCGCGACCGCCGCAACAGCCGCCCATTTCATCATTTTTGCCATGTTTTCAATTCTCTGTATGCGTCAATCCCATAAACCGGAAGCGGATTCTACCGCAAGTCCCTGCCCCATCCAAGGCGGCAAACCGCCGACAATAAAAATAACCATTTGTTTTAAATGGCTTATACAATATGCTTTCCCGAAAATTTCAATCCGTTTACATATTCCGCCATTTCCGATACGGCGTTATAATGCCGCCCACAAACAACCAAATGGAAACACATTGCTATGAAAAACGTTCAAAAAGGCTTTACGCTGCTCGAGCTGATGATTGCCGTCGCCATCCTCGGCATCCTGACGCTCATCGCCTACCCTTCCTATAAAACCTACATCCGGCGCGCCCGCCTGTCGGAGGTCAAATCCACCCTGCTGGTGAACGCGCAAAACTTGGAGCGTTACTACCGCCAAAAAGGGACGTTTCAAACCTACGAAAAAAACAAACTGAAACAAAACAAATATTTCAACATTACCTTAAGCAAAGTCAGCCCCGACCACTTCACCCTTCAGGCCGCTCCCGATACGGCGACCAACGAAGGCGAAACCTGCACCGTTACGCTCAACGACGGCGGTACCATTGCCGCTTCCGGTACAAACCAATCCTGCCCCGGCTTCGACTGATTGGCTGTTGCAGTCGGCATTGTGCCTAAACCATCTATAAAAATGCCGTCTGAACGCTGTTCAGACGGCATTTTTGACATCCCGATACGCCTTTCAAACGGCTTCCGCCATTTCCAACGCCTGCTTGATGTCTACGGCGACGACGCGCGACACGCCTTTTTCCTGCATGGTTACGCCGACCAGCTGCTCCGCCATTTCCATGGTCAGGCGGTTGTGGGAGATGTAGAGGAACTGGGTTTGCACCGACATTTCTTTGACCAGCTTGCAGAAACGCGAGGTGTTGGCATCGTCCAGCGGGGCATCGACTTCGTCCAGAAGGCAGAAGGGGGCGGGGTTGAGGCTGAACAGGGCGAACACGAGGCTCATGGCGGTGAGGGCTTTTTCGCCGCCGGAGAGGAGGTGGATGGTGCTGTTTTTCTTGCCGGGCGGACGCGCCATGATGGACACGCCGGCGGTCAGGAGGTCGTCGCCTATCATTTTGAGGGTGGCTTCGCCGCCGCCGAACAGAGTCGGGAAGAAGGTTTGGACTTTGCCGTTGACGGCGTCGAAAGTTTCTTTGAAACGCGCTTTGGTTTTGTCGTCGATTTGGGCGATGGCTTCTTCCAAAAGCGCGATGGCGGCCTGCACGTCTTCGCTCTGGCTGCGGTAGTAGCCGTCGCGTTCGCGCGCTTCTTCGAGTTCTTGCAGGGCGGCGAGGTTGACGGCGCCGAGGGCTTCGATTTGCCGGGTAAGGCTGCCGATGCTGCTGTTCAATACTTTCGCCGATTCTTTCGCCAACGCTTCGAGCACGTCCAGATCGGCAGCGCGTTCGGTCAGGTTTTGATGGTAGCGTTTGGCGTTGATCAGGGCCTCCTGCTGCTGCAACAGGGCGGTTTGGGTGGCGGCCTGAAGCTGCGGCAGCTTGGTTTGCAGGGTTTGTACGCGGGCGTATTGCTCCCTGCCCTGTTCCTGAATCTGCGCGAGTTTTTCCTGCACGGCGATGTATTCTTCGTCCAGCGTGTGTACGGTTTCGGTCAACTCGTCGAGCTTGATGTGCTGCTCGTCGTTTTGGAACTCGGTTTCATAGGCGAGGGCAAGCTCTTGCCGGCGTTCCTGCCAGTCCAGGGTTTGCTGTTCGAGCCGGGCGATTTGCTGCCGGTAGTTTTGTTTTTGCTGGTTGAGTTTGTGGACGGCGACTTCGGCAAGCCCGTATTGGCGGTTGGCTTCCAACAGGGCAAGCTGCGCCTGTTTCAGACGGCCTTGCTGCTCTTGGCGGCTGTGCGCGGTGGTTTGCTGCTGGTGTTCGAGTTCGGCGGCGGCTTCCTGCAAAGTAGCGATGTCGTCTGAAAGCCCGTCGGACGTGTGTTGCAACACGGTCTGCTCTTCCGCCAACTGTGCCAGTTCGCGCTCGATGTGTTCGCGGCGGATTTGCCCTTGGTTGGTGCGCGCCAGAAGTTCGGCGGTGCGTTGCTGCGCTTGACTGTATTGGCGCGTGTGTTGCTGTTGCTGCTGCATCAGATTTTTGTGCTGCACTTCGGACGAGCGCACGGCAGCCTCCGCCTGTTTGAACGCGGCTTCGGCGGCGGAAAGTCCGGGGGCGAGGTTTTCCAGTTCGGACGCGATGCCGTCGAGGCGCGCTTTTTGGGCAATCAGGCTTTCCTGCGCGGGCTTGGCATAGAGCAGGACGCTGACTTTATCGACCTGATGGCCTTCGGGTGTGAGCCAGATTTGATGCGTGCCCAAATCGTTTTGATGCGCGAGGGCGTAGCTCAAATCGGGCGCGCACAATACGCCGTCGAGCCAGTGGTGCAATGCCGTCTGAAACGGCGGCTGCGCTTGGATTTGGTTCAGCAATGCCTGTACGGGCAGGGATTTTTTGATGCCGCCGGAGAGGCCGTCTGAAAGCCATGCCGCCTGCCCCTGCGGCAAAGGTGCGGGCGGTACGAAACTATTCGGCACGCTACGGGCGTGCAGGCGTTCGGCAAGGATGACGGACAGGGCGTGCTGCCACTCGGCGGGCGCGGTGATGTGTTGCCACAGTTGCGGCGCGGCGGCGTGGTCGGTTGCCTGCCAAAAGTCGGCGGCTTCCTGCTGTTGCGACAGGATTTGCGACAACGCCTGCTGCTGCGCCTGCAAGGTAATGTGTTGCTGCTTCAGGCTTTGGAAGCGGTTTGAGGCCGTCTGAAACGCCTCGCGGGCGGCGTGCAAGGCTTCTTCGGCGGCAATGATTTGTTCTTCGTAATGCTCTTGCCGGCTTTGCAACAAGGCGGCGGCTTCCTGAGCGGCGGCGGTTTCGGCCTCGTCGGGCAGGTTCAGGGCTTGGTTTTCCTGCTTCAGACGACCTTTGCGCTCTTCGTGCTTGGCAACGGTTTGTTCGGCATGGGCAAGCTGCTGCTGCTTCAACGCCAGTTCGCGGCGGATGCGGTTTGCCTCGTCCTGCTGGGTTTGGAAGGCAGCGTTGAGCGTGGCTTGGACTTCTTCCAATTCGGGCAGACGCTCTTCGTGTTCGGCAACCTGCATCGCCCATTCCGCCAATTCGGTTTGCTTTTCTTCGGCCTGCAACTCGTTTTCTTCAAGCTGCACGCGGATTTGCTGCTGCTCCTGCCGGATGCGTTGCAACTGCGCCTGCGCCGCCTGCTTGTCGCGTTCGATGCGTTGGTGCAGGTTTTGCCGGTGGCGGATTTGTTCTTCCAAACGGGCAATCTGCTCGCGCAACACGCCGCGTTTGTTGCTCAATTCGTGTACTGCCTGCTGCTGCGACTGTTCGGCAGTCTGCAAGGCGTGTACTTCGTTATTTAACGCCTGAACCTGTGCGGCGGTTTCATCCTGCTGCGCCTGCAAAGATTGATGCTGCGCGGTCGCCTTGTCGGCGGCGGCAAGCGATTGCTGCCATTGGGCGTAATCGAGCAAATCCTGTTGTTGATTCAACTGCGCGGTCAGGGATTTGTAGCGTTCGGCGGTTTCCGCCTGTTTTTCCAGCTTTTCCACCTGACGCGCCAACTCGTTCTGCAAATCGCCCAAACGCTGCAAATGCTCGCGCGTGTCTTTCAGACGGCCTTCCGTCTCCTTGCGGCGTTCCTTATATTTGGACACGCCCGCCGCCTCCTCGATATAGGCGCGCAACTCCTCCGGCCGCGCTTCGATGATGCGCGAAATCATCCCCTGCTCAATGACGGCATAACCGCGCGCGCCCACGCCCGTACCCAAGAACAAATCGGTAATATCGCGGCGGCGCACGGTCTGATTGTTGATGAAATAAGTCGATTCCCCCTGACGCGTCAGCTGCCGCTTGATGCTCACCTCGGCATACTGCCCCCACGCGCCCTGCAAACTGTGGTCGCTGTTGTCAAATACCAGCTCCACCGAAGCCCTCGGCGCAGGACGGCGCGTCGCCGCACCGTTAAAAATCACGTCCTGCATACTCTCGCCGCGAAGCTGCTTCGCCGAAGCCTCGCCCAACACCCAGCGCACCGCGTCAATCACATTCGACTTGCCGCAGCCGTTCGGCCCGATAACCGCGACAAGCTGCCCCGGAACATGAATCGTGGTCGGGTCGGTAAAAGATTTGAAGCCGGAGAGTTTGATGTGGGTCAGGCGCATAATGGTCGGAAAAAATAAAAAAGAAGCGTATTTTAACGGAAATCCCGCCGCACCACCCCATATCTTGCCGGCAAAACCTTACCGCATCCCGCCCCGGTGCGGCAGGATTTTGCACATCCCGGCCATCCGTATTAAAATCTTTGCGTTTCCCACACTTTCCTGACAAATATACGGAGGAGGATTCCATGAAAACAAAAACAGTCAAGCAAGCAAGCAAGCAAGCAAGCAAGCAAGCAAGCAAGCAAGCAAGCAAGCAAGCAAAATAGTCTAACCCGCCTTTCTTTAATCGCTCTACTTAATTTCCACTTCTTTTTATCCTGTTCGATCTTTTGCGGCTGCACCTCAAGAAATAAACTATTCGTTATCAGGCGGTAAAGTTTACGCAGATAAGTTCAGTATCGCCATTGGGGTTGAGGCAAAAGCTCAGGGGGATAATACCAAACTTAGCAACCTCAATCGGCACATCTGCCGAAGCAAATGCACCCGGGGCATTGGCTTTAGGGGGAAATTCTGAAGCATCGAAAAAATTTAGTATAGCAGAAGGCTATCTGGCATCTAGTGATGGCTATGGTGCAATAGCGATTGGTTCTGCCGCCAAGATCAAGCAATTGGAAAAAGGCACAATAAATCATATTGTGGGAAACGATAATAAAGGTCTTTATGTCGATGCAGACGGCAATGTAACAAAGATAACCGTAAGGACTGAGTCGGAAAAAGATATTCTCTCAAGATACGGTCAAACTTACGGTGCGATGGCACTAGGGTTTAGATCTTCTTCACATAATCTTTTTGCCAGTTCATTTGGAGCGTTTTCTACAGCCACAGCTATTGAAAGCTTGGCAGTCGGCGACAGCAGCCAATCAACGGGCTACCGCAGTGCTACTTTTGGCAGTCACAGCAGGGCTTTGGCAGAAGAAAGTTTGGCATTAGGTTATGAAACTCGGGCAAATGCTTATGGTTCTGTTGCTTTAGGTGCAGAATCTGTGGCGAATGAAGAAAATACCGTATCAGTGGGTTCCGATACATTGAAACGGAAAATCGTTAATGTCGCCGATGGCACGGAAGATTTATGATGCAGTAAATGTCCGCCAGTTGAACCGCTTAAGCAAACGTACAAACCGCGTCGGCGCAAGTGCTGCGGCGTTGGCTTCGTTAAAACCTGCACAATTAGGCAAAAACGACAAATTCGCCTTTTCTTTGGGCTTTGGAAGCTATAAAAATGCCCAAGCGGTGGCAATGGGGGCGGTGTTTAAGCCCGCTGAAAATGTGTTGCTTAATGTGGCGGGCAGTTTTGCCGGACCGGACCGGGCTTTCGGCGCGGGGGTTTCTTGGAAATTCGGCGGCAAACCGACACCTGCGGTTGCCGCACAAAACGCGGCGCATCCTGCAAAAGTTTTGCAATTGCGGCAGGAAGTGGCGGCGTTGCGCGCCCGGCAGGCAGAAACCGACCGCAAACTGCACAAACAGGCCGAAATGGAAAACGAGCTGCAACAGTTGCGCCGCGCGTTGTCCGAATTGAAAAAACATTGAAGCAATAAACGTAAGGCGGGACGGCGGCTCTGCCTTTTTCCGATGCCGCACCCGCGCGATGCCGTCTGAAGCCTTCAGACGGCATTTTTAACGCGCCCGAACCCCGGTTCCGCCAATGCCCGATGCTTGGCGCGGCATTTGCCGTATTGCCCCGCCGCCGGGCGCGTTATAATCCGCCACGACATCCGCCCGATTTGGAAACCTGCCTATGCGACCCTCCTATTTCATTTCCGACCTGCATTTGAGCGAAAAGCACCCCGAACTGACCGAACTGCTGCTGCGTTTTTTACGTTCTGCCGCCGCCGGGCAGGCGCGGGCGGTTTATATTTTGGGCGATTTGTTTGATTTTTGGGTGGGCGATGACGAAGTTTCCGAGTTGAATACTTCGGTTGCGCGGGAAATCAGGAAATTGTCCGACAAAGGCGTTGCCGTGTTCTTTGTCAGGGGCAACCGCGATTTCCTAATCGGTCGGGATTTTTGCCGGCAGGCGGGTATGACGCTGCTGCCGGATTACTCGGTTTTGGACTTGTTCGGCAGCAACACCCTGATTTGCCACGGCGACACATTGTGCACCGACGACAAGGCATACCTGCGTTTCCGCCGCATCGTGCATTGCAGGCGGCTGCAAAAACTGTTCCTGATGCTGCCCCTGAAGTGGCGCACGCGCCTTGCCGCCAAAATCAGGCGTGTCAGCAAAATGGAAAAACAGGTCAAGCCCGCCGATATTATGGATGTCAATGCCGCCTTTACCGCGCGGCAGGTTCGCGCCTTTAACGCGGAAAGGCTGATACACGGACACACCCACCGCGAGCATATCCATCACGAAAACGGCTTTACCCGCATCGTTTTGGGCGACTGGCATAACGACTATGCTTCAATCCTCCGCGTGGACGGGGACGGCGCGGTATTCGTGCCGCCGGAAGAATGCTGAAAATGCCGTCTGAAGCCTTTCGGGCGGCTTTTTCTACACGCCCCTTTCCCACACTCCCTCCGCCGCATCATCACCATCCTTAACCCGCATTAATAGCCATTATCGATAAAATGCTTGACCGATTACATAAGATTACGTAAAGTGTGCAAACGCATAATAATTGGTCTTACCAATTTATCTTTTAACCAAAATATCGGGTGTGCGGGATTTGAACGTCTTTCCAAACCTCGACGCGCCTTATGATGCAAATGCCTAAAAAGGATTCGTTATGGCACTTTTCCTCAGCATATTCCCCATCGTCCTGCTGATTTGGCTGATGGTGAAAAAAAACAGTATGCCTTCCTACGTCGCACTGCCGATTACCGCAGTGCTGATTTACGCCATCAAACTTTTCTACTTCGGCGATGCGGGAATGCTGCTCAACGCCACCGCCGCTTCCGGCCTCGTCAAAACGCTCACGCCGATTACCGTGATTTTCGGCGCGATTATGTTCAACCGTATGATGGAAACCACGGGCTGCATCGATGTCATCCGCAAATGGCTGGCGACCATCAGCCCGAACCCCGTAGCGCAACTGATGATTATCGGCTGGGCTTTTGCCTTTATGATTGAAGGCGCATCCGGCTTCGGCACGCCTGCCGCGATTGCCGCGCCGATTCTGATGAGCTTGGGCTTCAATCCGTTGAAAGTGGCGATTTTCACTTTGGTGATGAATTCCGTGCCGGTATCGTTCGGCGCGGTCGGTACGCCGACCTGGTTCGGTTTCGCACCGCTGAACCTGAGTGCCGAAGACATCCTCGCCATCGGCAGGCAGACCGGCGTGATGCACTTCTTCGCAGGTTTCGTCATCCCTGTCATCGGTTTGGGCTTCATCGTGCCTTGGTCTGAAATCCGCAAAAACTTGGGCTTCGTCGCCATTGCCGTCTTCTCCTGCACCATTCCTTATGCCGCATTGGCGATGGTCAACGAAGAATTCCCGTCGCTCGTCGCCGGCGCAATCGGCCTGATGGTGTCCGTATTCGCCGCCAACCAAGGCTGGGGCTTGAGCAAAGACCACGCCAAAGACCCGAATGCCGAAAAAGTGCCGTTCGCCCAAGTCGCCAAAGCACTCGCCCCTTTGGGTATGCTGATCGGCATGCTGGTGGTTACCCGCATCAAACAGCTCGGAATCAAAGGCATTTTGACCAGCAAAGAAGAATGGTTCAGCTTCCAACTGCCGTTTGATTTGTCCAAAATTACCGTCAGCGACTCCCTGACGATTACCTTCGGCAATATTTTCGGACAAGATGTCAGCGCGTCTTACCAAACGCTGTACGTCCCGGCTTGGATTCCGTTCGTGCTGACCGTTTGGATTTGCATCCTGCTGTATAAAACCAAATTCAAAGATGCCTGGACGATTTATGCCGTAACCTTCAATCAAACCAAAAAACCGCTGCTTGCCCTGATGGGTGCGCTGATTATGGTTCAGCTGATGCTGGTCGGCGGCGACAATTCGATGGTGAAAATCATCGGTAAGGAATTTGCCGCAATGGCGGGCGAACACTGGGTTTATTTTTCGCCGTATCTGGGCGCGATCGGTGCGTTCTTCTCCGGCTCCAACACCGTGTCCAACCTGACCTTCGGCCCGATTCAGCAGCAAATCGCCCTTGATACCGGCCTGTCCGTGACCCTGATTCTGGCGTTGCAGTCCGTCGGCGGCGCGATGGGCAATATGGTGTGCCTCAACAACATCATCGCCGTATGTACCGTATTGGACGTGAAAAATTCCGAAGGTGCGATTATCAAGAAAACCGTTATCCCGATGGCGATTTACGGCGTGATTGCCGTCGTCGCGGCAATGATTTTCTTCCTCTAGGCGAAACGCCGCCATCCATAGCGGCAGCACGCGGGGAACGGAAACCGCCGCTCGTCCGGGCGGCGCGTCGGGCAGAATACCCGTGCCGGAACAGCCCGCCCCGCCAAACAAATGCCGTCTGAAACCGGAAAAGGCTTCAGACGGCATTTTTATCGCCGTTTGCATTCAGGCGTAGTAATGATGCGGCATCTTGCCGTCAAGGCGGTAGCGCGTGCCGCAATACGGGCAGGCAACGCTGCCCGATTCTCCTTCGCCCAAAGGTAAAAACACCCTCGGATGCCCGTTCCACTGCTCGTTGTCCGGTCCCGAGCAATACAGCGGCAGATTTTCCGGCAACACGGAAATTTCCTGCGGATTCAGATTGTCCATTTGATTTTCCTTTGCGTGGTTGGCGTGCGCCCATTTTACGCCATCGGCAGGCTAAAGGATATTTTCGGCGCAAAGCCGCAATCCGCTATAATCCCCACTTTTCAGACGGCATACCATGACTGCGCTTACCCTTCCTGAAGACATCCGCCAACAAGAACCATCCGTTCTGCTCTATACCCTCGTTTCCGCCTACCTCGAACACACCGCCCAAACCGGCGACGAATCCCTCTCCTGCCTGTCCGACGACCAGCACACGCTGACCGCATTCTGCTACCTCGACAGCCAAGTCGAAGAAGGCGGCTTCGTACAGCTTATCGCCTCCGGCTACGGCGAATACATTTTCCGCAACCCGCTTGCCGACAGCCTGCGCCGCTGGAAAATCAAAGCCGTGCCGAAAGTCTTGGACAAAGCCAAAGCCCTCTACGAACAACACGGCGAAACCATCGAAACGCTCGCCGACGGAGGCGCAGACATCGAATCCCTGCGCAAACAGTTCCCCGACTTTGAAGAATGGGACGGCGCATACTACGAAGCCGCCGAACAAGACCTGCCCCTGCTTGCAGAACACATCCTGTCAAACCGGGCGGCATTCGCCCATATCGGGCAGGCGTGATTGCGTCTGTTTCCAGCCCGTGTAAAACAGCGTAAAATCGGCAAACCCGAATTATCTTCCGTCCCCATCAAGGAGCAAGCTATGTTCTTCAAGCACATCGAAGCCGCCCCCGCCGATCCGATTCTCGGTTTGGGCGAAGCGTTCAAAGCCGAAACCCGCCCCGAAAAAGTCAACCTCGGCATCGGCGTGTACAAAGACGCATCCGGCGCGACACCCATTGTCAAAGCCGTCAAAGAGGCTGAAAAACGCCTATTGGAAAGCGAAACCACCAAAAATTACCTGACCATCGACGGCGTTGCCGACTACAACGAGCAAACCCAAATCCTGCTGTTCGGCAAAGACCACGAAATCATCGCCAGCCGCCGCGCCAAAACAGCGCAAAGCCTTGGCGGTACAGGCGCATTGCGTATTGCGGCCGAATTTGCCAAACGTCAGTTGAACGCGCAAACCATCTGGATTTCCAATCCGACCTGGCCAAACCACAACGCCATTGCCAAAGCGGTCGGTATCCAAGACAAACCTTATCGCTACTATGATGCCGCCAAACACTGCTTGGATTGGGACGGCATGATTGAAGATTTGAACCAAGCGCAAAAAGGCGACATCGTCCTGCTGCACGGCTGCTGCCACAACCCTACCGGTATCGACCCTACGCCCGAACAATGGGAAACTCTGGCAAAACTTTCTGCCGAAAAAGGCTGGCTGCCATTGTTTGACTTTGCCTACCAAGGCTTCGGCAACGGTTTGGAAGAAGATGCCTATGGCTTGCGCGTGTTCTTGAAACACAATACAGAATTGCTGATTGCCAGCTCTTATTCCAAAAACTTCGGCATGTACAACGAGCGTGTCGGTGCATTCACTTTGGTGGCCGAAGATGAAGAAACAGCAGCCCGCGCCCACAGCCAAGTCAAAACCATCATCCGTACCTTGTATTCCAACCCGGCTTCACATGGTGCGAACACCATTGCACTGGTGTTGAAAAATGATGATTTGAAAGCACAATGGATTGCCGAACTCGATGAAATGCGCGGCCGCATCAAAGCCATGCGCCAAAAATTTGTCGAGTTGCTCAAGGCCAAAGGTTCAACCCAAGACTTTGATTTTATTATTGAACAAAACGGTATGTTCTCTTTCAGCGGCTTGACTCCCGAACAAGTTGACCGTTTGAAAAACGAGTTTGCCATTTATGCCGTCCGTTCCGGCCGCATCAACGTCGCCGGCATTACCGACGACAACATCGATTATCTGTGTGAAAGCATCGTGAAAGTATAGTCAATTAAAATCAAAATAGGACAGTAGTGCATCGTCAAATCGGGCGTAATCAGACAAAACGGTTCGCAGATACCGCTTAATATTCGCCCA
>NZ_QNRU01000015.1 GCF_003315235.1 Neisseria gonorrhoeae | reverse complement strand
ACGCGGCAAATTTTTGCCGTTTTGTTTGCGCGAAGGGGGCGTTATACAAAATTATTAAGCGCACCAATAATGGGCGGAAATGAAAATGCCGTACCCTATGGGCAGGCTTCGCACTCTGAAAGGTTCAGGCGGCATTTTTATTGGAAGGCTTTTTTTTGCAACCGCCTTACACAAAGCGGTTTTTTGTGTAAGAACTGCTATAATAGCCGCCTGTCATCGTCAGGAGCGGCTAATGCCTTTAAAATTCCAACCAAGGGAACGTTCAGTTATCATGTGCGACTTTCGCGGTTATGAAGAACCGGAAATGGTCAAGAAACGCCCTGTCGTCGTCATAGCGCGAAACAGGCACAACGGCAAACCGGTAACGGTCGTACCCTTAAGCGGCACAGAGCCTGTCCCTTTGGCGGACTGCCACCACAAAATGAGTGAAAACCCCTTACCGGACAAGCCGCACATCCAATGTCGGGCAAAATGCGATATGACGGCAACAGTCGGATTGGCACGATTAGACCGATACAAACCCAAAGGGCGCGACCGTTGCATCCCAATAATCAGTGAAGAGGATTTTCAGGCGGTTAAAACAGCCGTTGCCAAGGCATTCAAACTGTACTAGAATAAAACCGTTCCCTTAAAGGGGCTTGCAAGACTGTTCCGAAATATGGGCAGCCGCGCACGGGCGACAGGCGATGACAAGCCGTCCGTGCGTGTGACGGGGCGCGGAATGCGCCCCTTGTCGTATCTGCAAACGCCTACAAATCCCCAATCATCCCTTCAATAAAAATGCCGTCCGAAGGTTCAGACGGCATTTTCCGTTTACCTTGCCGCAGCCTTGCCGTAAATGCCTTCAAGACATGCGGCTATGCGGCCGGAGGCGTCTTTGTCCGCATATCCCCGCAACACTTCGAGGGCCGCGGCGGATCTTTTCAGGATTGAACGGGTTTCGTGCCAGACCGTCAGCATCGTAACCGCCTGTCTGTTGCCAAGCTGTTTGAGCGGTGCGGAAACGTCTTTGCCCGATTCAATCATCCGTGTGCCGTAATAAACCATAGCGGCAATGTCGGCTAAAGAGTTGCCGTCGATGGGCAGGGCGGGTTGCGGCGCGGGCAACGGTTCGCGGTCGGGGACTTCGCCGGCCAAACCCGTGTGCAGTGTCAATGCGTGGACGTAGGCGACGGCTTCGGGCAGTTTGTCGGCGGGGATGCCTTCGACGGCTTCGACGTTGAAGCGTTGGTGTATCATACTGTACGCGGAGGAGTAGCCTATGCGTTTGCGCCCGACAAGCGCGGCAACCGCCCGGCGCAATCCGGTACGGTCGTCGGCGGTGGTTTTGGGAGTAATTTGGTAGCCGCCTGTTTTGCGGATTTGAGGGATAACCTCTTCAAATATCCAGTCTTGGAATTTGACGGCTTCGGCTTTGCGTGAACGGAAGATGACTCGGTAGAGATTCGGCTCGTTGATGAAAAGTAATTCTTGGTTGCCTTTTTTTGTTGCAACGCTGGATTTTTGAATGCCCTGGTCTTTTAATGGCAACTGACGGGCATTTTGAATTTGAAGAATTTCCGCAACATCGCCAAGGCAAAACCAAGGTTCAGCCCCCAAGATTTGAGTACGGACATTTTGAGATTTGAAAGAAAATACAGAAATGGTGTTTTGCATTTTAAGCTCCACGAAAGTTTGAAAGCCTCTCTTCGACCAAGAAGAGGTAGGCGGACGTTTCAGGTTGGTCGACTGCTCGTGGAAACAGCACATCCGGAGATGTCCCGAAAGTCCGCCCGTTGGCTTTTTCAGCAAGGGTGTATGTTTAACATACACCCTTCAGGGAACTCTTATCAAAACAAAAGCCGCAAGCGCGGCAATAACCACGAAAGAAACAGGCGACCAAACCTGTGAACCGAACTTTACTATTATTCCGCTATTGCGTCAATATTTTGGGGGGAAGCACGGACGGAGCTTTGTTGAAAGTTTAAAACTTGGACAGTATTCATGGTAGAATGACCTTTCTATTTCATGGTAGATAGACGCGGAAAGAGAGTTGCCGCTCTGCTTTCCACCTGCCCAAATCAAGTTACAGCTTGGTTTGGGCTTCTTTTTTACCTGCAATCAGCAAGTGTTGAAATTATAATTTGTATCTACGATTCATGCAAGCCATTTCTATTATTTTTTCAGTTTTTCTAATTCAAGTTCATGTTTCAGCTTTTCTTTTACCCATTTGGAGAAGTCTAAATTATTGGAAAATTCCAATAAATTAGCTTCTTTTTCAGTGTTAAATGAAACGTGCTTTAAAACGCGCTTAGATTCGTAGCTTTTTTTGGATTGTTTGGTTGGGTTCATTCTTCCCCCTTGTTGAAAATAATCGTAGATACATTTTACTCGATTTAAAATCATAGGGCAACAAAAAAACCGCCAAGTTTGCGGCTTGGCGGCGGTCGGGCTATTTTAAGAACTCTTTTCGGATTTTTTCTTTAACCCATTGGGAAAAACTAATTTTATTTGCACCTTATTTGCACCTTTTTTATAAATATAATTCAAATATTTGATTTATATATTAATTTAATTAAATATTACATGACCCTGCATAGGGGCGACGGAAAGGCGGCGCGGGGGAAGGGTGTGTGTATTGTCGTTCATTGTCGATATTTCATCATTGCGGACTCAATTTCAATCCGGAACAACCTTCATTTTTGGGGAAATCCGCGTCATGAAAGAGTCCAGCAGTATGGTTACCGGCCCGTCGTTGCAGAGCGACACCTGCATATGCGTGCGGAAACGCCCTGTTTCGACATGAATCCCGTGTCCGCGTAACAGCTCCGCCGTTCGCAGGTAAAGCCGTTGCGCCTGTTCTGCCGGCGCGGCTTGGGAAAACGAAGGCCGCCGCCCGCTTGCCGCGTCGGCATAAAGCGTAAACTGCGACACCAGCAGCACCGCGCCGCCGACATCTTTCAAAGACAGGTTCAGCTTGCCCGCTTCGTCTTCAAACACGCGCAAATGTGCGATTTTGTCGGCGATATAGCGTGCATCTTTTTCTGTGTCGCTATGCGTTACACCGAGTAACACGACAAACCCGCCGTCGATTTTGCCGCAGGTTTCCGTGCCGGCTTCGGACACGACATCCACCTTTGCACCTACCGTTTTCTGTATGACCGCACGCATAAGCCGTCCTCCTTACCTGAACGTGCAATGCCGTCTGAAAAGGCTTCAGACGGCATCGGTATCGGAAATGCCATTACGGTTTGACACCGTTTTCTTCCAAAAGGGCATCGATTTTCAAGCGGGCTTTTTCCTGCCTCAAACCTTGTTCCAACTGGTTTCTGACCAACTCGAAAGGCTGCGCGTCGGGGTTTTTCCCGACCGCGCCGAGTTTGAACAGGTAATAGCGTTCGCCCAATTTGACCGGATTGCGGGTAACGTCGCCACGGTTCATACCGGCAAACTGCGAAGCCAGCGGCTCGGGAAGCTGCTGCGCCATAATGAAACCGTCGAACGCCTGCTCGTCGTTCGGATAACGCTTCATCAGCCCTTCAAAAGACAGCCCTTTGAGCAGGAGCTGCTGCGCCTGACGCGCCTCCTCTTCGGTTGCGAAGCTGACCTGCTGCAATTTGATCATGCGGATTTGCCGCTCATAAAACTGACGCAGTGCGCTTTCGGAAACCGTTTCCGAACGTTCCAGAAAACGGACGTACTCCTCGGCATAAAAAGACGCTTCGGCGATTTTAAAGCGGTTTTGGACATCCTTATCCTTATCCAAACCTTCCTTCAATGCCCTGTTTTTCAAAACTTCCAAAGTTTGCAGCCGGCGGACGGCATCGTTTCGGATTGCCTGCCCGTCCGGTCTTTGGGACTGCTCCGCATGCCGGTCTGCCTGCTGCATGATCTGCGCCACCAGCGTATCCACCAAAGCCGGGTCGATTTCGGGTGCTTTGGCTGCCGCAAAACCTGCCAACATTGCAGCAATAACTGCGGCAGCGGTCTTTTTCTGTTTCATGGTATTCCCTGTCCTGCGCGGCGGCAAAACGCCTGTATGAACGTCTTGCCGCCGTATCCCGTTTTCAGATTATTTTGCAGGTTTGATGTTTGCCTTACCCAACAGCGCACCGACGGCACGGTCAATCCGTTCCGCCTGAAGGTTGCCGGCAATCTGTCCTTTCATTTCGTCAAAAGAAGGCACTTTCACCTCGCGGCTGTCGTTGACATAATAAACGCCGTAGAAATCGCCGTTTTTCAGCGGCGTTGCCGTAAATTCGCCTTTTTTCAAGTCCTTAATTGCCTGATAAAGCGGCGGAACACCCTGTTCCAAATCTTTCAGCGGCACATATCCGTCCGGCGCGCCGGTCCGTTTGGTGCGGTCGTTGAGCGAGTATTGTTTCAAAACGGCATCAAAACCTTTTTTCGCCTTCAAATCGGCAACCGCTTTTTTCGCATTTTCTTCCTTGTCGGTCAGGATTTCGCCCAACTGGACTTCCTGCGTGCCTTTATAAAAACCGCTGATATTGTCGTAAACGGCTTTTACTTCCTGCTCGGAAACCGGTTGGGTTTTGGCGATATGCAGTGCGTATGCCTCGCCGTTCAAGCCATATTTTACCGCCTGCCAAACGGTTTTGAAGGACGGTTTCTTGTCGTCGCCCGACTTTTTCGCTTCGGCACGCAATTTGGCAAGCGCATCTTTAAACTCTGCCGACCGGTCGAGTTTCAGGCGTTTCACTTCCTGTGCGACCACGGTGTTGACCACTTCGTTTTCCAGCAGGGATTGGCGCAGTTGCGGCGTGTCTTCGGCACGGCTGTTTTCCGCACGGAATGCGGCAACCTGCGCATCGATGACGGAACTGTCGATTTTCTGACCGTTAACGGTTGCCAGCGTTTGGGCAAACAGGCTGCCGGAACAGGCAAGCAGCGCAACGGAAGTCAGGATTTTTGCTTTCATAATCTTCTCTCTTTAAATTTTAAATTGAAATATTCAGGCAGACTTCATTCAGTCCGCCGTATGGAAATACTCGTCAGGGGTAGCCGCCCGGATGCCGAGCGCGTGAATCATGCCGCCTGAAAATAAATCTTTGAGCAGCGATTTGACCGTTTTCTGACGGTTCAGACGGCTTAAACCTTCAAAACGGCCGCTGACGACCAAAACGGCATAATGTCCGCCGCCGGTATTGCCCGCGTGTCCTTTGTGCAGATGGCTCTCATCGCCGATTTCCAACACCAGAGGATCGAGCGTCTGCAGGCGTTCGCGGATCAAATCGACAGCCGGCATTATTTGAACACCGCTTTAAACGGCTTGATCAGCACTTCGCTGTACACGCCGGCATGAACATAGGGATCGTCTTCAGCCCAAGCCTGCGCCGCATCCAAAGACTCGAACTGTGCCACAATCAAGCTGCCCGAAACACGTTCGGGATTGTCCGGCAGCAGGTTTGGGCCTGCCGTCAGCAGACGGCCTTCCGATTTCAGCGTTTCCAGCCGTTTAAAGTGTTCGGGACGTGCCGCCATACGCGCTTCATGCACATCCTCCCCGTCTGTTGCCAGCAACATAAAATATTCCACAGTCAATCCTCCTTTTTCAGATAGGTACTCAGATAAATACCCTGAATAATAAAGAAAAAAAGCATCAGCGCAGTCGAACCGAACATCTTATAGTTAACCCATTGCGCTTCAAACCTAGTAAACACAAACCAGTTGGCAATACCCATAAAAATCAGAAAACCGACCCACATATATGTCAATTTTCCCCATACGGCATCCGGAAGCTGAATCTCCCTGCCGATACTCGCTTTCAAGCCGTTTTTACCCGCAAGGTGGCTGCCCAGCAGGAATAACGCCCCGCACCAGAACAATACTGTCGGCTTCCACATAATGAAGCGGCTGTCGCCCAAAACAATGGTTGCGCCGCCGAATACGACAATCAGCACCAGTCCGACCCACTGCATCGTATCCAGCCTTTTATGCTTCCAATACAGGAAAGCCGCCTGAACCACGCCTGCAACCAAGGCAACCGCCGCAGCGGCAATCATATTTTTGGTAACGGTATAAGTAGCAAAAAACAAGATGACGGACAAAAGGTCGCTGACAAATTTCATATCCAAATGAGAAAGCAAATCAAATAAACGCTAATCATACAGGCAGAACCCTATCTTTGCACCTGCAAAACCAACAAATTTTGTTTTGATTAATGCAAATATGCACAGATGTTTTTGAAAAAAGATGGAAATATGTCATAATTTATAAAATTGGCTTTAAAATACAGCTTCGGCCGGAACCTCTGCCTATCCGCACCCTATCGTCCGTATTGCCTATGCCTGATGACGAAATTTACAGACTGTACGCGGTCAAACCGTATTCAGCCGCCAACCCACAGGGGATACATCTTGCAAAAACAACAGACAAATCAAACTGATTGCCGCCTCCATCGCAGTTGCCGCATCCTTTCAGGCACATGCGCGACTGGGCGGACTGAATATCCGGTCCAACCTTGACGAACCCTTTTCCGGCAGCATTACCGTAACCGGCGAAGAAGCCAAAGCCCTGCTAGGCGGCGGCAGCGTTACCGTTTCCGAAAAAGGCCTGACCGCCAAAGTCCACAAGTTGGACGATAAAGCCGTCATTGCCGTTTCTTCCGCACAGGCAGTCCGCGATCCCGTCTTGGTGTTCCGCATCGGTGCAGGCGCGCAGGTACGCGAATACACCGCCATCCTCGATCCTGTCGGCTGCTCGCCCAAAACCAAATCTGCACTTTCAGACGGCAAGACACACCGCAAAACCGCTCCGAAAGCAGAGTCCCAAGAAAATCAAAACGCCAAAGCCCTCCGCAAAACCGATAAAAAAGACAGCGCAAACTCAGCCGTCAAACCGGCGCATAACGGCAAAACCCATACCGTCCGCAAAGGCGAAACGCTCAAACAGATTGCCGCCGCCATCCGTCCGAAACACCTGACGCTCGAACAGGTTGCCGATGCGCTGCTGAAGGCAAACCCAAATGTTTCCGCACACGGCAGACTGCGTGCGGGCAGCGTGCTTCACATTCCGAATCTGAACAGGATCAAAGCGGCAGCACCCAAAAAAATCAAAGCGGAACAACCCAAACCGCAAACGGCGAAACCCAAAGCCGAAACTGCATCCATGCCGTCTGAACCGTCCAAACAGGCAACGGTAGAGAAACCGATAGAGAAACCTGTCGAAAAACCGGTTGAAAAACCTGAAGCAAAAGTTGCCGCGCCCGAAGCAAAAGCGGAAAAACCGGCCGTTCGACCCGAACCCAAACCCGCAGTGTCCGAAACTCCGGCTTCGGCGACAGAACGCCAACCCGGACCTGTACCCGCTGCAAATACTGCCGCATCGGAAACCGCTGCCGAATCCGCCCCCCAAGAAGCCGCCGCTTCTGCCATCGACACGCCGACCGACGAAACCGGTAACACCGTTTCCGAACCTGTTGCGGAAACAGCCAGTGAAGTTGCCGCCGAACCCGTTGCCGAACCTGTCGAACAGGTTTCTGCCGAAGAAGAAACCGAAAGCGGACTGTTTGACGGTCTGTTCGGCGGTTCGTACACCTTGCTGCTTGCCGGCGGAGGCGCGGCATTGATCGCCCTGCTGCTGCTTTTACGCCTTGCCCAATCCAAACGCGCGCGCCGTACCGAAGAATCCGTCCCTGAAGAAGAGCCTGACCTTGACGACGCGGCAGACGACGGCATAAAAATCACCTTTGCCGAAGTCGAAACTCCGGCAACGCCCGAACCCGCTCCGAAAAACGATGTAAACGACACACTTGCCTTAGGTGGGGAATCTGAAGAAGAGTTATCGGCAAAACAAACGTTCGATGTCGAAACCGATACGCCTTCCAACCGCATCGACTTGGATTTCGACAGCCTGGCAGCCGCGCAAAACGGCATTTTGTCCGGCGCACTTACGCAGGATGAAGAAACCCAAAAACGCGCGGATGCCGATTGGAACGCCATCGAATCCACAGACAGCGTGTACGAGCCTGAGACCTTCAACCCGTACAACCCTGTCGAAATCGTCATCGACACGCCCGAACCGGAATCTGTCGCCCAAACTGCCGAAAACAAACCGGAAACCGTCGATACCGATTTCTACAACAACCTGTTCTCAAACAACCATATCGGCACAGAAGAAACAGCTTCCGCAAAACCTGCCGCACCCTCCGGACTGGCAGGCTTCCTGAAGGCTTCCTCGCCCGAAACCATCTTGGAAAAAACAGTTGCCGAAGTCCAAACACCGGAAGAGTTGCACGATTTCCTGAAAGTGTACGAAACCGGTGCCGTCGCGGAAACTGCGCCTGAAACGCCCGATTTCAACGCCGCCGCAGACGATTTGTCCGCATTGCTTCAACCTGCCGAAGCACCGGCCGTTGAGGAAAATGCAGCGGAAATCACTTTGGAAACGCCTGATTCCAACACCTCTGAGGCAGACGCTTTGCCCGACTTCCTGAAAGACGGCGAGGAGGAAACGGTAGATTGGAGCATCTACCTCTCGGAAGAAAATATCCCAAATAATGCAGATACCGGTTTCCCTTCGGAATCTGTAGGTTCTGACGCGCCTTCCGAAGCGAAATACGACCTTGCCGAAATGTATCTCGAAATCGGCGACCGCGATGCCGCTGCCGAGACAGTGCAGAAATTGCTGGAAGAAGCGGAAGGCGACGTACTCAAACGTGCCCAAGCATTGGCGCAGGAATTGGGTATTTGATTCCCAACTGCCCTTTCGCAGATCAAGGATGCCGTTTCAGACGGCATCTTTTTTTGCCTTATCGGTGTAACGGATAAAGTTTGAACCGGCACAGGCTCAAACAGCAGGCCGTCGGCAACAAAATGCCGTCCGAAACCCCTAAAGGCTTCAGACGGCATTGGCGGCGGCGGTATCAGGTATTCGCATAGGCAACCGAATCGTCGCCGCTTTTCTTTTGAACGAACTCGATTTTGCATCCGTCGGGGTCTTCTACGAAGGCTATCACGGTTGTGCCGTGTTTCATCAGGCCGGCTTCGCGGACGACGTTTCCGCCCTGCCGCTTCACGCGTTCGCAGGCTTCGTAGGCATCGTCCACTTCAACCGCGATGTGTCCGTAGGCGTTGCCCAAGTCGTATCGTTCCGTATCCCAGTTGTGCGTCAGTTCCAAAACCGTGCTGTCGGTTTCGTCGCCGTAACCGACGAAGGCAAGGGTAAATCTGCCTTCGGGATAGTCTTTTCGGCGGAGCAGTTTCATACCCAAAACGTTTTGGTAGAAATCGAGGGATTTTTCGAGATTGCCCACGCGGAGCATAGTATGGAGTAAGCGCATTTTTCGTGTTCCTCTCGGTGGTGGTTAAACTTCGATTTTATTCGGCGTAAACGTCTGCCATTTGTTGCAGGCGGGACAGTGCCAGAAAAAGACTTGGGATTTGAAGTGGCAGTTGCGGCAACGGTACATCACGCTGCGCTGGAGCTGCCGTCCGATAACCGAACGCATCATGTCGGCATCGGCTTTCCAAGCCGGATCCAAATCGCTGAGTTTCAAACCGAGCAGGCGGTACACGCCGTTAAGGTCGGGCTTGCGGCGGACAAGCTCGACGGCGGTTTGCGCGGCTTCTTTCTCGCCCTTAAGCAGCAGGGATTTCTCGTACACGACATTGATCAGGTCAAGTTCGGGAAACGTCTGCATATATCCTGTCAGACGGTTCAAGCCTTCTTCAGGTTTTCCCTGCGCGGCATAGGCTTCGTAAAGCTTCTCGCCGACCATGCTCAAGTATGCATGGTTTTGCTGCTCGATGGCGGCATAGGCTTCGACGGCGGCAGGGAAATTGCCTTGTCGGTGTTCAATGTCGCCCAAAATCATGTTGGCGCGGGTGCATTTTTTGTTGGCTTCGAGTGCCTTGCCGACATTGAAACGCGCGGCATCGAAATTGGACTTGAACAGCGCGGCTTGGGCAAGTTCGCAATAAAACTGTGCAATCTCAAACTGATATGTCTGTTCGTCGTGACTAAGAAGTTGGGCGGTTTCAACCGCTTTTTCCCAATCCCTGTCCTGCTGGTAGATATTGAGCAGGTGCTGTCTGGCTTCACGCGCCATTTCACCGTCTTGCAGCCCCAAAAAAATCTGTTCGGCACGATCGACCAAACCCGCGCTTTGGTAGTTTTGCGCCAATTCAAACAGGACGCGCGCGCGCTTTTCGCCGACCGTATCGGGAGAATCGAGCATTGTCCGGTGTATGTTGATGGCTTTGTCGTTTTCGCCGCGCTGACGGTAAAGTTTGCCGAGGGTGAGGTTCAAATCATACGATTGCGGCCGGCCGTCGACGACTTCCGCCAACTCCCTTGCCGCGCGCCCGCTGTTGCGGTCGACCAAAGCGTCCAGGCTTTTATAAAATCCCGAAGGGATGCTTTTTGCCTGCTTCAATACGGTTTTCATATCCACGCGGGCGGCAAACCAGCCCATCGTGAAGAAGACGGGCAAAAGGATAATCGGCAGCAGGATAATCCACAATTCGTTGTCCATATCGGCTTTCTTAAGGCTGTTTGGCAGATTCGGCAGCATTTTGTATCGGCGGTGCAGTCAATTTCTGTCCGCTCAAGCGCGCACTTTTCTTCACTTCCGCACGCAGGCGGCTGTTTTCGCCGCGCAAGGACAGCAGCCGCCCGAACAGGGCAAACATTCCGAACACGATGCCGACGACAAACGCGCCGAACAATACGACAATCAGCGGCAGATTGACACTCTGCCCCGGAAGATAGGAAAAGGTAACGGCATCCATATTAATGACGGCAAGCAGCAGGAAGAGCAGCAGGATAATGATTTTGATGACGGTATAGATAAGTTTCATGTTTGCTCCGTAAATAAAAACGCCGCACGGACAGCTTCGCACTCTGAACCAAGATTGCGTTAGTTTAAACGATTTGCACGGTTTCGGATAGAATGCGGCAGCGTGTTCGGACGGCATACGGAGTATGCGATTGCCGACAATTTTACCAAATACACCGCTCCTTTCCATTTGAAAAATAACGGATTGGACACCGCATCGACAGAAAAACCCGCCGCGCACTTGTCAAAACCCTGTTTGCAGGCGTATCTTTACAACCTTCAAATTCAAACCGTTCATTGAAACATATCAGAATAAGAAAGGCTTTACATCATGAGCAGACCCGTACCCGCCGTATTCGGCAGCGTTTTTCACAGTCAAATGCCCGTCCTCGCCTACCGCGAAGGCAAATGGCAGCCGACCGAATGGCAATCTTCCCAAGACCTTACCCTTGCACCCGGCGCGCATGCCCTGCATTACGGCAGCGAATGCTTTGAAGGTTTGAAGGCCTTCCGTCAGGCAGACGGTAAAATCGTGCTGTTCCGTCCGACCGCCAATATCGCGCGTATGCGGCAAAGTGCGGACATTTTGCACCTGCCGCGCCCCGAAACCCAAGCTTATCTCGATGCTTTGGTCGAACTGGTCAAACGTGCCGCCGACGAAATTCCCGATGCGCCTGCCGCGCTGTACCTGCGCCCGACCTTAATCGGTACCGATCCCGTTATCGGCAAGGCCGGTTCTCCTTCCGAAACCGCCCTGCTGTATATTTTGGCTTCCCCCGTCGGCGACTATTTCAAAGTCGGCTCGCCCGTGAAAATCTTGGTGGAAACCGAACACATCCGCTGCGCCCCGCATATGGGCCGCGTCAAATGCGGCGGCAACTACGCTTCCGCCATGCACTGGTTGCTGAAGGCGAAAGCCGAATACGGCGCAAATCAAGTCCTGTTCTGCCCGAACGGCGACGTTCAGGAAACCGGCGCATCCAACTTTATCCTGATTAACGGCGATGAAATCATTACCAAACCGTTGACAGACGAATTCCTGCACGGCGTTACCCGCGATTCCGTGCTGACTGTCGCCAAAGATTTGGGCTATACCGTCAGCGAACGTAATTTCACGGTTGACGAACTGAAAGCTGCTGTGGAAAACGGTGCGGAAGCGATTTTGACCGGTACGGCCGCCGTCATCTCGCCCGTTACTTCCTTCGTCATCGGCGGCAAAGAAATCGAAGTGAAAAACCAAGAACGCGGCTATGCCATCCGTAAGGCGATTACCGACATCCAGTACGGTTTGGCGGAAGACAAATACGGCTGGCTGGTCGAAGTGTGCTGATGCTTTAAATAAAAAAATGCCGTCTGAAACCCGTTTGGCGTTTCGGACGGCATTTTCGCGTTCGGACCGTTTCCGCCGCACCTGCAGCAAGTCGGTACAAAGGCAATCGGTTAAAACAAGCGTCCGCATTTCCCATCCCGCCTGCCGCAAGTCGGGCATTTCCCTGGAAATACGCTTCAAACGGCAAACCGCCGCCCGAAACCGATACTCGGCACGGACGGCGCACGGATTTGAAAACGGCGGATTATCCCTCGGTGCTCAAGGCATTGATGCTGTAACCGCCGTCAACATAAGTGATTTCGCCGGTAATGCCGGACGACAGGTCGGACAGCAGGAAGGCGGCAGTATTCCCGACTTCTTCGATGGTAACGTTGCGGCGCAGCGGGTTGTGGGCGGCGACGTGTCCCAAGAGTTTGCCGAAATCGGCGATGCCGGAGGCGGCGAGCGTTTTGATCGGGCCGGCGGAAATGCCGTTGCAGCGGATGCCCTCTTTACCCAGACAGGCGGCGGTAAAGCGGATGCCTGCCTCAAGGCTGGCTTTTGCCATACCCATCACGTTGTAATTCGGAATCGCGCGTACCGCGCCCAAGTAGCTAAGGGCGACGATGGCGGAGTTTCTGCCGCGCATCATCGGACGGGCGGCTTTTGCCAATGCGGGCAGGCTGTATGCGGAAATTTCGTGTGCGGTGTTGAACGCTTCGCGGCTGATGCTGTCGAGGAAGTCGCCGCTCAAGGCTTCTTTCGGCGCGAAGCCGATGGAATGCACCAAACCGTCCAAGCCATCCCAATGTTTGCCTAAGTCGGCGAACACTTGGTTGATTTCGTCGTCGCTGGCGACATCGCAGCGGAATACGAGTTCGGAATCTAATTCCGCCGCCATTTTGCGGACGCGCTCTTCCAGTTTGTCCACAACGTAGGTAAACGCCAGTTCCGCGCCCTGTTCGCGGCAGGCTTTGGCGATGCCGTAAGCGATGGAACGCTCGGAAATCATGCCGGTAATCAGAATTTTTTTGCCTTGCAGAAAACCCATTTTGTATCCTTCAAATAGTGTTCGGTTCGTTCTAAACCGTTGATTATAGCAAATTGTCCCTGTTTCTGTGTTTTCACGTTGCAGCGTGCAGACGGCAATGCCGTCCGAAGCGGATTTCAGACGGCATTGGACGTTTCAAATACGGTTTAAGGCATCAGATGCCGCGCAAGAGTTCGTTCACGCTGGTTTTGGCGCGGGTTTGCGCGTCCACGCGTTTGACGATGACGGCACAGTAAAGGCTGTGGCTGCCGTCTTTGGAAGGCAGGCTGCCGGACACGACGACCGAACCTGCCGGTACGCGGCCTTGGTAGATTTCGCCTGTGGTGCGGTCGAAGATTTTGGTGGATTGACCGATGAACACGCCCATCGAAATCACGCTGCCTTCTTCGACAATCGCGCCTTCGACGATTTCGGAACGCGCGCCGATGAAGCAGTTGTCTTCAATGATGGTGGGTGCGGCCTGCAGGGGTTCGAGTACGCCGCCGATGCCGACACCGCCGCTCAAGTGGACGTTTTTGCCGATTTGCGCGCAAGAGCCGACGGTCGCCCAAGTATCGACCATCGCGCCTTCGTCGACGTATGCGCCGATGTTGACGTAAGACGGCATCAGCACGGCGTTTTTGGCAACAAAGCTGCCGCGTCGGGCAACCGCACCCGGAACTGCGCGGAAGCCTGCGTTTTTGAACTCGTCTTCAGACCAGTCGGCAAATTTGGTCGGCACTTTGTCGAAGTATTTGTTCACGCCGTCGTTGAGGACTTCGTTGTCTTGGATGCGGAAGGACAGCAACACGGCTTTTTTCGCCCATTCGTTGACTTTCCACTCGCCCACGCCCAAGCGTTCGGCGACGCGCAGTTTGCCTGAATCGAGTTGGCGGATGGTTTCCAACACGGCTTCTTTGACTTCGGGGGCAACGGTGGTCGGAGTGATGTCCGCGCGGTTTTCAAAGGCGGTTTCGATAATGTTTTGCAAAGACATAATGTTTCCTTGGTTCGAGATATTTCGGGACGCTTGCCGGTATTGTTCAGACGGCATGGCGGTTGGAACAAACGTGCTATTGTGCCATACAAACGCCCGCCCGTCAGCCGCGCCGCAGGCTTGCCGGATGCCGGCGTTTCGGAATCGGGCGGGCGGCAGGCATATGTCTTTTTCCGCGCCCGAATCAATACAGAAAGGCGGCGGTACTTTTATGCCGCGCCGCCGCCTTTCAGACGGCATTCGCGGTAAAACGCCATCAGCCCTTCGGTCGAGGCATCGTGTACGGACGTGCCGCCTTCCAGTTCGCCGATGATGGTTTTTGCCAACTGTTTGCCGTACTCAACCCCCCACTGATCGAAGGGGTTGACGTTCCATATCGCGCCTTGGACGAAGGTTTTGTGTTCGTAAGCCGCCATCAGCATACCCAGATTGTAGGGCGTGAGGCGGTCGAGCAGGATGCTGTTGCTGGGGCGGTTGCCGGGGAACTCTTTGTGCGGCGCGAGGCGTTCGCGTTCCGCTTCGGGCAAATCTGCCAGTTCGGCGCGTGCTTCGTCTAAGGTTTTACCCTTCATCAGGGCTTCCGCTTGGGCAAAGGCGTTGGCAACGGTAAAACGGCTGCGTCCGTCCTCCGCGCCCTGCGCCGTCATCGGGACGATAAAGTCGCAGGGAATCAGGCGCGTGCCTTGGTGGAGCAGTTGGAAATAGGCGTGCTGGCAGTTGACCCCTTCACCGCCGAACACGATGCCGCCCGTTTTGCACGCGGCGGGACTGCCGTCTGAAGCGCGGCTTTTGCCCAAACTCTCCATATCGAGCTGGTTCAGCCACGCCGGCAGCAGGCGCAGGTTGTGGCTGTACGGAACGGCGGTCTGCCCGTCCGCGTGCTGGAAATTGTTATACCACACGGCAATCAGTGCCATCAGAACGGGAATGTTGCGACGCGGGGGCGTGTGGAAAAAATGGCTGTCCATCGCGTGCGCCCCCGCTAGCAGTTCGCGGAAACGCGCCCCGCCAACCGCAACCATCACGGGCAAACCGACGGGCGACCAGACGGAATAGCGTCCGCCCACCCAGTCGTACATCGCAAACACGCGTTCCGCCGCAATGCCGAAACTTTGCGCCGCTTCCGTATCGGCAGACACCGCGCAAAAATGGCGCGCCGTTTCGGATTCCGAGAACCCCGCACCGCGATACCACGCCTTGACCGCCTCTGCATTGAGCAGGGTTTCCGGTGTTTTAAAGGACTTGCTGGCAACGCAAAACATTGTTGTTTCGGGGTTCAGACGGCATAAGACCTCATCCAGGCAGGCAGGGTCGGCATTAGAAACAAAATGGACGGAAATCTGCCGTCTGAACGGCTCGAGCGCCTGCACGCACATTGCCGGCCCGAGGTCGGATCCGCCTATGCCGATGTGGACAAAATCCGCAATCCGTTTTCCGGTTATCCCCTGATATAAACCGTCGTCCAAACTGTGTGCAAACTTCAACGCACGATTTAACTCGCGGCGGATTTCGGGCAACACGTCCCTGCCGTCCGCATAAACGGCATCCGCACCGTCGGGCAGGCGCAAAGCCGTATGCAGCGCGGCACGCCCCTCGCTGCCGTTGACTTTCGCACCCGTCCGCAAAGCACGCATTTTCCCTTCCAAATCCGCCGTCTCCGCAAGACGGCAGAGCAGTTGCAGCGTATCTTCGCCAAAACGGTTTTTGCTGTAATCGAACAACATCCCGTCCAAACGCTCATGCATACGCTCAAAACGGTCGGGTTCGGCAGCAAAGCGGTCGCGCAAAAGGATGTGGCACGTATCCTGATAATGGCGTTCGAGCGCATACCATGCACGGGTAAAAGCATCCATCTGTTTTCCTTGATTTTTCAGAACCGGATTAAAATATAGCAGAATGTAGTCTAACAAACGGCAGACACTTTAGCGAATCTCAGGAACACCGCCCGCCGCGTCCAATAACACCTTATTTCCATATGGCGAAAATATAGTGAATTAACAAAAATCAGGACAAGGCGGCGGGCCGCAGGCAGTACGGATAGTACGGAACCGGTTCGCTTGGTGCTTCATCACCTTAGGGAATCGTCCTCTTTGAGCCGGGGCGGGCCAACGCCGTACCGGTTTTTGTTAATTCACTATACCCTCCGGCCGGCATTTGACCCGCAACAATATCCTGCAAGATTTATTGTGTACGCATAAATGCCGGACAGCCGCCTAAATTAAGGTATAATCGCATCCGATTCTGTCCCGTTTGCCGCCCGCAGGCGGGATGTCGGCGGTTTTCATCTTACCGGGAACACGCCGATACTGTTTTTTAACGATGTTTCTTACATTTTATTCCAATTACTTTACGGGGCTAGAATATGGCTAAAAATGGGGGATTTTCTTTGTTCGCAAAGAAAGAAAAACGCTTTATCTTTGAAGGCAGGCATTCTGCCTCCGACAAACTGGTCAACGGCGAAGTATCCGCGTTTACCGAAGAAGAGGCACGCAAAAAACTGGCAAAACGCGGCATCCGCCCGTTGCAGATTACCCGTGTGAAAACAAGCTCCAAGCGCAAAATCACACAAGAAGACATTACCGTTTTCACCCGCCAGCTTTCCACGATGATTAAAGCGGGCCTGCCGCTGATGCAGGCATTTGAAATCGTGGCGCGCGGACACGGCAACCCGTCTATGACGGAAATGCTGATGGAAATCCGAGGCCAAGTGGAACAGGGCAGCTCGTTGAGCCGCGCATTCTCAAACCACCCGAAATATTTCGACCGCTTCTACTGCAACCTGGTTGCGGCGGGCGAAACGGGCGGTGTATTGGAAAGCCTGCTGGACAAATTGGCAATTTACAAGGAAAAAACCCAGGCCATCCGCAAAAAGGTAAAAACCGCGCTAACCTATCCGGTATCCGTCATCGCCGTCGCCATCGGTTTGGTATTCGTGATGATGATTTTCGTACTGCCCGCCTTTAAAGAAGTTTACGCCAATATGGGCGCGGAGCTTCCCCCACTGACCCAAACAGTGATGGATATGTCCGACTTTTTCGTCTCATACGGCTGGATGGTGCTGATCGCACTGGGCTTTGCCATATACGGCTTCCTTAAATTGAAGGCGCGTTCGATTAAAATCCAACGGCGTATGGATGCCATACTGCTGCGTATGCCGATTTTCGGAGACATTGTCCGCAAAGGGACGATTGCCCGCTGGGGCAGGACGACGGCAACGCTGTTTGCCGCCGGCGTGCCTTTGGTCGATGTATTGGACTCCACTGCCGGCGCGGCGGGCAATTTAATCTATGAAGAAGCCACCCGGGAAATCCGTACGCGCGTCATCCAAGGTCTGTCTATGACTTCGGGGATGCGTGCGACGGAACTGTTCCCCAATATGATGTTGCAGATGTCCTCCATCGGCGAGGAATCGGGTTCTTTGGACGATATGCTCAACAAAGCCGCCGAATTTTACGAAGACGAGGTGGACAATGCGGTCGGCAGGCTGTCCGCTATGATGGAGCCGATTATTATTGTGATTTTGGGCTTGGTCATCGGTACGCTTCTGGTCGCTATGTATCTGCCGCTGTTCAACTTGGGCAACGTGGTCGCCTGATTTGCCGCACAGATCCGGCGCGGATTGGTTCTGCGCCGGTTTGTTTTTGCTTTGAATATATCAAGGACAAAATATGTCTGATTTGTCTGTATTGTCGCCGTTTGCCGTGCCTTTGGCAGCAGTTTTGGGGCTGCTGGTCGGCAGCTTCCTGAATGTCGTCATTTACCGCGTACCCGTTATGATGGAACGCGGCTGGACGGTATTTGCCAAAGAACATTTAAACCTGCCGCTGACCGACGATGAAAGCCGTACCTTCAACCTGATGAAGCCGGATTCCTGCTGTCCCAAATGCCGTGTGCCGATACGCGCGTGGCAGAACATCCCGATTGTCAGTTACCTGCTCCTGCGCGGCAAATGCGCTTCCTGCCAAACCAAAATCAGCATACGTTATCCCTTAATCGAGCTGCTGACCGGCGTATTGTTCGGGCTGGTCGCCTGGCAATACGGCTGGTCTTGGATTACGCTGGGCGGTTTGATACTGACCGCGTTTCTGATTTCCCTGACCTTTATCGATGCGGACACCCAATACCTGCCCGACTCGATGACATTACCCTTGATCTGGCTGGGGCTGATATTTAATTTGGACGGCGGCTTCGTGCCTTTGCAGTCTGCCGTTTTAGGTGCGGTTGCCGGCTATAGTTCATTATGGCTCTTATGTGCAGTGTATAAACTGCTCACAGGAAAAACCGGTATGGGCAACGGAGATTTCAAACTGATTGCCGCATTGGGCGCGTGGCTCGGCATATCCGCATTGCCCGTGCTGATTTTTGTTTCCTCTCTGATCGGTTTGGTCGCGGCAATCGTTATGCGCGTCGCCAAGGGGCGGCATTTTGCCTTCGGCCCCGCACTGACAGTTTCGGGCTGGATAATTTTTACGGCAAACGATTCCGTATGGCGGGCGGTCAACTGGTGGCTGACCCATCCGGTGAGATGACAGCATGGGTCGGACTGACCGGCGGAATCGGCAGCGGCAAATCGGCAGCCGCGCAATATTTTGCCGATTTGGGCGTGCCGCGCATCGATGCGGACGCGGCGGCGCACTCGCTGACGGCTTCAGACGGCATCGCCCTGCCGGAAATCAGGCGGCTGTTCGGCGACACCGTTTTCGACACACAGGGTTTGTTGCGGCGCGACATATTGCGTAAAGAAATCTTTGCCTCCCCATCGCGCAAAGCCTTGCTCGAATCCGTGATGTTGCCGCTGATTTTCTCAGAAATCAAAAAACAGCAAGAAACCTTTACCGATGCGGTTTACGGCATTGTCGAAATTCCGCTGCTGACGGAGAAGCGTCAATTTATCAGCCTGATACGGCGTGTCCTGACCATAAGCGCACCTTTGGAAAAACGTATCGGCAGGGTAATGGCACGCAGCGGGCTGACGCGCGGCGAGGTGGCGGACATCATCAGCCATCAGGCATCCGAATCCGAACGCCTGCTGCTTGCAGACGATGTACTGCTCAATGACGGCAGCCTCAAAAGCCTACGTGAGAAAACAATGCTCCTGCACGCGTTTTATTCAGGGATTTTCGCCTCAAAACCAACACAAGGAAAACACAATGGCTGAATCGCGGCAAACACGCCTTCAAGTCAAATGTCCGACCTGTCAAACGGCAGTAGTATGGAAACCGGAAAACGCATTCCGCCCGTTCTGTTCGCAACGCTGCAAACTGATCGACTTGGGCGGATGGGCAGACGGGAAATATACGGTTTCCGGTCAAACGGAAAGTTTGCCGGAAATATCCGAACCCGACGGGGCATACCGCTGACCGCCCCGCCTTCCCGGCAAACACCCTGAAAGGTCAAATGCCGTCTGAAACAAACACGCTTCAGACGGCATTTTCATTCTCAAACCTAATCGTTGGTATTTGCCGTTACCTCTTCCAATGAAGTAATGCCCTGCATAATTTTCAAAATACCGGCCCGGCGCAAATCCACCATACCCTCCTTATAGGCAACGTCCAAAATACCCACTTCCGTACCGTTGTTCATAATCACACGCTGCATTTCTTCGCTGATGGGCATAACCTCATACACGCCCGCACGCCCCTTATAACCCTGCCCCCGGCAACGGTCGCAACCGACGGCGCGGTAAAGTTTCCAATCTTTTGCAAGATCCTCATCGGTGAAACCGACTTCCTTCAAAGCAGAGGCAGACGGGCGTTCCACTTCCTGTTTGCAGCTCGAACACAGCCTGCGTAAAAGACGCTGCGCCATAATCAGGCTGACCGAACTGGCAATATTAAACGGCGCGACACCCATATTCAGCATACGCGACAACGTCGCCGGCGCATTATTCGTGTGCAGTGTGGAAAACACCATATGCCCTGTTTGTGCCGCCTTAATCGCAATATCGGCAGTTTCCAAATCACGAATCTCACCGACCATAATGATGTCCGGGTCCTGACGCAGGAAAGACTTCAAAGCAGCGGCAAAAGTCAGACCCTGCTTATCATTGACGTTAACCTGATTGATGCCCGGCAGGTTAATCTCGGCAGGGTCTTCCGCCGTTGCAATATTTACCGACTCCGTATTCAAAATATTCAAACAGGTATAGAGCGACACCGTCTTACCCGAACCCGTCGGACCGGTTACCAGCACCATCCCGTAAGGACGGTGAATCGCTTCCAACAACAATTTTTTCTGGAACGGCTCAAAACCGAGCTGGTCGATGTTCAAAGACGCGGCATCGGAATTCAAAATCCGCATCACGACCTTTTCGCCAAACAGCGTCGGCAATGTGCTGACACGGAAATCGACAGGCTTGCCGCCCTTTTGAAAGGTCAGCTGCATCCTACCGTCCTGCGGTATCCGTTTTTCGGAAATGTCCAAACGCGACATTACCTTAATCCGGGAAGCAAGCTGCCCCCTTACCGCAATGGGCGGCTGAACCACCTCGCGGAGCTGCCCGTCCACACGGAAACGGATACGCGCATTGTGTTCGTAAAACTCGAAATGGATGTCGGATGCCCCGCTACGCAAGGCATCCGACAAAGTTTTATGGATAAACCTCGGAACAGGGCCGTCTTCTGCCTCCTCGTTGTCGATATACAGGGTGTGGCTTTCCTCTTCCTCTTGCCCCTCCCCAAGCTCCTGAAGCAGCGATGTCGAACGCGAACCCACCCAATCGAGCAAACCCGCCAACTGGTCATCCTCGACAATGACCAACTCAACCGCAATCCCTGCGGCAGAAACGGTTTTCTGAATTTGCGGCATCTGGGTCGGATCGGAAACCGCAAAAAATACTTTGTCGCCCCGACGGAAAACCGGCACACAGTGGAACTCCACCATCTGCTCCTCCGTCAACACCCCCATCAGCACCCTGTGGCGCGGATAATGACGCAAATCAAGAATCGAATAACTGAACACCCTCGCAATCAATGCCGCAAGCGACTTGGGCGAAATGACACCGTCTGAAAACAGCATCGGCAACACTTCCTTACCCGCCTGCGACTCATTGTAGTAATGCTCGGCCTGCTCAACAGTAACCACCTGGTTTTGAACCAGAATCCTCAGCAAACCTACGCTCATACGACCTTATCCCCAAATTTATTCATTGTTATACCTGTACAGATTTTATCATAAAACAACAGATTTCCAAGCCTGAACATCTTTTACGAAGCCTGAAAATCATTTCACGATTCTGCCGTCCTAAAGGTCGGTTTTTCAAGCAGGAAGAAAAAGTTTTCAGATGGCAAAAAAGCCCTCCAGCACTGAAAGGCCTTATATCGGAAACTTCCCGCAACACGGGAAACAGACAAATGCAAACCGTCAAACCTCGCCAACAGGAATCGAACCTGTATTTTACGCTTAGGAGGCATACGTTCTATCCGTTGAACTATGGCGAGCCGAAATGAAAAGGGAGATTTTAAACCTTTCCGGCAACAAAAGACAAGATGTCGGCCGCAATCAGCGGCCCGACAGGGATACCGCCCATAAATGCCACCCCGATGACCGTACCGATCAGCAAGCCCGTTACCAATACCGGCTGCCGTCCCATCAAAGGCACGCCGCATCCCGCCAGCCAAGCCACGAAAATACCGATAAAAACGGCGGATATCATTTTAAAATTCAAAAATTCGGCAACAGGAGGAACCTGCGCCTTTCCTGAAACCAACGGACTCAAAACCCCTATGGTCAAAAGAATGATACCGAGGTTCAACCCGTGCTTCTCGACCAACGGGACAAACTGTACCAATGCCGTCTGCTGCATCAGCAGCAATATGGTTGCCGAGACGGTAATCGAATTGTTGTTGCTGACCACCCCCAACAGAATCAGCGTAACCAGAAACAGGGGAACAAAACTGAAATTCATCGGTTACGACACCCTGACCAAAGATTCCTTCGCCAGCTGAATCATAGCATCCTTCACTTCGCTGTCGGACAGGGCATCCAACGCGGCAACGGCACAATCGACTGCTTTGCGCGCCTCGCCTATCGAATATGCCAAAGCATCCGAACGGACGACATAATCGCGGATTTTTTCAAAATAGCCGCGATCTGCATTTTCCAAAGCAGTACGCACATCGTTCGCAACCTGTTCGGAACCCTGACGCATCAGATAAATCAAAGGCAGGGTCGGTTTTCCTTCCGCCAAATCGTCGCCGACGTTTTTACCTGTTTCTTCGGTTTCCCCCGAATAATCCAGCACATCGTCAATAATCTGGAATGCCGTACCGACGTACATACCGTAGTCTTTCAAGGCCTGTTCGTGCCCGGGGGAAGCTTTGCCCAAAATTGCGCCGACTTGAGCGGCAGCTTCAAACAATTTTGCCGTTTTATATTGGATGACTCGGATATATTGTTCTTCGGTAATGTCCGTATTGCCGATGTTCATCAGCTGCATGACCTCTCCCTCGGCAATGATGTTGGTCGCATCCGCCATCACTTCCAAAACGCGCATACTGCCCGAGGCAACCATCAGTTGAAATGCACGGGTATATAAAAAGTCGCCAACCAACACTGCCGCCGCATTGCCGAACAGATTGTTTGCCGTTGCCCGCCCACGGCGCAAATCGCTTTCATCGACGACATCGTCGTGCAGGAGTGTGGAAGTGTGGATAAACTCGACCATCGCTGCCAGCGAATACAGTTTCTCGTCATCATAACCGACCGCCTTACCCGCCAAAATCGTCATAATCGGACGCAGGCGTTTGCCGCCCGCGCTGATGATATATGTACCGATTTGCGAAATCAGTGCGACATCGGATTGCACCGCACGGTTGATGACTTCATTGACTTTGGCAAGGTCTTCAGGCAGATGTCGCTGGAAATAGGGCAGATTCTCGAGCATGGCAGACTCTCAGGTTTACGTTTCCGTCAAACGGCAGATACCGCTTGAAAGCTGATTCAAATAGCGGGCAATTATATCAGCAAAGCCATCAGGGTACATCTTTTCAGACGGCATATGATTGCCCGAACCGCGCAAACTTTGACAAAACAGGCAAATAACAATACAATGCCCAATTTCGCACAATGGTGTGCGGATATTAACCATAACCCTTATGGAGTTGAGTATGTACGCGGTCGTAAAAACCGGCGGCAAACAGTATAAAGTTTCCGTCGGCGAAAAATTGAAAGTAGAACAGATACCAGCCCAACTCGACAGCCAAATCGAACTGACCGAAGTTTTGATGATTGCTGACGGCGAATCTGTAAAAGTTGGCGCACCCTTTATCGAAGGTGCAAAAGTAACGGCTAAAGTAGTGGCACACGGTCGTGGCGAAAAAGTCCGCATCTTCAAAATGCGCCGCCGCAAACACTACCAAAAACGCCAAGGCCACCGCCAAAATTTCACCCAAATCGAAATCGTGGCAATCGCCTAACCTTAAAACTTAGGAGCATTACAAATGGCAAGTAAAAAAGCAGGCGGCAGCACCCGCAACGGTCGCGATTCAGAAGCCAAACGCTTGGGCGTTAAAGCCTACGGCAACGAGCTGATTCCCGCAGGTTCCATCATCGTACGCCAACGCGGTACCAAATTCCACGCAGGCGACAACGTAGGTATGGGCAAAGACCACACTTTGTTCGCCAAAATTGACGGTTATGTCGAATTCAAAACCAAAGGCGCGCTGAACCGTAAAACTGTCAGCATCCGTCCTTACACCGGTTCTGAAGAATAATTCAACCGATACCTGAAGCCGCATCTTTTCACGATGCGGCTTTTTACATACCCCATACCCGATTTGATACACATTAAGCTGAAAGTAAAAATCCGCATACACCCTCCCCTGCATATTTCTTCAACAACGGGTTTTGATATAATCGCCTATCTGTTACAGATAGTTCAAACGGCATTCAAACCCTTACAAATGCCGTCTGAAATCATCGGCATCCGCCTATGCAAAGGATATTTTATGAGTTTACACAGCGACATCCTCGTCGTCGGCGCAGGCCCGGCGGGTTTAAGTTTTGCAGCCGAACTTGCCGGCAGCGGTTTGAAAGTTACTCTGATCGAACGCAGCCCACTGACTGTTCTGCAAAATCCTCCCTATGACGGACGCGAAATCGCCCTGACCCATTTTTCCCGCGAAATCATGCAGCGTTTGGGTATGTGGGACAAAATTCCCGAAAACGAAATCTACCCCTTGCGCGATGCCAAAGTGCTGAACGGACGTTCCGACTACCAGCTCCACTTTCCCCAACCGACTGAAGCGCGCGGCGAGCCTGCCGACTGTTTGGGCTATCTGATTTCCAACCACAATATCCGCCGCGCCGCCTATGAAATCGTATCACAACTCGACAATGTCAGCATTCTGACCGATACGGCCGTTAAAGAAGTCAAAACATCTGATAATGAAGCGCAAGTCTTTTTGGAAAATGGAGACATTCTAACCGCGCGTCTCCTTTTGGCAGCAGACAGCCGTTTCTCACAAACCCGCCGACAACTCGGTATTTCTTCAGATATGCACGACTACAGCCGAACCATGTTCGTCTGCCGCATGAAACATACCCTTTCCAACCAACATACCGCTTACGAATGCTTCCATTACGGACGCACCATCGCACTGCTGCCACTGGAAAAGCGCCTGACCAATACCGTCATTACAGTCGATACCGATAAAATCAACAGCGTTCAAAACCTTTCGCCCGAAGAATTGGCGGCAAGCGTAAAAGAACAGCTCAAGGGCAGGCTCGGCGACATGGAACTGGTCAGCAGCATCCACCATTACCCCCTTGTCGGCATGATTGCCAAACGTTTCTACGGCAAACGCAGCGCGCTGATCGGCGATGCGGCTGTCGGTATGCACCCCGTAACGGCACACGGCTTCAACCTCGGGCTTTCCAGCGCGGATATTCTGGCAAAACTGATACTCGAAGCCGAACAGCGCGGTCAAGACATCGGCGCGGCTTCCTTGTTGGAAAAATACAGCAGCAAACATATGCTGCACGCCCATCCGCTTTATCACGGCACCAATATGATGCTGAAACTGTTTACCAACGAAACCGCGCCGGCAAAACTGTTGCGCGGTTTGGTATTACGAGCCGGCAACAACTTCCCGCCGCTGAAAAAGCTGATTACCAAACAACTGACCGGTTGAAAACTGCCGAAATGCCGTCTGAAACGTTTCAGACGGCATTTTTGTATTATGAACCGTTTTGCGGTTTCCATATCCTTGGCAGACGGTTTGCAGCAGATTCGCATACGGCAGATGTTTCAAGCAGAAAGGAAACACAATAAAAATAAAAAAGCCTCCGAACAGTCGGAGGCTTTGCTTTCAAACTGAAATTATTTCAGTTTGGTTTCTTTGTACACTACGTGTTTGCGGGCAACCGGATCGAATTTTTTGATTTCCAGTTTGCCGGGCATAGTGCGTTTATTTTTGGTAGTGGTGTAGAAGTGGCCAGTACCTGCACCGGATTCCAGTTTGATTTTATCGCGCATTGCAGTAATCCTTAATTAAATAGTGTTTAAATTAAGCTTCGCCGCGAGCACGCAAATCAGCCAATACGACATCAATGCCTACTTTGTCGATGGTACGCAATGCAGCGTTGGAAACGCGCAGGCGAACCCAGCGGTTTTCACTTTCTACCCAAAAACGACGTGATTGCAAGTTGGGCAAAAAACGGCGTTTGGTTTTGTTGTTGGCGTGCGATACGTTGTTGCCGGACATCGGGCGTTTACCGGTCACTTTGCAAACTCGTGCCATAATCAGTCTCCAAACTTCTAAAATAGTAAAACGCGATTTATACCACGAAAAACAATGCCGTTTCAAGTGTTTTAAAGAAAAACAGATGTTTTGCGCGGGTAAGCCGCCCGAGTGCCGCATCTGCGGAACGTTTGCAGGTGCGAAACAGATGGGGCGCGATTATAGCGGATTTCGGGAGCTTCTGCATTCAAAATGCCGTCCGAACATATTTCCAGTATTTTCAGACGGCATTTCAAGTTTTCAAATCCCTCAATGTCCACCGCCGCCGCTGTGGAACGGCGGTTTCGCCAGCCAGACAATGGGAATCAGGACGATAAACAAAATGCTGCCGGCGAGGAATATTTCGTTCGATCCGATGATGAAGCCCTGTTGCGTAATGGTATTGTTGATGATGCCTAGAGTTTGACCGTCGGAAATGCCTTGTTGGGACAAATGCGCCGCCGTTTCGTGCAATGTTGCGGAATAGGGCGTGATGTGTTCGGCAAAACGCGTGTGGTGCAACGCTTCGCGCCGTTCCCACAGGGTGCTGACGACGGATACGCCGACACCGCCCATCAGCACGCGCAGGAAATTCGACAGGCTGCCGGCGGCGGCAATCTGTCCGCCCTTCATGTGCGACAGTGTGATGGTGGTCAGCGGCAGGAAGAACATGGCAACGCCTACCCCCTGCCAAAACTGCGGCCAGATGACGTTGCCGATATCCATGTCGGCATAAAAATCAGTGCGCCAATAAAAAGTGAAGGCAAAGGTCAGGAAGCTGGCGGTTACGAGCAGGCGCATATCGATTTTATTGCCGAACCTGCCGATTAACGGAGATAGGAAGACGGGGAGGATGCCGACGGGCGCGGCAGCAAGCCCTGCCCACGCGGAGGTATAGCCCAAGTTGGTCTGCAACACTAACGGCAGCAGGGTCAGCGTCCCCATATACACCATGAAACCCAACGAGGTGGCAATTACGCCGACGGTAAAATTCCGATCTTTAAACAGCGATAAATCGACAATCGGATATTTTTCTCCCAATTCCCAAACAATAAAATACGACAAGCACACCAGTGCGACTACGCCCAAGGTAATGATTTCTCCAGAGGCGAACCAGTCAAGTTCCTTACCCCTGTCCAGCATCATCTGTAACGCGCCGATACCGACCATCATCAGCGTCAGCCCGACATAGTCGGTCGGCGTTCTGACGGTTGCCGTTTCGCGGTGTTTCAAATGTTTCCATGTAATCCATGCCGATATGATCCCGATGGGGATATTAATGAAGAAAATCCAACCCCAATGCCAGTTTCCGGAAATCCAACCGCCGAGTATCGGCCCGAGGACAGGGGCGACAACGACGGTCATTGCCCACAATGCCAGTGCCAGCATCCGTTTTGCGGGCGGATAGGATGCCATTAACAGGCTTTGCGACAGGGGAATCAACGGCCCGGCGATAAAGCCCTGCAAAATGCGGAAAACAACCAGCGACTGAAGGTTGGGCGCGATGCCGCACAGCCACGATGCGATGACGAAACCGGCGGCGGCGGCGGTAAACAATTTGACCTCGCCGATACGTTTTGCCAAAAAGCCCGTCAGCGGCACGGAAACGGCGTTTGCCACGGAAAAAGAAGTGATGACCCACGTCCCCTGCGTGGTTGCCGCACCGAGGTTGCCGGCAATGACGGGGACGGCGACGTTGGCGATGGTCGTATCTAAAACCTCCATAAATACGGCAAGCCCCAAAGACAGCGTAACCCACGCCAATGCCGCACCCTTAAGCGGTGGATAATCCATTGTGTCCTCCGTTTCAGACGGCATCAGGGCGCGGATTGCCCGAGGATTTCATCGACCGTCCGATCGACTTCCGACCAGTCGGTACTTTCCATTTCCGGCAATGCCGCACCCGGCGTTTTTGAAACAGGCGCGCCTGCGGCGGAAGTATCCACTTTAACCGTCATCGACAAACCGATACGCAACGGATGCCTGTCCACATCTTCGCGGTTCAGCACGATACGGACGGGGACGCGCTGCACCACTTTAATCCAGTTGCCCGTTGCGTTTTGCGCCGGAATCAGCGAAAACGCGCTGCCCGTACCTGCCGAAAACCCTGCCACCCTGCCGCGATAAACAATTTGTTTGCCGTACAAATCGGACACCAGCTCGGCAGGCTGTCCGATTTTCATATGCCGCAACTGCGTCTCTTTAAAATTGGCATCCACCCACACATCCGACAGCGGCACCACCGCCATCAGCGGCGCGCCTGCCGCCACCTGCTGCCCGACCTGCACCGAACGCTTCGCCACCTGACCGTCCGCCGGCGCGCGGACTTGCGTCCGCCGAAGGTTCAGCCACGCATCTTTCAACCTGCCGATTGCCGTCTGAACCTCCGGCTGTTCGCGCAAAGAAACACCTCCGCCCAAAGCCGCGCGTGCCGAAGATTCTTCCGCCAAAGCCGCCTTAACCGCCGCCTGCGCCTGAGACACTGCCGTACGGGCGTGTGCCAGCTCTTCGGCGGACACCGCACCCGATTCCGCCAAAGCGGACCGGCGGCGCAAATCATCCTGCGCGCGCGCCAAATCCGCACGGCGCAAGGCAACCTGCGCCCCCGCCTGCGAAGTGGCGGCATTTTGCCGGCGGTTTTGGCGCACCGCCTGAACCAACTCGTTTTTTGCCCGCTCGTAAGCCAGCACATCATTATCGTCATCCAACACCGCCAGCACGTCGCCTTTTTTCACGGCATCCGTATCGTCGTGCAAAACCTTCCGCACCGTGCCGCCCTTTTGCGGCGTAACCTGAACCACGCGTCCGGCAACATAAGCGTCTTCCGTTTCCTCTTCCTGCTGCCACCATAAAAAAACGCCGATCCGGCGGCTGCGGCGGAAAGCGCGAACAGCAGCGTCAATGCCGTCAGGCGGCGTTTGCGTTTGACTTGCGTGTTTTGAAGTTTTGTTTCGTCTGTGTGCGTTTCCATAAGATTGGGTTCCGAATTTCCTGATTTCATATAAACAATGTTCTTTCAATAGGAAATAGATTTTATATCCGCGCAATAATTCAATCAAGTCAGTATTTTAGATGCAATATTCAAAAAACAACGCTTCAGGCGGCAAAACTGAAAATATATTTCGTTTATATATGACATGGCAAACACCGCCGCCCGCACCATGCCGTCTGAAGAAAACTACACAAATACCGCCGCTTATATTACAATCGCCGCCCCGTGGTTCGAAAACCTCCCACACTAAAAAACTAAGGAAACCCTATGTCCCGCAACAACGAAGAGCTGCAAGGCATCTCTCTTTTGGGTAATCAAAAAACCCAATATCCGACCGGCTACGCGCCTGAAATTCTCGAAGCATTCGACAACAAACATCCCGACAACGACTATTTCGTCAAATTCGTCTGCCCCGAATTCACCAGCCTCTGCCCGATGACCGGGCAGCCCGACTTCGCCACCATCGTCATCCGCTATATCCCGCACATCAAAATGGTGGAAAGCAAATCCCTGAAACTCTACCTCTTCAGCTTCCGCAACCACGGCGATTTTCATGAAGACTGCGTCAACATCATCATGAAAGACCTCATCGCCCTGATGGATCCGAAATACATCGAAGTGTTCGGCGAGTTCACACCGCGCGGCGGCATCGCCGTTCATCCGTTTGCCAACTACGGCAAAGCAGGCACAGAGTTTGAAGCATTGGCACGCAAACGCCTGTTCGAGCACGACGCACAATAAACCATCCTTCCCATATTTCAGACGGCATTCCTTCGATACGGTATGCCGTCTGAACGCCTTTCCGAAAGGTTTTTATGTACGCATTGACCGCCGCACAGCAACAGAAGGCACTCTTCCGGCTGGTGCTTTTCCATATCCTCATCATCGCCGCCAGCAACTATCTGGTGCAGTTCCCCTTCCGGATTTTCGGCATCCACACCACTTGGGGCGCGTTTTCCTTTCCCTTCATCTTCCTCGCCACCGACCTGACCGTCCGCATTTTCGGTTCGCACTTGGCGCGGCGGATTATCTTTTGGGTGATGTTCCCCGCCCTTTTGCTTTCCTACGTCTTTTCCGTTTTGTTCCACAACGGCAGTTGGACGGGCTTGGGCGCGCTGTCCCAATTCAACACCTTTGTCGGACGCATCGCGCTGGCAAGTTTTGCCGCCTACGCGCTCGGACAAATCCTTGATATTTTCGTATTCGACAAATTACGCCGTCTGAAAGCGTGGTGGATTGCCCCGGCCGCATCAACCGTCATCGGCAATGCACTGGACACGTTAGTATTTTTTGCCGTTGCCTTTTACGCAAGCAGCGATGAATTTATGGCGGCAAACTGGCAGGGCATCGCTTTTGTCGATTACCTGTTCAAACTTACCGTCTGCACCCTCTTCTTCCTGCCCGCCTACGGCGTGATACTGAATCTGCTGACGAAAAAACTGACGGCCCTGCAAACCAAACAGGCGCAAGACCGCCCCGTGCCCTCGCTGCAAAATCCGTAAAACAGCTCTGTAGGGAATCGGGACGGTTGGGTTTTCTTTTATTTGCAAACACTGCCGGAACGGATAAATCCGGATTCCCACCCACTTCGTCATTCCCGCGAAAGCGGGAATCCGGTGCGTTGGGGTTCAGTCATTTCCGATAAACTCCTGCCGCATTGTATTTCTAGATTCCCGCTTTCGCGGGAATGACGGCGGATGGGTTTCCGTGCCGTGGTGTCCGGATTCCCGCCGGTACGGGAATGACGGCAGCGCTTCCTTGGCTTAGTTTTAATCCACTATAAATGCCGTCTGAAAACCTGTTTGCAGATTTTCAGACGGCATTGTTTTCGTCGTCGGTTCAAACTTCAATCCGATTGCGACACGGTAACCGGTATGCCGCGCAAGCGCGCAAGCAGCGCGTCCGCCTTCTGTTTCTGCGCGGCAAACGCCGCTTTGTCCGCCTGCGTCAATTCGGGTGTCGGCAATGCGACCGAAACAGGATTGACGGGCTGCCCGTTGATGCGCGCCTCGTAATGCAGGTGCGGCCCGGTCGAACGCCCTGTCGAACCGACAAAACCGATGACCTCGCCGCCGCGCACATTGCCTTGTGCCTGCGAAAACGCGCTCAAGTGCGCGTACAGCGTTTCCACACCGTTGGAGTGGCGTATCATCACCGCGTTGCCGTATCCGCCCTTCCGGCCTTTAAAGGTAATCACGCCGTCGGCGGAAGCCCTGACCGGCGTTCCCTGCGGTGCGGCATAATCGATGCCCGTGTGCAGCCGCCATGTGTGCAGGATGGGGTGCATACGGTAGCCGAACGGCGAAGAAATGCGCGTATAGACCAGCGGCTCGATGTTGAAGCCGCCTTTTTCCTGCAACACCCTGCCGTCTTCATCGTAATAATTGCCGCCCCCTCCGCCTTCCTTGTCCGAACGGTAATAGAACGCCTGATGGGTTGTGCCGCCCTTGACAACTTCCGCCGCCAAAATATCGCCCGCCGCCACCTGCTGCCCGTGGAAATACAGGCTGTCGTAAAGCAGGCGCACGGCATCGCCTTCCTTCAAACCGTCAAGGCTGAAGCGGCCGGCAAAAATCCCGCTTAAGGATTCGCGGATTTCGACGGGCACTTCCGCCCGCGCCAGCGAACCGCGCGCCGACGTTTTGACCACGACCGAACGCAGTGTCGGCAAAACCTTCATATCCGCATCAGAAGCCGACCGCCGCCATATGCCGCCTTTTTTTTCCAAAGCGACCAGATTGCGCTCGCCGTCTTCGTCGGTAAAAAACTGCACTTCGCGCGCACTGCCGTCGCCGCCGACCAAAACATGAACCGACTGGTCGGCACGCAAATGCCGCAAATCGGCTTCGCCGCCATATTTTTCCGTGATTCGGGCAATCTCGTCCCGCGCCATACCCGAACGCGCCAGCACGTCCGCCAGCGAGTCGCCCGGCTGCACCGCCTCCTGCACCCAATATGCCGTCTGAACGCCGCTGCCGCCCCAAGACAGCGGCGGCAGTTTTTGTTCCACGCGCTGCGGTCTGACGCGCTCCGTCCCCTCTGTCGAAGCAATGTATGCCGCCGACACCAGAATAATCGAAACGGCAAGCGCGCGCAGCGCGTATTTCCGATGTTTTGCCGAAAGTGGGAAGACAGCCATATTGTTCCTTTTTGACGGCGTTTGCGCCGAATCCTCTATAATATCCGCCCGATCCTCATTTGTCAGGCATCAAACGATGAAACTCACCCTCGCCCTCCCCTCGCTCAATTTGGATGAAGACGAAATCCGAATACCTCTATGCCTGCCCGCCTTCAACAAAATCCTGCAATACGGCTCGCCGCACCGCCAAAGCTGCACGGCTTCGGCATTTTACGCACGTTATTTGTGGTGCGGAAGACTGGCACAACGCCCGGCGCAAAGCCTGAATATGCCGTCTGAAACCGTCGCGCTCGCCACGCCCGTCTGGCAAAAAATGGGGCTGCATCAGGCAAATGTGCTGACGGCGGAATATTTGGATGTCGGTACGGATGAAGCGGAACGGCTCTGCCGCGATCTGTCGGCGTTTTACGGCGACATTCCGTGGCGTTTCGTTCCCGTCCTGCCCGAATTATGGCTGGTTTCCCTTCCCCGCGCGTACCGCTGGGGCGCGAAGCCCGTTTTGGACTTGGGCGGACTGTTGGGCGCGGACGATCAGCCGGACGGGGAAGACGCGTTGGAATGGCTGCGCGTCCAAACCGAAATCCAAATGTGGCTGAACGCTCACCCCGTCAACCACAACCGCAAAAAACGCGGGCTGCCCGAATTGAACGGCTTATGGCTTTGGGACAGTCTGCACGGAAGCGCACAAGGCGGCACGCTTTTCGCCGATACGGTTTGGAGCCGTTTTCACCCGAACCGCCGAGCATTGCCCGACAGCTTCCGAGCTTATGCGGAAACGGCGGCACACCTGCCCGATACGCACCACATCCTGTTTATGGACGATTTGCGCCTGACCGCCCTGACAGGGGACAGGGAGCGGTATGCGGCAATATTGCAGCAGTGGGAAGAACGCTGGTTCGCACCGCTTTACGAAGCCGTCCGCACCGGCAAAATCAAACGGCTGGACATCGCCACGGACGGACAACACGGCGGTACGCTGACCTTCAAACCCACAGACAGGCGGAAGTTTTGGCGCTGCACGAAAACCTTTGACGGAATCTGGTAAACCCGCCCGCCGCAACCGCGACAATGCCGTCTGAAGCCCGAATCGGGTTTCAGACGGCATTTTACCCCGCATCGCCGTTATGCCGGAAAAACCGGAATACGTTTCCGCACACGCGGCGGCACGCAAAACACCGCCCGAAAGCCGCCGATGCCCGCCGTGACACCGCCGCCGGCAGGGTTTCCGCCGAAAAGGAACAGCAATCAGAACGTTTTGTTAAACTCGACAAACGCCCTGTTTTTCTCGTATTCGTTAAACACATCGTTGCTCCACGTTTCGCGGTGCGACAGCGTCAGGCGCGGCGTGATGCCTTTGAAATGCAATGCCCGGTGCCAAAGGCTCAAGGATGTGTCCGATTCTTTATCCCTGCGCCTTTCCCCTTTAAAACTGCTGAAGAAGCCGGGTTTTTCATAATGCCGTTTCGCCACGCCGAGGCGGAACAGCGAAGACAGGCCGCTGCCGCCCCATTCCTGCCCCCAGGCAAAGCGCAGGCCGTAACGGTTGAAATTGTCGCCACGGTCGGCGGGGTTGCGCTCGCGGTAAAAATCCAAACCGCCCGTCCAATATTGGCGCGCATTCCGGTAAAACACCAGCGAATTGGAAATTTGCAAATGGGTATTGTCGGAACGCGCCCGGCGCGTATTCTTCAAACGCCCCCACTCCGCCGAAGACAGCGTTTGCCATCTCGGGGTTTGCCAACGGTTGAAATAAAGGCGTGCGCCGTTGGCGTAAGAATAAGCGTCGTTGCCGTAGGTGCGGCGTTCGTGGAACACTGCCAGCCCGACATCTTTACGCCGGTCGGCAAAACCGATGCCGCCGGAAACACCTGCCGTCATATCGTTGAATTTCTTATTCCCCGGATAAACCCTGCCGGACACGTCGCCGCCCGCCGTCGTGTACCAGCCGTTTTTCAGCGACCATTTTTTCTCCGCGCCGAACCGGTAATTGACCGCCGTGCCGTCCACCTGTTTCGGGAAAGTCCAGTTGCCGTACTGCTGCTGTTTCGGGGCTTGGTTGATATTGTGTTCGCGGGTAATGCTGAAACCGCCGTTTACCTTCCACGCATCGCGTTCGCGCAATGCCTTGCGGTACAGCTCGACCTGCTCCATAAGCTGCGGCGGCAGATCTTCTGTTTTCAGGCGGTCGAACTGGTCTGCCGCCGCCTCGTTCTGCCTGTCTTCAAACAATGCCGCCGCCAAACGCATACGGACGGCGGGCGCGTCGGGTTGGGCGGCAATCAATTCCCGGTAATGGGAAACCGCCTCCTTCACCCTGCCCTCTGCCTGCGCCAAAATCCCTTGTGCATAAAGTGCCAACATCTTATCCTGCCGCGCCTGTTGTAGGTAAATCGGCAAAATCACGCGGATACCGGCAATATTGTTTGAGACCACTGCGGAATACATGGCACGCGACAACAATTCGGGATTTTTCAGCAGGGTTTCGCCGTCAACCTGCAAAACTTTTCCTTTTTCCCGCACCTGCCCCGGTACCTTCTCCCTGTCGATCGGTTTGACCTCCGCTTCATGAAGCCTGAACTCGGGACGGCTTCTCAAATCCGGTTCGCGCGGTGTTTCTTCGGCGTATGCCGCGCTTGCCAATAAAGGCAGCAGCATCCATCTGTTTCGTGCAGGCATAAATGTCTTCCCACAAAAATAAAAATAAAAAATAACCATTATCAACCGGCGGATTGTATCAGTTTTTTATGCCGCTGTTCCAAACCCTGCCGCCCGATGCCGCGACAATGCCGTCTGAAGCCAGAATCGGGTTTCAGACGGCGGCAAAAAACCGGCGGTTTTCCGCCGGTTTCATCATTATGCCCCGCCCTTCGGGGCGGCAGGGTTCGGATCGGTTTGCGGGGCGGCGCACGGGGCCGTGCAGGGGTGCCGCCTGTGTGTCAAAACATTTCCCGGCGCATCAAAACAACCATTTGACCGACAATGCGGCTTCTTTGTCGCCGTCCGTCCTTTTGCCGTATCCGATGCGTGCGGACATATGGCCTTTCCAACCGGCTTCAATGCCAAACCGCCCTTCGAGCGCCGTCCTGCCTGCCGGCGTCTGTTTTTCGCCGTCCATTTCCATGCCGAAAGATTTTGACCTGTGCAAAACATTAAAAGCGGCAAAAGGCTGAAGATTGACACCGTTACGCAAAGCAAAACGGGTTTTTGCCCGAATGCCGGCGCGGATTTGCCACTGACCGCTGCCGAGCAGCCCGACCGCCGCCCCTCGCTGTCGGTAAAGCCGCCGTTTACGCCCAAGTAGGTAAACTGCGCCTGCGGTTGCAGGTAAAACTGCATATTACTGCCTTATATATTGCGTCCCTAAGAAGGGGCGATTAACAAAAATTAACGCCCCTTCTTAGGGACGCAATATATAAGGAGTGAGTACCTGTTCTTCTATTAAAGAATTAATCTTTTGAGGCATTTTCTGTTGAAGTTTATTAAACACATCTTCAGAAATTCCAAACTGCTTTATTATCTCTTCCCTAACCCGTTTTTTATTTTCTTCCCAAGCCTCGGGTCTTGTTTTGTATAAATCCTGTAATTGCTTTTTAACTGCCTGCTTTAAATCAGTTCGGTAATTATCTGTAATATATTTCTTAACAACAGGCATATTATCGACGGCGGGGATGCCGCTATTGTAGTTTTTACCCGTAATATTGATTTCGTCATACAAGGCTTCAGATGATTTTTGATCGGTTTTACCGCTGGAGAAATAATGGAAAACACCGTTTGCCGGCTTGTCTGAAAATGAAAAATCGGCAGTATCGCCAACATTTGTAGGACGAGTATCCGAACCGGGCTGATAACTGAAAGCACCGAAGCAATCATAAAGATATGCTGCACGGGCCGCGCCAAACGTGGGAATTTCTGTCTTCCGCCGCTTCTAAAATAAATTTGTTTTTAATCTCGGCTTCTTTGACGGGATCGTACGCATCCGAACCCCAAGCATATGGCGTGCAAAACAGCGATAAAACAGATAATGTTAATAGATTAACCCGACCGCTTGCTTGCTTTCAGTGTCATGAGAAATTTTCCTTTGTCAAGTGTTAAAGTTATAATGATTATATACTATATCACACTACATCGCAATGAAAAATCGGGAAAAACAAAAAACCCCTCCGCCGTCATTCCCGCGAAAGCGGGAATCCAGAATTTCAACGCCTCAAGAATTTATCGGGGATGGCCGGGGTTTAAAGGTCTGGGTTTCCGCCTGCGCAGGAATGACGGTTTAGAAATCACCCGAAACGAGAAAAAGAACCGAAACCGGACAAGTCGGATTCCCGCGCGGGCGGGAATGACGATAAGCGTAATTTCAATCCGCCATATTGTCTTTTCACTTGCCTGAAAACAGATTTCAGCCGCCTATCCCTGCATCCGGCGGCTGATGTAGTCGGCAATCAAATCCCGCTTTTCCCAAAAAAACTTCTGCATTTTTTGTTCGGAATACAGTTTGCGGACCAGAGTGGGCAGACCGCTGTGGACGATGGCGGCGATTTCTTTGTTGCCTTCTTCTTCCTGCATTGCCGTCTGAAAATCCAAACCCCTGCCTTTCAGATATGCTGCAAGGCGGTTGCGGATGTGTGAATTGAGTTCGATGGATTTGAGCATTTTGCCTCCGTTTTGCGGTAAGGATTTATTCGATTTGTTTATCCGCCTGATTTTATCACGTTTCCCAAGCGGTTTGCCTGTACAATACCGCTTTTCGGAAGGGTGTGGGCGATGATGTTTTCTTGGTTCAAGCTGTTTCACTTGTTTTTTGTCATTTCGTGGTTTGCAGGGCTGTTTTACCTGCCGAGGATTTTCGTCAATATGGCGATGATTGATGCGCCGCGCGGCAATCCCGAGTATGTGCGCCTGTCGGGGATGGCGGTGCGGTTGTACCGTTTTATGTCGCCTTTGGGTTTCGGCGCGGTCGTGCTCGGCGCGGCGATACCGTTTGCCGCCGGCCGGTGGGGCAGCGGCTGGGTTCACGTCAAACTGTGTTTGGGCTTGATGCTCTTGGCTTATCAGTTGTATTGCGGCGTGCTGCTGCGCCGTTTTCAGGATTACAGCAATGCTTTTTCACACCGCTGGTACCGCGTGTTCAACGAAATCCCCGTGCTGCTGATGGTTGCCGCGCTGTATCTGGTCGTGTTCAAACCGTTTTGACGGAGCATCTTATGCCGATAGAAATCGAACGCCGTTTTTTGATTGGAAACGACAAATGGCGGCAATACGCCGATGAGCCGCTACTGCTGAAACAGGGCTACCTGTCTGTTGAAAAAGAACGCACCATCCGCATCCGCATTGCCGGAAAACGGGCGTGGCTGACGCTGAAAGGCTATATTTCGGAAATCAGCCGCAGCGAGTTCGAATACGAAATCCCGCTTGCCGATGCGGAAAAGATGATGGAAACGATGTGCCCGTTTAAGATGGAAAAACGGCGTTATCCGGTCAGATGGGGCGGCAGCCTGTTTGAAGTCGATGTTTTCCTTGGCGAAAACTCGCCTTTGGTCGTCGCGGAAATCGAGTTGCCCGCCGAAAATGCCGATTTTGACCGTCCGGACTGGCTGGGGCGCGAAATCACTTCAGACGGTATGTTTACCAATGCCTATTTGAGCAAACATCCGTTCTCAAGCTGGAAAAATGCCGTCTGAAGCGGCTTCAGACGGCATCTGCCTTGCGGTTATCCCTTGAGGTAATGCACGAATGTATATGCAACGCCTTTGCTGCTGACACGGCGTTCCGTCCGCTCTGCTTCTCTCCAATGCGTCCGGTCTATTTCTGGGAAAAATGCATCTCCTTCCACAGACAAATCCACTTCGGTTATCCGCAAATCGGTCGCTAATGGCATCGCTTGTCCGTATATCTGCGCGCCGCCCATAATGACGGCTTCTTCCGCGCCGGCGCACAATGCCAATGCCACCTCCAAACTTGCCACCGTTTCCGCGCCTGCCGCGCAATAATCCGCCTGCCGGCTGATGACGATGTTCCTCCGTCCGGGCAGGGGTTTGACGGGCAGGGATTCCCACGTTTTCCGCCCCATAATGACGGGTTTGCCCAAGGTATAGGCTTTGAAAAATGCGAAATCTTCGGGGATGTGCCAAGGCATAGCATTGCCCGCCCCGATGCACAGGTTTTCCGCACACGCCGCAATTATGGTTATTTTGAGCATATTTTCTCCACAAAAATGCCGTCTGAACGCTTCAGACGGCATTTTATGACATTCTGCGTCAAAAATCTCAACCTGCGCGCGCCATACGTTTTGTGTTCGCACCCGCCAACAATGCCAACAATTCTTCAGTCGCGCCCCAACCGATACACGCATCGGTAATGCTCTTGCCGTACACTTCCGGCTTGTCCTGCCTGCCTTCGACCAAATGGCTTTCCACCATCACGCCCATGATATTGCCGCCGTCCTGTTCCAATTGGTCGGCAATGTCTTGTGCCACTTCCATCTGCCGGGTGTAATCCTTGCGGCTGTTGGCGTGGCTGCAATCGATCATCAGCTTGTCGGTTACCCCTGCCGCACGCAGTTGTTCCACCGCCTCGCTGACGTGTCCCGCATCATAATTCGGCTCTTTTCCGCCGCGCAAAATGACATGACAGTCGGGATTGCCGCCGGTATGGACAATGGCGGAATGCCCGGCCTTGGTTACAGACAAGAAATGATGCGAATGGCTCGCCGCACCGATTGCGTCGATCGCAATCTTCAAATTGCCGTCCGTACCGTTTTTAAAGCCGACGGGGCAGGACAGACCGCTTGCCAATTCGCGGTGGACTTGGCTTTCGGTCGTCCGCGCGCCGATTGCCCCCCAAGAAATCAGGTCGGCATAATACTGGGGTGTAATCATATCCAAAAATTCGGTAGAGGCAGGCATGCCCATATTATTCAGGGACAACAACAGGCTGCGCGCCTGACGCAAACCGAAATTGATGTCGAACGTACCGTCCAAATGCGGGTCGTTAATCAAACCTTTCCAACCCACCGTCGTTCTCGGCTTCTCGAAATAAACGCGCATCACGATCAAAAGCTCGTTTTCATACCGCTTGCGGAGTTTCAACAGACGTTCCGCATATTCCAACGCCGCTTTCGGATCGTGAATCGAACACGGCCCGATAATGACCAACAGCCGCCTGTCCCTGCCGTGAACCAAATCGGAAATTTCCTGACGGGTGCGGTGAACCAAGCCCGAAGCCTCTTTGGAAATCGGCAGCTCGTAAAGATGGGCAATCGGCGGCAACAACTCTTTAACTTCTTTAATCTTAATATCGTCTGTGGGGTAATGGTGTGTCATCTTGCATCTTTCCTGATGGGTTTTTATACGCTGCTTAGGTTACATCGTTTACCTTGCACAAACAAGTGCAACATATTACTACAAAGCTATTTTATTTCAAAATAACTGATATATCTTTTTTCATAGATTTTAAATTTCATATTTTTAATATTTTAGGAATTTTATTTCAAAGAAAAAGAAACAGATTGATAAAAACAATACCCGCCATTCATTCGGGCAAAACCGCACGGAACATCCGTTTTCCCGTTTCCACGACAATCCGGTACAGGACACCCCGCTGCCGATTCCGCCTGCACATCCGGCAAAATTTCATACGCAAGGAAAATGTTGAAAACAAAAAGAACTAATTGCTTGAAAAAAGATTTAATTGGAATGCGGGTATTTCCCACACTTTCTCCATTTATTTATCCTCATTATAAAAACATGAAAAAAAACCCCTGCTTGCACTCTCACTTGCAGCCGTGTCCGCCGTTACGGTAGCCGATATTCCCGAGTCTAACGGCAAAGGCGAATACAAAGTCTTTACCGCTTATGTTAAAGGCAAAGCCACTGCCGGCAATTTGAAAGAAAAATAACGCACACCGTCCATCGGTTTTCGTTCAACGAACGCCACGATATGCGTTTTAAGGCAGAGTACGCCCGAAGCAAAAACGATGCAGACGACAAAAGAGGGAATGCACACATCGCTAACGGCGCAATAGGCAAAATGGCTGCCGTGTATGCCGGTTATACCTACACCCAACCGGGCGGCGAATCCACACGTTTCCGTGGCGGTTTGGAGCGTGTCCAAGTTAAACGTTATCTGGGAGAAAAATGCTGCGGCTACGCCTGTCCAAAAAGCGAACGCTTCACCCTGCAAGCAGATGGTGAAATCCGTCAAAACCTTGGCGAAGGCTGGTTTCTGAAGCTATGAGCGGGGTGGCTGTCTATCTCCGCAACAAAAACAGAATAGCAATTGCCTCCCAAGATGCCAACCTAAACTCTAAAGGCCGGTTCGTCAGCAGCGGTCTGAATGTGGGCAAACAACTGACCGGCAGTCTCGGCGTAGAGTTTGACCCATACTACCGCCACCGCGCAATCCGCAAGTCTGCCGAATTTGTCTCGAACACTACCAAAACCAAAACAGACAGCGAAAAGTTTAACGAGTAGGGCTTCCGCGTAGCCGCAACGTTCTAATTCCCTTACGTATAAAAAGCAGCATAAAAATGCTGCCTTTTCCCATTTCCAAGGGAAGTATTCCGTAGTGCAGCTTACCTCATTGTTTCACACAAACCGAAAATGCCGTCTTAAAACCAATTTTCAGACGGCATTTGTCCCTTAAAACACGTTTTTTCAAGCGCGACCATACCAAACACCCACAGGTTGCCTTCCACCCTTCGTACAACCTTTGCTCCATCAAACATCCACTTCCTAAATACTGATGTATACTGATGTCTGCTTAGGTTGAATCGGCATTCGTACGATTACGGCACACCGCCTAATCTGTACCTGCGTCTGTTGCGCCCAATACCAAAGGCTACCTGAAAATCTCCCAAACTTTTCAGGTAGCCTTATCACGTTTTCAACTGCCGCCACACGCCCAAAGACCGCCTGAAACCCTTTTTCAGACGTTCCGCTCTGATACACCCAACAAAACGCTGCCCGAACGCATGTTCAGACGGCATTTCCTTTGCATCGATTCATTCCCCGATATAGCGCAGGTCTTTCTCCAGCCATTTCCCTTCCAAACAAAGAACAAAAAAGCGCCGGCGGCAGCCGATGCCCCTTCCTTTACAGGTTCCCCTATTTTTTAACCGCAGGCAGCACCGGTTTGGCGGGGCCTTTTGGTGCGGGCGCGCCGACGGAAGCCTGGTCTTTCAGCTTCGCCAGCACCGCCG
>NZ_QNRU01000014.1 GCF_003315235.1 Neisseria gonorrhoeae | reverse complement strand
GTAGCGGTAGCCGGTGTCCAAGGTCAGGTTGGGCGTGATGTCGAAACCGATACCGGCGATGACGCCGAGGCCCACGCGGCGGATGCTGTTGCTTTCTTGATGGGCGTCTTGCGTATTTTTGTAAGGAGAAGAAACCGTAGGTGCTGCGCCACGAGCACCGGCGGTGGTAAGAAACCCTGTTGTTTTTTTGGTCGAATCGATGCTGTGTCTGACGTGTCCGTAGGCGACGCGCGCACCGATATAGGGTTTGAATTTGTCGTTGAGTTTGAAGTCGTAAACGGCGGACAAGCCGAGCGAGGAGGCGGCGTGGAACGTACCGTTTTCCTGATTTTCCGTCTTCTTGTTATACTGGTTTTGCAACTTTTTTATGCTGACGGAATATTTACTGTTGTTCCACTTTCTGTAACGGGCATAATCTGCCGCTATCCTCCAGCCGCCGAAGTCGTAGCCGACCGACACCCTGGGGTGGACGGAATGCGTACGGATGTTTCTGAAATAATCGCTTACCGTGCTTATTGTTGTGCCTTTTTTTTGAGCGGTTGCTTCCGGATAATCGTGGGTAATGTGTTCGTAGGCGTAGGCTAAATCCGCCTGCACATACGGGCCGCGGCCATTGCCTTCACTTGCCGCCTGCGCTGCGGAAGAGAAGAGAAGAGAAGAGAAGAGAAGAGAAGAGAAGAGAAGAGAAGAGAAGAGAAGGTTTTTTGCGGGCTGGATTCATTTTTCGACTCCGAAATTTAATGTTAACTGACTAAAAAGAACGATTTTCACTGATGTTGAAAGGCGGATTATATCAGGTTTGGAGCGATGTGCCAACACATATAGTGAATTGAATTTAAACCAGTACAGCGTTGGCCCGCCTTGCCGTACTATTTGTACTGTCTGCGGCTCGCCGCCTTGTCCTGATTTTTGTTAATCCACTATAAAATGCCGCCTGAAAGGTTTTCAGACGGCATTTGTTCACGGGCCGCGCCCGGGCGGTTTGGCAAAATCAGTCGGCAACCGCCATCAGGCCGGCGTTGCCGCCGGCGGCTGTGGTGTTGATGCTGCAAGAAATTTCTTCAAACACTTGCAGGATGTCCAAGCCTTGTCCGGACGGGAGGATGCGGATGAGTGCGCCGTCGCGGTTTGCCAGTTCCTGCTTGCGGCTGCTGTCCAGTGGGCTTAGGGCGGCGACGTGGTTCACACCGGTGTTTTCGGGTTTGCCGCTGATTTGCAGCAAACCGTCCAAGTCGGCGGTGTAGGAAGCCAGCGGGCTGTCGGGTTCGACCACTGCCTGTACGCCGGAGGCGGCAAGTCCGGTCAGTGCGGCAAAGGCTTGAACCGTGCTGCCGCCGTGTATCCAAACGCGTTTTGGCGCGTGCCATGAGATGCTGTTGCGCTCGCCGGTCGGGCCGGTAAGGACGGTTTCGGCACGGCGCAGGGTGCGGATGCGGGCGTGTCCCAAAGCGGCCGCTGCGGCTTTTTTCTCTTCGGCGTTGAACGGCAGTTTGTGAATCAGGGCTTCGAGGCGTTTGAGCGCGGCTTCGTCTGCCTGTCCGATTTGGCTCAGGGTCGGGGCAACCCATTCGGGGATGCGGGTCAGTTTTTGCAGGTAGAACGAACCTCCTGCTTTGGGGCCTGTGCCGGACAGACCGTGTCCGCCGAAGGGCTGTACGCCGACGACTGCACCGACGATGTTGCGGTTGACGTAAACGTTGCCGGCTTCGATGCGGCTGCGGATGTGGCGTACCGTGCCTTCGATGCGGCTGTGTACGCCGTGGGTCAGGGCGTAGCCTTTGCTGTTGATTTGGTCGATGACGCTGTCGAGTTCGTCGGCGCGGTAGCGGACGACGTGCAGGACGGGGCCGAAGACTTCGCGTTGCAGTTCGTTGAGGTTGTTCAATTCAAACAGGATGGGGCGAACGAACGTGGATTTTTCGGAATCGACATCGGCGGCGGCTTTGACTTCGTGGTAAGACTTGGCAACGCCTTTCATTTTGTTGATGTGGTTCAACAGGTTTTGCTGCGCTTCGGCATCGATGACGGGACCGACATCGGTAGTGAGCTGAATCGGTTTGCCGACGACGAGTTCGTCCATCGCGCCTTTGATCATGTCGAGCATACGGTCGGCAACGTCTTCTTGGACGCATAAGATACGCAGGGCGGAGCAGCGTTGTCCCGCGCTGTCGAAGGCGGAGTTCAATACGTCGGCGCAGACTTGTTCGGCAAGTGCGGTGGAATCGACAATCATGGCGTTTTGTCCGCCGGTTTCGGCAATCAGGACGGGATTGTCGCCGCGTTTGGCAAGGGCTTTGTTGATCAGGCGCGCCACTTCGGTCGAGCCTGTGAAAATCACGCCGCCGATGCTGGCATCGTTGGTCAATGCCGCACCCGTGTCGCCTGCGCCGAGGATGAGTTGCAGGGCGGAAGTCGGGATGCCGGCTTCGTGCATGAGGGAAACGGCATAACCGGCAATCAGGCTGGTTTGTTCGGCAGGTTTGGCGATGACGGTGTTGCCTGCCGCCAGGGCGGACACGACTTCGCCGGTAAAGATGGCGAGCGGGAAGTTCCACGGGCTGATGGCGACAATCGCGCCGACGGCTTTTGCGTCTTGAGGCAGGGTGTGTTCGGCTTCGTTTGCGTAGTAGCGGCAGAAATCGACGGCTTCGCGCACTTCGGCAATGGCGTTGTTCAGCGTTTTGCCCGCTTCGCGCACGGCAAGCATCATCAGCGCGGGGGTGTGCTGTTCGAGCAGGTCGGCGAAACGGCGCAGGCAGGCGGCGCGTTCGGCGGCAGGTGTCGCACTCCATTCGGGGAACGCGGCAACGGCTGCACCAACCGCTTCTTGGGCAAGCGCGGCATCGGCAAAGCTGACCGTACCGACAACATCGCCGTGGTCGGCAGGGTTTTTAATCGGTTGCGCTTCGCCGACATCGCGGGCTTTGCCGTTGACGATGGATGCGGCGTGGAAGTCTTGTGCGGCGGCTTTGTTCATCTGTTCTTGAAGCTGCTGCAATACGTTTTCGTTGCTCAAGTCCACGCCTTGCGAGTTCAGACGGCATTTGCCGTACAAATCGCGCGGCAGCGGCAGGGCGTTGTGCAGGTGGATGCCTTGTTCGGCGATGGTGTCGAACGGGCTCTTAATCAGGCGGTCGATGCTGATGTTTTCATCAACGATTTGGTTGACGAAAGACGAGTTCGCGCCGTTTTCCAACAGGCGGCGCACCAAGTAGGCGAGCAGGGTTTCGTGTGTGCCGACCGGGGCGTACACGCGCACGCGGCGGCCTAAGTTTTGCGGACCGACGACTTGGTCGTACAAGGTTTCGCCCATACCGTGCAGGCATTGGTGTTCAAAATCTTTGCCTTTGCCCATTTGGTAGATTGCGCCCAAGGTGTAGGCGTTGTGGGTGGCGAATTGCGGGAATACCGCGTCTTGCGCGGAAAGCAGTTTGCACGCGCAGGCGAGGTAGGAGATGTCGGTATGGATTTTGCGGGTGTAGGTCGGATAGCCGTTCAAGCCGTCCACTTGCGCCCATTTGATTTCGCTGTCCCAATACGCGCCTTTGACGAGGCGGATCATCAGTTTTTGGTTGTTGCGGCGGGCCAGGTCAATCAGATAGTCGATGACGAACGGGCAGCGTTTTTGGTAGGCTTGAACAACGAAACCGATGCCTTTGTAGCCGGCCAAATCGGGGTCGGAAACGAGTGCCTCCATCAAATCCAAAGACAGCTCCAGACGGTTGGCTTCTTCGGCATCGATGTTGATACCGATATCGTATTTTTTACCCAAAAGGAACAATTCTTTCAGGCGAGGCAACAGTTCGCCCATCACGCGGCCGTGTTGGGCGCGCGAGTAGCGCGGATGGATGGCGGAGAGTTTGACGGAAATGCCGTTGCCTTCGTAAACGCCTTGTCCTGCCGCATCTTTGCCGATGGCGTGGATGGCTTCGACATAGTCGCGGTAGTAGCGGTCGGCATCGGCTTGGGTGTAGGCGGCTTCGCCCAACATATCGAAGGAGAAGCGGTAGCCCATTTTTTCGCGTTCTTTGCCGTTTTGCAGGGCTTCTTCAATGGTCTGTCCGGTGACGAACTGTTTGCCCAGAAGCCGCATGGCGTAATTTACGCCTTGGCGGATGAGCGGTGCGCCGCCTTTGCCGATCAGGCGGCCGAGTGCGGAACTCATTTGTTTGTCGTTTGTGGCGGTCAGCTTGCCGGTAATCAGCAGACCCCAGGCGGCAGCATTGACGAAGAGGGAAGGGCTGTTGTTCAAATGGCTTTTCCAGTTGCCGTCTGAAATCTTGTCGGCAATCAGGCGGTCGCGCGTGGCGTTGTCGGGGATACGCAGCAGGGCTTCTGCCAGACACATCAGCGCGATGCCTTCTTCGCTGGAGAGTGAAAACTCGTGCATCAGCGCATCCACGCCGCCGGCTTTGGTGCGGCCGGCGCGGACTTGGGTAACCAAACGGCGGGCAAGCTCGGAGGCGGCGTTGCGCTCTTCGTCACTCATCTGTGCACGTTGCAACATATCCTGTACGGCTTCGATTTCATTACGGCGGTAGGCATCGGTTATCGCTTGGCGCAGGGCAGTTTGTGCCGGAAATGCAAAATGAAACATTTTTTGGATCCTCCAAAGTTTTTTCGGGGGGTTCAGACGGCATCGGTGCGGCCTGAATACGGTAATATCGTAATAAATCCGCAGATGAAATACAAGGCTTCAAATGCGGGCAGAATCGGTGCTTCCGTTTCTTTGAAAATGAAACGGGTAAAACACAAATAAGGCCTGTATGCAGGCAAGGTTTATTTGTGTTTGGCCCGGAAGCGGGTTCAGACGGCACGAACCGGGATGCCGTGCCGTCTGAAAGGGGTTTATCGGGCGGCGCGGTAATCTGCGTCGGCTTTTTCAAAGCGTTCTTGGATTTCGCGCGAAGGTTCTTTGTTGAACAGGGAAACCAACACGGCAACGATCAAGCAAACAATAAAGCCCGGGACGATTTCGTACATCGTCAACAAGCCGCTTTCGCCTGCCGCTCGAGCCGGTTTTTTTACCCATTCCGCCCACACAACAACGGTTGACGCACCTGCAACCATGCCTGACAACGCGCCGTAGGCAGTGATGCGTTTCCACAATACGGACAGAATCACAATCGGGCCGAATGCCGCACCGAAACCTGCCCACGCGTAAGACACCAGTCCCAATACTTTGCTGTTCGGATCGGAAGCAATCAGGATGGAAATCACGGCAATCGCCAATACCATCAGGCGGCCGACCCATACCAATTCCGACTGTTGCGCGTTTTTACGCAAAAAGCCTTTGTAGAAGTCTTCGGTAATCGCGCTGGAGCAAACCAAAAGCTGGCAGGACAGGGTGGACATCACCGCCGCCAAAATCGCGCTCAAAATGATGCCGGCGATCCAAGGGTTGAACAGCAGGGTGGAAAGCGCGATGAAGATGCGTTCGTGGTTGCCGCTCATAGAAGAAACTTTGTCGGGGTTTGCACCGAAATACGCAATGCCGAAATAACCGACCGCTACCGCGCCCGCAAGGCACAACGCCATCCAAGTCATGCCGATGCGGCGTGCGGATACCAGCGATTTCGCGCTTTCGGCGGCCATAAAGCGCGCCAAAATGTGCGGCTGTCCGAAATAGCCCAAGCCCCAGGCGGCGGTGGAAATGATGCCGATGACGGTCGTACCGGCAAACAGGCTGCCGTATTCTTTGCCCGTGCCTGCGGCGACGCTTTGAATCGCGGCAGACATCTGTTCCGCGCCGCCCAAGCCCAGATAGACCATCACCGGCGTTAAAATCAGGGCGAAAATCATCAAAGAAGCCTGCAGCGTATCCGTCCAGCTGACCGCCAAGAAGCCGCCCAAGAAGGTATAGGCGATGGTCGCGCCCGCGCCCAGCCACATTGCCTGATTGTAAGTCATACCTTCAAACAGGCTTTGGAACAGGGTTGCGCCCGCCACAATGCCCGAGGCGCAATAAATCGTGAAGAAAAACAGGATAATCAGTGCGGAAACCACTTTCATCAAGTGTCCGCCCGCGCCGAAGCGGTGGAAGAAATAATCCGGCAGCGTCAGCGCATTGTTGGCATATTCGGTATGCACGCGCAGGCGGCCCGCCACCAAGAGCCAGTTGAAATACGCGCCGACCAAGAGGCCGATGGCAATCCAAGCCTCATTCAAACCGCTCAAATAAATCGCGCCCGGCAGACCCATCAAAAGCCAGCCGGACATATCGGACGCGCCTGCCGACATCGCCGTAACAAACGGGCCCAGGCTGCGCCCGCCCAAAATATAATCATCGAAATTGCGCGTGGAAAAATAAGCGGCAAGCCCGATGAGAAGGACTGCAACCAAATAGATTGCAAAAGTGATGTACATGGGATTCATGTGCTATTCCTCGTCTAAAACTTCAGAATTACAGGCTTTGAAATTGCAAGCAACTTGCGCCTGAAATGTTTTTCTAATGAAAGTACAACGGAAAATCCGGATACCCGAAAGGGGATTCGGATAAATTATCTTCAATTACAATAAGATATGTAATGAAACTATATGAAATTGTAAATAATCCGTTTCAGCATAACCCAATTTCTGTTGTTTGCAAAGCACTTAATGGCTTAAAAAGCCGAGTTTGAAACGATGCGCATCGGAAAAATCATTTAAAACAGCATATTGTTTTGTAGTGTCTTGTAATGTAATCGGGCGTTGCGCGGAATATGAAATCCGTTTTCAGGCGGCAGGTGTCTCGAAGTGTAATTTTAGCAACCGCAAAGGGGGCGCGGTATGTTTTGACGATTATCCGCCGCCCGTTTTCAGACGGCATTTTTCCTTATACAATAGCCGCTTGAATTTGATATGTTCAGGAAGGATGCAGATTATGTTCGGCAAGCAGCTTTTTGAAGAAGTCGGCTCGAAAATCAGCGAAACCATCGCCAACAGCCCTGCCAAAGATGTGGAAAAAAATATTAAGGCGATGCTGGGCGGCGCGTTCAACCGTATGGATTTGGTTACGCGCGAAGAATTCGACATCCAGCAGCAGGTTTTGATTAAAACCCGTACCAAACTGGCGGCTTTGGAAGCACGTCTGGCGAGACTCGAAGCCGCGCAAAATCCCGAACGGGCAGCATTGGAAGCGGCTGAAGCCGCTGCCGAAGAAGCCGTCGCCGAAATCAGGCAGCAAACCGAAGCCGGCGAATAAGGCCGTCTGAAATATGTCGCTTGCCTTGGTTTACAGCCGCGCCTTGAGCGGTATGAATGCGCCGTTGGTCGAAGTGGAAGCCCACCTTGCCAACGGCCTGCCGCATTTCAACATCGTCGGACTGCCCGATACGGAAGTAAAGGAAAGCCGCGACCGCGTCCGTGCCGCCATTATTCAAAGCGGTTTTGAATTCCCCGCCAAAAAAATCACCGTCAACCTCGCCCCTGCCGACCTGCCCAAAGAGTCGGGGCGTTTCGATTTGCCGATTGCAATCGGCATCCTTGCCGCATCGGGGCAGGTTGCACCCGAAAAGCTGGCGGAATACGAGTTTGCGGGGGAATTGGCACTGTCGGGGTTGTTGCGCCCCGTGCGCGGCGCGTTGGCGATGGCGTGGCAGGGTATGCAGGCAAAACGTGCATTTGTTTTGCCTGAAGAAAACGCAGGACAAGCCGCCGTGATGCGCGGCATTACCGTTTACGGCGCGCGCTCTTTGGGCGAAGTCGCCGCTCATTTGAACGGTATCGAACCTTTGGCGCAAACCGAATGTTCCGTACCGCAAATGCCGTCTGAACATGGCGGACAACCTGATTTGTGTGATGTGAAAGGTCAGCACTCTGCCCGCCTTGCTTTGGAAATCGCCGCCGCAGGCGGACACAGCCTCTTGATGATGGGCCCGCCGGGAACAGGCAAGTCTATGCTCTCCCAACGGCTGCCCGGCATCCTGCCGCCGCTGGCCGAAGACGAATTGGTAGAAGTTTGGGCATTGCGTTCGCTCCTGCCCAACCACCAACAACAACTCGACAGCAACCGTCCTTTCCGCAGTCCGCATCACGGCGCCAGCGCGGCGGCTATGGTCGGCGGCGGCTCGGATCCGCGTCCGGGCGAGATTTCATTGGCGCATCACGGCGTTTTATTTTTGGACGAATTGCCCGAGTTCGACCGCAAAGTTTTGGAGGTTTTGCGCGAACCGTTGGAAAACGGCGAAATCCACATTTCCCGCGCGGCGCGCCAAGCCGTCTATCCCGCCAAATTCCAGCTTGTCGCTGCCATGAACCCGTGTCCGTGCGGTTATCTCGGGCATCCCGTCAAACCCTGCCGCTGCACGCCCGAAAGTGTCGCGCGTTACCGAAGCAAAATTTCCGGTCCGCTGCTCGACCGCATCGATTTGACCATCGAAGTCCCCAGCCTGTCCGCCGCCGAACTGATGCAGCAGGAAGCGGGCGAAAGCAGTGCGTCCGTTTTGGAACGCGTCATCGCCGCCCGCGGCAAACAATACGCACGGCAGGGCAAAGTCAACGCCGCTTTGAGCGTCAGCGAACTCGATTCCCAAGCCCGCATCCAAAAAGAAGCGCAGGAAGCCTTGGGTAGCCTGCTGGAAAAATTGTCTCTTTCCGCCCGCAGCTTCCACCGCATTATGCGCGTGGCGCGTACATTGGCGGATTTGGCGGGCGATGAAGAAGTCGGCAGAAGCCACGTCATGAAAGCCATAGGCTTCCGTCGTGCTTTATAGGAACGGGAATGGAAGCAGGTTTTGCCCAAATATGGCGATATTGTTAGAATATCCGCCCGTAAGCAAACGGCGTTAATGCCGTCTGAAACACATTAAGGTATGTTTATGAACAAATTTTCCCAATCCGGAAAAGGTCTGTCCGGTTTCTTCTTCGGTTTGATACTGGCAACGGTCATTATTGCCGGTATTTTGCTTTATCTGAACCAGGGCGGTCAAAATGCGTTCAAAATCCCGGCTCCGTCGAAGCAGCCTGCAGAAACGGAAATCCTGAAACTGAAAAACCAGCCTAAGGAAGACATCCAACCTGAACCGGCCGATCAAAACGCCTTGTCCGAACCGGATGTTGCGAAAGAGGCAGAGCAGTCGGATGCGGAAAAAGCTGCCGACAAGCAGCCCGTTGCCGACAAAGCCGACGAGGTTGAAGAAAAGGCGGGCGAGCCGGAACGGGAAGAGCCGGACGGACAGGCAGTGCGCAAGAAAGCACTGACGGAAGAGCGTGAACAAACCGTCAGGGAAAAAGCGCAGAAGAAAGATGCCGAAACGGTTAAAAAACAAGCGGTAAAACCGTCTAAAGAAACAGAGAAAAAAGCTTCAAAAGAAGAGAAAAAGGCGGCGAAGGAAAAAGTTGCACCCAAACCGACCCCGGAACAAATCCTCAACAGCGGCAGCATCGAAAAAGCGCGCAGTGCCGCTGCCAAAGAAGTGCAGAAAATGAAAACGTTTGGCAAGGCGGAAGCAACGCATTATCTGCAAATGGGCGCGTATGCCGACCGCCGGAGCGCGGAAGGGCAGCGTGCCAAACTGGCAATCTTGGGCATATCTTCCGAAGTGGTCGGCTATCAGGCGGGACATAAAACGCTTTACCGCGTGCAAAGCGGCAATATGTCTGCCGATGCGGTGAAAAAAATGCAGGACGAGTTGAAAAAGCATGGGGTTGCCAGCCTGATCCGTGCGATTGAAGGCAAATAATTATGAAGTTTAAACATCTGTTGCCGCTGCTGCTGTCGGCAGTGTTGTCCGCGCAGGCATATGCCCTGACGGAAGGGGAAGACTATCTTGTGTTGGATAAACCCATTCCTCAAGAACAGCCGGGAAAAATTGAGGTTTTGGAATTTTTCGGCTATTTTTGCGTACATTGCCATCATTTCGATCCTTTGTTATTGAAACTGGGCAAGGCATTGCCGTCTGATACTTATCTGCGGACGGAGCACGTGGTCTGGCGGCCTGAAATGCTCGGTCTGGCAAGAATGGCTGCTGCGGTCAAGCTGTCGGGTTTGAAATATCAGGCAAACTCTGCTGTGTTTAAAGCAGTTTACGAACAAAAAATCCGTTTGGAAAACAGGGCTGTTGCCGGGAAATGGGCTTTATCTCAAAAAGGTTTTGACGGCAAAAAACTGATGCGCGCCTATGATTCCCCCGAAGCTGCCGCCGTCGCATTAAAAATGCAGAAACTGACGGAACAATACGGTATTGACAGCACGCCGACCGTTATTGTCGGCGGAAAATACCGCGTTATCTTCAATAATGGCTTTGATGGCGGCGTTCATACGATTAAAGAATTGGTTGCCAAAGTCAGGGAAGAACGCAAGCGTCAGACCCCTGCTGTACAGAAATAGCCGAACTCCCGTATCCGAAAGAAGCGCAAGCAATGGATTTTTTGATTGTCCTGAAAGCCCTGATGATGGGCTTGGTAGAAGGTTTTACCGAATTTTTACCGATTTCCAGCACCGGACATTTGATTGTGTTCGGCAATCTGATTGGTTTTCACAGCAATCACAAGGTTTTTGAAATTGCCATCCAGCTCGGTGCGGTTTTGGCGGTAGTGTTTGAATACCGGCAGCGTTTCAGCAATGTGTTGCATGGCGTGGGAAAAGACCGGAAAGCCAACCGTTTCGTCCTCAATCTTGCCATTGCTTTTATACCTGCCGCCGTGATGGGGCTGTTGTTCGACAAACAAATCAAAGAGTATCTGTTTAACCCCTTGAGTGTTGCAGTCATGCTGGTTTTGGGCGGTTTTTTTATTTTGTGGGTGGAGAAACGCCAAAGCCGAGCAGAGCCTAAAATTGCCGATGTTGATGCATTGCGTCCGATTGATGCGTTGATGATCGGTGTTGCCCAAGTGTTTGCACTGGTTCCGGGTACGTCCCGTTCGGGCAGTACGGTTATGGGCGGGATGCTTTGGGGAATCGAGCGGAAAACGGCAACGGAGTTTTCATTTTTCTTGGCCGTTCCGATGATGGTTGCAGCAACGGCTTATGATGTCCTGAAACATTACCGATTTTTCACCCTGCATGATGTCGGTTTGATTTTGATAGGCTTTATTGCCGCTTTTGTTTCCGGTTTGGTAGCGGTTAAAGCACTGCTGAAGTTTGTTTCCAAGAAAAACTATATCCCGTTTGCCTATTACCGCATTGTTTTCGGCATTGTCATCATAATATTGTGGTTGTCGGGCTGGATAAGTTGGGAATGAAACCATAAACCCGACCTGAAGACATTATTCAGGTCGGGTTTGTCTGGCGGGCTGATAAAATCAGGACAGGCGGGGCAATAGGTTTAAAGTCGATTGCCTGTTTTGAAGGCAGTGGTTTATTCTTTATTTTCCGGCAATCAGGCAATAAAAAAGCACATACCTTTTACGGTCTGTGCTTTTTTATCTGGTGGAGGTAAGCGGGATCGAACCGCTGACCTCTTGCATGCCATGCAAGCGCTCTACCAACTGAGCTATACCCCCGAAAATCTGGTAGCGAATCAGGGACTCGAACCCCGGACACAAGGATTATGATTCCTCTGCTCTAACCGACTGAGCTAATTCGCCGTTTCGTGAATTAGCTATTATATGTTTTTTTGTTTTTTTGACAAGCCGTATTTTTTAATTTTGAATTAGTTTCTTGTTTTTAAATGTTAAAAAGTTTATGCCGTCTGAAGCGGATTCAGACGGCACGAGGGTTGGAGTTTGTGGCAGATGTCGCCGAAGCGGAATCCTGCCCAGTCGATGCCGATATTTTTTCCGAATGCGATGACTTTAAACAGTTCGCCCATTTCATGCTGGTCAATCAGTTTTTGAACAGCGGCGGCTTCACGGATATAGGCTGCCGAATCTGTTTTACCCGTCTGTGCCAACAGTTCGGTTATGCCCAGATTCAGCAGAAAATGGGACTGGGGCAGATAGCCTGTCAAATCCAGTCCTGCATCCGTACCGGCTTGGGCAATGTCGGTAAAGTTGACGTGGGCGGTCAGATCTGCCAACCCGATGAAGTCGAAAGGATTGTGGATAACGTGGTGTCGGTAGTGTCCGATCAATGTGCCTTGATTGCGTTGCGGGTGGTAATACTGCGCCGCATCAAAACCGTAGTCGATGAATATCATACCCCCGCGTTCAAGCCTTGAGGCAAGGGTGCGGATAAAGGCATATTGTTGCGGGTGCAGTTCGCTGGTATAGGGATAATCTGTTTGAGGAAAATAGAGGGAAGCCGAGGTGGAAAGCGACGGGTCGTGCAAGGGTCTTGCAGAATAGGCGAAACGGCCGTTATCCGTGCAAACGCCGATGTGCTCGAGTAATCCTCCTTCATTTTTACGGACGATTTCGACAGGTATGGCATCGAGTAATTCGTTGCCGATGATGATGCCGTCAAACGCTTCGGGAAGTGCGGTCAAGTGGACAACTTTTTGAGATGCTTCCGGTGCACGGGCTTGAATCAGGTTTTTCTGACGTGCTGCCAGCTCCGGCGATATTTCAATAATATAGTAACAGTTGATGCTGTCTGAAACGCTGCCCAACAAATCGGCGGCAAGCTGTCCGGTTCCCGCGCCGAATTCATAGATATTGCCCGCCGTTTGGGGCAGGAGTTCTTGAAGTTGGCGTGCCAGTGTCTGTGCAAACAGAGGGGTGAGGGTCGGTGCGGTAATAAAATCCCCGGTATTGCCGATTTTATGGCTGCCGCCGGTGTAGTAGCCGTATTGCGGAGCGTATAAAACCAATTCCATAAAACGTGAAAATGGAATCCAATTGCCGTGTTTGCCGATTTCTTCGGCAATGAGGGTTTGCAGATTGAGCGAGGATTGCCGTGCTTCGGGGGAGGGGAGGAGCATGATAAATGTTAGCTTGTGTAAATTTATTGGATTTCCCGACATATTACACGTTGGTACGGGTGCTGTCATGGCTTTATCTTAATACTATATATTGTGTTTATATTATTAAATTAATCATATATAGTTGTTTATTGGTTCGGTCACTCTGTACTGCACCCGCCGTGCCGTTGTCGTCATTTTTTATCTTATTGTTTTTAAACAGAATAAAAATTTCAGATATGTTAATGAGTTTTCATGCCCTGATTTGACCGAGTGTTTAAAATTTCTTATAGTGTCGATTGGTGGGGAATTGTGGGGCAAAGTGTCTCTTTTACCCTTGTGATTTTGATTTCGGCTTGGGGCATGTCATGTTCGGCGGCGCACACGAATTAAGCATCGACAGTAAGGGGCGGTTGGCTGTTCCTGCCAAATTCCGCGACATTCTGTCGCGCCTCTATACGCCTGCCGTAGTGGCAACGCTCGAGTCGAAACATAAGCTGTTGATGTACCCTGTTGCGGAGTGGGAAAAGGTTGCGGCGCAACTTTTAAACTTAAAAGTGGCGGATAACCCTGTTTTGCGGCGGTTTCAAAATCTTTTGCTGCATAACGCGGAAATTTTGGAATGGGACAGCGCCGGCAGGGTGCTGGTTCCTGCCGGACTGAGGAAAAGGGTGGATTTCGACCGTGAAGTTGTTTTGGTCGGCCGTGCCAACCGTTTGGAGCTTTGGGGTCGCGAGCAGTGGGAGGCTGAGATGGTTCAGGCTTTGGATGACGATCCTGACGAACTTGCCTTCCAGTTGAGTCAGACGGATTTGCAATTGTGAGTGGAGCAGAAAGTTACCGGCATATCACGGTCTTGCTGAATGAGGCGGTGGATGCGCTTGCCGTGCGCGAAGACGGTGTCTATGTGGACGGTACGTTCGGCAGGGGAGGGCATTCCCGGCTGATTTTGTCGCGTTTGGGCGATGCGGGGCGGTTGATTGTTTTCGACAAAGACCCGCAGGCGATTGCTGTGGCAGAAGAGCTGGCGCGTTCGGACAAACGGGTCGGTGTCGTGCATGGCGGTTTTGCTTCGTTTCAGACGGCATTGGATGGTTTGGGTATCGGCAAGGTGGACGGTGCGCTGTTTGATTTGGGGATTTCGTCTCCGCAAATCGATGACGGCAGCCGCGGTTTCAGCTTCCGTTTCGATGCCCCTTTGGATATGCGTATGGATACGACGCGCGGTATGTCTGCCGCAGAGTGGATAGCGGTTGCGTCGGAACAGGATTTGCACGAGGTAATCAAGAATTATGGTGAAGAGCGGTTTAGCCGCCAGATTGTGCGCGCCATTGTCGCGCAACGGGCGGAAAGTCCAATCGATACAACCCGCAAGCTGGCGCAGATCGTGGCACAAAACGTCCGTACTCGCGAGCGGGGGCAGGATCCTGCGACGCGCACCTTCCAGGCAATCCGCATCTTTATTAACCGCGAGCTTGAAGAAGTAGGGGCGGTATTGCCGCAGGTCATGTGCCGTCTGAAAGAGGGCGGGCGTTTGGCGGTCATTGCTTTCCATTCGTTGGAAGACCGCATTGTGAAGCAGTTTGTCAAAAAATATTCGCAACACGAGCCCCTGCCGAGCTGGGCGGCGGTCAGAGAAGCGGATTTGCCCGAGCCGCCCCTGAAAATCGTGGGCAGGGCATTAAAGCCGGGTGAAGCGGAAATTGCCGCCAACCCGAGGGCGAGGAGCGCAGTTTTGCGTGTGGCGGAGCGGACTGCCGGTCCGATACCGGAATAATAACAGAGAAAAACGTCTGAACGGCAATGAACAAATCGAATTTCTTTCTGCTGCTTGCGGTGTGCGTTTCCGCTTTTTCCGTTGTGATGCAGCAAAACCAGTACAGGCTCAACTTCACAGCTTTGGACAAGGCGAAAAAACAGGAAATCGCCTTGGAGCAGGATTATGCGCAAATGAGGCTGCAACAGGCGCGTTTGGCGAATCACGAAGCGATCAGGGCGGCGGCAGAAAAACAAAACCTCCATCCGCCGGTTTCGGGCAATACCTTTATGGTGGAACATCAAAGATAGAAGCAGCCTGTGTGCCGGAATCGGATTCCTGCATCAGGATAATAATAACGAGAAGTAAAAATGTTGATTAAAAGCGAATATAAGCCCCGGATGCTGCCCAAAGAAGAGCAGGTCAAAAAGCCGATGACCAGTAACGGACGGATTAGCTTCGTCCTGATGGCAATGGCGGTCTTGTTTGCCTGTCTGATTGCCCGCGGGCTGTATCTGCAGACGGTAACGTATAACTTTTTGAAAGAACAGGGCGACAACCGGATTGTGCGGACTCAAGCATTGCCGGCTACACGCGGTACGGTTTCGGACCGGAACGGTGCGGTTTTGGCGTTGAGCGCGCCGACGGAGTCCCTGTTTGCCGTGCCTAAAGATATGAAGGAAATGCCGTCTGCCGCCCAATTGGAACGCCTGTCCGAGCTTGTCGATGTGCCGGTCGATGTTTTGAGGAACAAACTCGAACAGAAAGGCAAGTCGTTTATTTGGATCAAGCGGCAGCTCGATCCCAAGGTTGCCGAAGAGGTCAAAGCCTTGGGTTTGGAAAACTTTGTATTTGAAAAAGAATTAAAACGCCATTACCCGATGGGCAACCTGTTTGCACACGTCATCGGATTTACCGATATTGACGGCAAAGGTCAGGAAGGTTTGGAACTTTCGCTTGAAGACAGCCTGTATGGCGAAGACGGCGCGGAAGTTGTTTTGCGGGACCGGCAGGGCAATATTGTGGACAGCTTGGACTCCCCGCGCAATAAAGCACCGCAAAACGGCAAAGACATCATCCTTTCCCTCGATCAGAGGATTCAGACCTTGGCCTATGAAGAGTTGAACAAGGCGGTCGAATACCATCAGGCAAAAGCCGGAACGGTGGTGGTTTTGGATGCCCGCACGGGGGAAATCCTCGCCTTGGCCAATACGCCCGCCTACGATCCCAACAGACCCGGCCGGGCAGACAGCGAACAGCGGCGCAACCGTGCCGTAACCGATATGATCGAACCTGGTTCGGCAATCAAACCGTTCGTGATTGCGAAGGCATTGGATGCGGGCAAAACCGATTTGAACGAACGGCTGAATACGCAGCCTTATAAAATCGGACCGTCTCCCGTGCGCGATACCCATGTTTACCCCTCTTTGGATGTGCGCGGCATTATGCAGAAATCGTCCAACGTCGGCACAAGCAAACTGTCTGCGCGTTTCGGCGCCGAAGAAATGTATGACTTCTATCATGAATTGGGCATCGGTGTGCGTATGCACTCGGGCTTTCCGGGGGAAACTGCAGGTTTGTTGAGAAATTGGCGCAGGTGGCGGCCCATCGAACAGGCGACGATGTCTTTCGGTTACGGTCTGCAATTGAGCCTGCTGCAATTGGCGCGCGCCTATACCGCACTGACGCACGACGGCGTTTTGCTGCCGCTCAGCTTTGAGAAGCAGGCGGTTGCGCCGCAAGGCAAACGCATATTCAAAGAATCGACCGCGCGCGAGGTACGCAATCTGATGGTTTCCGTAACCGAGCCGGGCGGCACCGGTACGGCGGGTGCGGTGGACGGTTTCGATGTCGGCGCTAAAACCGGCACGGCGCGCAAGTTCGTCAACGGGCGTTATGCCGACAACAAACACGTCGCTACCTTTATCGGTTTTGCCCCCGCCAAAAACCCCCGTGTGATTGTGGCGGTAACCATCGACGAACCGACTGCCAACGGCTATTACGGCGGCGTAGTGGCAGGGCCGCCCTTCAAAAAAATTATGGGCGGCAGCCTGAACATCTTGGGCATTTCCCCGACCAAGCCCCTGACTGCCGCAGCCGTCAAAACACCGTCTTAATCCGAGTATCAACGAGATTGTTTTATGTTCAGCAAGTTAAGCCCTTTGGCTGAAACCGGCATCCCGACCCTGTCGTGTGCAAACGCGGCAGGGCATTTGTTGCATTCAGACAGCCGCCAAATCAAACAAGGCGATATTTTCGTTGCCTGTCCGGGCGAATATGCCGACGGACGCAGTTATATCCCCGCCGCCGTTGCCAACGGCGCGGCTTTTGTTTTTTGGGACGACGACGGCAAATTTGCGTGGAATCCCGAATGGAAAGTCCCCAATCAAGGCATCAAAGATTTGAAACACCGTGCCGGCATATTGGCGGCACAGGTTTACGGCAACGTTTCAGACGGTCTCAAAGTCTGGGGCGTAACCGGAACCAACGGCAAAACCTCCATCACGCAATGGCTGGCGCAGGCCGCCGATTTGTTGGGCGAAGAAACCGCCATTATCGGCACGGTCGGCAACGGCTTTTGGGGTGCATTGGAAGAAACCGCGCACACCACCCCCGCCCCCGTCGATGTCCAAACCCTGCTCTACCGTTTCCGTCAACAAGGCGCAACAGCCGCCGCGATGGAAGTTTCCAGCCACGGCCTTGACCAGTCGCGAGTCAACGGCGTGCCGTTCCGCAGCGCAATCTTCACCAACCTCACCCGAGACCACCTCGACTACCACGGCACGATGGAAGCCTACGGTGCTATCAAGTCGCGCCTGTTTTACTGGCACGGCTTGAAACACGCCGTTATCAATACCGATGACGGATACGGCGCGGAACTCGCAGGTCGTCTGAAAAAAGACTGTCCCGATTTAGCCGTTTACAGCTATGGTTTCAGCGAACACGCCGACATCCGCATTACCGACTTTACCGCCTCTTCAGACGGCATGGAAGCCGTATTCCAAACCCCGTGGGGCGAAGGAAAATGCCGCACCCGCCTGCTCGGACGGTTCAACGCGCAAAACCTCGCCGCCTGCATCGCCTTGCTTTGTGCCAACGGTTATCCGCTTGATAAGGTATTGGATGTGCTGGCAAAAATCCGTCCCGCTTCAGGGCGCATGGACTGCATCATGAACAGCGGCAAGCCCTTGGTCGTCGTCGATTACGCCCACACGCCCGACGCATTGGAAAAAGCACTCTCCACTTTGCAGGAAATCAAACCGCAGGGTGCGGCCTTATGGTGCGTATTCGGTTGCGGCGGCAACCGCGATTGCGGCAAACGCCCATTGATGGGCGCGGCAGCCGTACAGGGCGCGGATAAAGTCGTCGTAACCAGCGACAACCCGCGTTTGGAAAATCCGCACGACATCATCAACGACATCCTGCCCGCCGTGCCCGCGCCCGAATGCGTCGAAGCCGACCGCGCCGCCGCCATCCGTTATGCGGTTGAGCAGGCCGCCGCAAACGACATCATCCTGATTGCCGGCAAAGGACACGAAAACTATCAGGATGTACAGGGCGTGAAGCACCGTTTTTCCGATCTTGAAATCGTCGGGCAGGCTTTGTTAACTCGTAAATAATGGGATATTCGGACGGCATCGTATGAAACAATCCGCCCGAATAAAAAATATGGATCAGACATTAAAAAATACATTGGGCATTTGCGCGCTTTTAGCCTTTTGTTTTGGCGCGGCCATCGCATCAGGTTATCACTTGGAATATGAATACGGCTACCGTTATTCTGCCGTGGGCGCTTTGGCTTCGGTTGTATTTTTATTATTATTGGCACGCGGCTTCCCGCGCGTTTCTTCAGTTGTTTTACTGATTTACGTCGGCACAACCGCCCTATATTTGCCGGTCGGCTGGCTGTATGGTGCGCCTTCTTATCAGATAGTCGGTTCGATATTGGAAAGCAATCCTGCCGAGGCGCGTGAATTTGTCGGCAATCTTCCCGGGTCGCTTTATTTTGTGCAGGCATTATTTTTCATTTTTGGCTTGACAGTTTGGAAATATTGTGTATCTGTGGGGGTATTTGCTGACGTAAAAAACTATAAACGCCGCAGCAAAATATGGCTGACCATATTATTGACTTTGATTTTGTCCTGCGCGGTGATGGAGAAAATCGCCGGCGATAAAGATTGGCGAGAACCTGATGCCGGCCTGTTGTTGAATATTTTCGACCTGTATTACGATTTGGCTTCCGCGCCGGCACAATATGCCGCCAAGCGCGCCCACATTTTGGAAGCAGCAAAAAAAGCGTCAACATGGCATATCCGTCATGTTGCGCCCAAGTATAAAAATTATGTTGTGGTTATCGGTGAGAGCGCGCGTTCGGATTATATGAATGTTTACGGTTTCCCATTGCCCGATACGCCTTTTTTGAGTCGGACCAAAGGGCTGTTGATAAACGGTTACCAATCGACCGCCCACGCGACGAATCTTTCGCTGCCGCAGACTTTGGGGCTGCCGGGAGAGCCGAACAATAACATTGTCAGCTTGGCGAAGCAGGCGGGTTTTCGGACGGCGTGGCTGTCTAATCAAGGAATGTTGGGGCATTTTGCCAACGAAATTTCCACCTATGCCCTACGCAGCGATTATCCGTGGTTTACCCAAAGGGGTGATTATGGCAAAAGCGCGGGGTTGAGCGACCGCCTTTTGTTGCCGGCGTTCAAACGGGTTTTGACAGGAAATGCAGGCACGAAGCCTCGGCTGATTGTGATGCACCTGATGGGTTCGCACAGTGATTTTTGCACACGTTTGGATAAGGATGCGCGGCGGTTTCAGTATCAAACTGAAAAAATATCCTGCTATGTTTCCACCATCGCGCAAACCGATAAATTTTTAGAAGATACGGTTAAGATATTGAATGAAAATAAAGAAAGCTGGTCTTTGGTTTACTTTTCCGACCACGGTTTGATGCATGTCGGCAAAGGCGGCGAGCGAACGTTGACACACGGCGAGTGGAAGCGTCAAAGCTACGGCGTGCCGCTGGTTAAAATTTCGTCCGATGACACGCGGCGCGAAATGATTAAAGTGAGGCGCAGCGCGTTTAATTTTTTACGCGGATTCGGCAGTTGGACGGGTATCGAAACCGACGAGTTGCCCGATGACGGCTATGATTTTTGGGGGAATGTCCCCGATGTGCCGGGCGAAGGCAATAACCTTGCATTTATCGACAGACAGTCCGACGACCCCGCGCCGTGGTATGCGGGAAAAGGCAAATCGGCTAAAAATACGTCTAAAAAATGATACGTACAGAAAAAATGCCGAATGAGAATGGGAAAATAATCTGTGTTTTACCACAGCAAAACAGGCGATAAAAAAATCAGCCGCTACCGATGTGTCCGCCGCCCGAATATTAACGAAAGCAAATATGAAACCATTGGACCTAAATTTCATCTGCCAAGCCCTCAAGCTTCCGATGCCGTCTGAAAACAAACCCGTGTCGCGCATCGTAACCGACAGCCGCGATATTCGGGAAGGCGATGTGTTTTTCGCATTGGCGGGCGGGCGGTTTGACGCGCATGATTTTGTTGGAGGCGTATTGTCTGCGGGCGCGGCGGCGGTTGTGGTTTCGCGCGAAGATTGCGCGGCTTTGGGCGGCGCGTTGAAAGTCGATGACACGCTTGCCGCGTTGCAAACGTTGGCGAAGGCGTGGCGCGATAATGTGAACCCGTTTGTGTTCGGCATTACCGGTTCGGGCGGCAAGACGACGGTGAAGGAGATGCTGGCTGCGGTATTGCGCCGCCGTTTCGGCGATGATGCCGTTTCGGCGACGGCAGGCAACTTCAACAACCACATCGGATTGCCGCTGACTTTATTGAAATTAAACGAAAAACACCGCTATGCCGTGATTGAAATGGGCATGAACCATTTTGGCGAACTGGCGGTTTTAACGCAAATCGCCAAACCCGATGCCGCTTTGGTCAACAACGCCCTGCGCGCCCATGTCGGATGCGGTTTCGACGGAGTGGGCGATATTGCCAAAGCGAAAAGCGAGATTTATGCAGGCTTATGTTCAGACGGCATGGCACTGATTCCTCAAGAAGATGCCAATATTGCTGTCTTCAAAACGGCAACGTTTAATTTGAATACGTGCACTTTCGGCGTCGATAGCGGCGATGTCCGCGCGGAAAATATCGTGCTGAAACCTTTGTCGTGCGAATTTGATTTGGTGTGCGGCGACGAGCGCACTGCCGTGGTGCTGCCTGTTCCCGGCCGCCACAATGTCCACAACGCCGCCGCTGCCGCCGCGCTGGCTTTGGCTGCCGGTTTGAGTTTGAACGATGTGGCGGAAGGTTTGCAAGGCTTCAGCAACATCAAAGGCCGTCTGAACGTCAAAGCCGGCATCAAGGGCGCAACCCTGATTGACGATACTTATAATGCGAATCCCGACAGTATGAAAGCCGCGGTTGACGTGTTGGCGCGTATGCCTGCGCCGCGCATTTTCGTGATGGGCGATATGGGCGAACTGGGCGAGGACGAAGCCGCCGCCATGCACGCCGAAGTCGGCGCGTACGCCCGCGACCAAGGCATCGAAGCGGCTTATTTTGTCGGCGACAACAGCGTCGAAGCGGCGGAAAAATTTGGCGCGGACGGTTTGTGGTTCGCCGCCAAAGACCCGTTGATTCAAGTGTTGAGCCACGATTTGCCCGAACGCGCCACCGTGTTGGTGAAAGGTTCGCGCTTTATGCAGATGGAAGAAGTGGTCGAGGCATTGGAGGATAAGTGAAAATGAAAAGCCGACGTTTTTTTAAAGCCTTATTGCTGATTGCCGCGCTGGTCGGCGCGTTTTATGCCGGAATGCGGACGCAGGCGTATCTTTATGAAGATTTATGTTTAGACTTGGGCGGCGGCAAAAATCCGGGGAGCTACCCGATTTGCGTGATTGGGAAAGTCCCTGCACGTTAATCTGCAAAAGCCGTCCGAAACCTTGCCGGACAGCAAGCAAACCTCAAGCGGGCGCAAGCCCGATGTATAGCGGATTAACAAAAATCAGGACAAGGCGGCGGGCCGCAGACAGTACGGATAGTACGGAACCGATCCGCCCGGTGCTTGGGCGCCTTAGGGAACCGTTCCCTTTGAGCCGGGGCGGGGCAACGACGTACCGGTTTTTGTTAATCCGCTATAACGACAAAACAAAAAAGGAAGCCCCATGTTTTTATGGCTCGCACATTTCAGCAACTGGTTAACCGGTCTGAATATTTTTCAATACACCACATTCCGCGCCGTTATGGCGGCGTTGACCGCCTTGGCGTTTTCCCTGATGTTCGGCCCGTGGACGATACGCAGGCTGACCGCGCTCAAATGCGGGCAGGCAGTGCGTACCGACGGCCCGCAAACCCACCTCGTCAAAAACGGCACGCCGACGATGGGCGGTTCGCTGATTCTGACCGCCATTACCGTGTCCACCCTGTTGTGGGGCAACTGGGCGAACCCGTATATCTGGATTCTCTTGGGCGTACTGCTTGCCACCGGTGCGCTCGGTTTTTACGACGACTGGCGCAAAGTCGTTTATAAAGACCCCAACGGCGTGTCCGCCAAATTCAAAATGGTGTGGCAGTCAAGCGTTGCCGTTATCGCCGGTTTGGCATTGTTTTACCTTGCCGCCAATTCCGCCAACAATATTTTGATTGTCCCGTTTTTCAAACAAATCGCCCTGCCGCTGGGCGTGGTCGGCTTTTTGGTGTTGTCTTACCTGACCATCGTCGGCACATCCAACGCCGTCAACCTCACCGACGGCTTGGACGGCCTTGCCGCCTTCCCCGTCGTCCTCGTTGCCGCCGGGCTCGCCATTTTCGCCTACGTCAGCGGACACTACCAATTTTCCCAATACCTCCAGCTTCCCTATGTCGCCGGCGCGAACGAAGTCGCTATATTCTGCACCGCCATGTGCGGCGCGTGCCTCGGATTTTTGTGGTTCAACGCCTATCCCGCGCAAGTCTTTATGGGTGATGTCGGCGCGCTGGCATTGGGTGCCGCGCTCGGTACCGTTGCCGTCATCGTCCGCCAAGAATTTGTCCTCGTCATTATGGGCGGTCTGTTCGTCGTAGAAGCCGTGTCCGTTATGCTTCAGGTCGGCTGGTACAAGAAAACCAAAAAACGCATCTTCCTGATGGCGCCGATTCATCACCATTACGAACAAAAAGGCTGGAAAGAAACCCAAGTCGTCGTCCGTTTCTGGATTATTACCATCGTCTTGGTATTGATCGGTTTGAGTACCCTCAAAATTCGCTGAACCTATGCCGTCCGAACACCTTTCAGACGGCATTTGAACGCGCAATAAACCTGCGGCGGCAATCCGCCCCGTCCTATCGTTAACGGCGGCTGAAACCCGCCTTATACTAAAACAGGAAAAAACCATGAAACAGACAGTCAAATGGCTTGCCGCCGCCCTGATTGCCTTGGGCTTGAACCAAGCGGTGTGGGCGGGTGACGTATCGGATTTTCGGGAAAACTTGCAGGCGGCAGAACAGGGAAATGCAGCAGCCCAATTCAATTTGGGCGTGATGTATGAAAATGGACAAGGAGTTCGTCAAGATTATGTACAGGCAGTGCAGTGGTATCGCAAGGCTTCAGAACAAGGGGATGCCCAAGCCCAATACAATTTGGGCTTGATGTATTACGATGGACGCGGCGTGCGCCAAGACCTTGCGCTCGCTCAACAATGGCTTGGCAAGGCTTGTCAAAACGGAGACCAAAACAGCTGCGACAATGACCAACGCCTGAAGGCGGGTTATTAATCGGCTCGCGATGCCGTCTGAAAGCGGCTTGGGCAAGGGCGGACGTCTCCTGCCCAATATGATTTGTTTTAGGACAAAACCAAAATGACTTTCCAAAACAAAAAAATCCTCGTCGCCGGACTTGGCGGCACGGGTATTTCCATGATTGCCTATCTGCGCAAAAACGGCGCGGAGGTTGCCGCTTATGATGCGGAGCTGAAAGCCGAGCGCGTGGCGCAAATCGGTAAGATGTTTGACGGGCTGGTGTTTTACACGGGTCGTCTGAAAGATGCGTTGGACAACGGTTTCGATATTCTGGCGCTCAGTCCCGGCATCAGCGAGCGGCAGTCGGATATCGAGGCGTTCAAGCAAAACGGCGGGCGCGTGCTAGGCGACATCGAATTGCTGGCGGACATTGTGAACCGCCGCGGCGACAAGGTGATTGCGATTACCGGCAGCAACGGCAAAACCACGGTAACGAGCCTGGTCGGCTATCTCTGCATCAAGTGCGGGCTGGATACCGTCATTGCGGGCAATATCGGTACGCCGGTTTTGGAGGCAGAATTGCAGCGCGAAGGCAAAAAGGCGGACGTGTGGGTGTTGGAGCTTTCCAGCTTCCAACTGGAAAACACCGAAAGCCTGCGCCCGACTGCGGCGACGGTGATGAACATTTCCGAAGACCATCTCGACCGCTACGACGATTTGCTCGACTACGCGCATACCAAAGCCAAGATTTTCCGTGGCGATGGAGTGCAGGTTTTGAATGCGGACGACGTGTTCTGCCGCGCCATGAAACGGGCAGGGCGTGAAGTGAAACGGTTTTCCTTGGAACACGAAGCCGATTTTTGGTTGGAACGCGGGACGGGCTGTTTAAAACAAGGCAATGAAGATTTGATTTCTACGCAAGACATCCCGCTGCAAGGTTTGCACAACGCCGCCAACGTTATGGCTGCCGTGGCTTTGTGCGAGGCCGTCGGTTTGCCGCGCGAAGCATTGCTGGAACACGTCAAAACCTTCCAAGGCTTGCCGCACCGTGTGGAAAAAATCGGCGAGAAAAACGGCGTGGTATTCATCGACGACAGCAAAGGCACGAATGTCGGCGCGACCGCCGCCGCGATTGCCGGTTTGCAAAACCCGCTCTTCGTGATTTTGGGCGGCATGGGCAAAGGGCAGGACTTCACGCCCCTGCGCGACGCGTTGAAAGATAAGGCAAAAGGCGTGTTCCTGATCGGCGTCGATGCGCCGCAAATCCGCCGCGATTTGGACGGCTGCGGCTTGAACCTGACCGACTGCGTCACTTTGGAAGAGGCGGTTCAGACGGCATACGCCCAAGCCGAAGCGGGCGATATTGTCTTGCTCAGCCCCGCCTGCGCGAGTTTCGATATGTTTAAAGGCTACGCGCACCGTTCGGAAGTGTTTATCGAAGCGTTTAAGGCTTTGTGATGCCGTCCGAAACACAAACGCCGTCATTGTTGGGCGGCAAGTAAAGATTTAGAATACCGATTTGGGATGTATCGTATGTTCGGACGGCATTGTCTGCCGTCTGAAATTTTTGCCCTTTGCGGCAGGTGCAAACAGACTGGCAGGTGGTTTTTTGAAGATTTCGGAAGTATTGGTAAAAGTGGGCGACGGTGTCCACACTCTGCTGCTCGACAGGCCGATTGTGCGCGACGGCAGGAAATTCGACGCGCCGCTTTTGTGGATGGTGGTGCTGATGACGGCGTTCGGCCTGCTGATGATTTATTCGGCTTCTGTGTATTTGGCATCGAAGGAAGGCGGCGATCAGTTTTTCTATTTGACCAGGCAGGCGGGGTTCGTCGTTGCCGGCCTTATAGCGAGCGGTTTTTTATGGTTTCTTTGCAGGATGAGGACATGGCGGCGGCTTGTGCCGTGGATTTTTGCCTTATCCGGCCTGTTGCTGGTAGCCGTATTGATTGCCGGGCGCGAAATCAATGGCGCGACCCGTTGGATACCTTTGGGTCCGTTGAATTTCCAGCCGACCGAGCTGTTCAAGCTGGCAGTCATCCTTTATTTGGCAAGCCTGTTCACGCGCCGTGAAGAAGTGTTGCGCAGCATGGAAAGTTTGGGTTGGCAGTCGATTTGGCGGGGGACGGCCAACCTGATTATGTCCGCCACCAATCCGCAGGCACGTCGTGAAACATTAGAAATGTACGGCCGTTTCCGGGCGATCATCCTGCCGATTATGCTGGTGGCGTTCGGTTTGGTGCTGATAATGGTACAGCCGGATTTCGGTTCGTTTGTCGTCATTACCGTCATTACCGTTGGAATGCTGTTTCTGGCAGGATTGCCGTGGAAATATTTTTTTGTCCTGGTAGGCAGCGTCTTGGGTGGGATGGTGCTGATGATTACCGCCGCTCCCTACCGTGTGCAGCGGGTAGTGGCATTTTTGGACCCGTGGAAAGACCCGCAGGGTGCCGGCTACCAGCTTACCCACTCTCTGATGGCAATCGGGCGCGGAGAGTGGTTCGGTATGGGTTTGGGTGCGAGTTTGAGCAAACGCGGCTTTCTGCCGGAAGCGCATACCGATTTTATTTTTGCCATCATCGCTGAAGAATTCGGCTTCTTCGGGATGTGCGTGCTGATATTCTGTTACGGCTGGCTGGTGGTGCGGGCGTTTTCCATCGGCAAGCAGTCGCGCGATTTGGGTTTGACTTTCAACGCCTATATCGCTTCGGGTATCGGCATTTGGATCGGTATCCAAAGTTTCTTCAATATCGGTGTGAACATCGGTGCTTTGCCGACCAAAGGTCTGACGCTGCCGTTGATGTCCTATGGCGGTTCGTCAGTCTTTTTCATGCTGATCAGCATGATGCTGCTGTTGCGTATCGATTATGAAAACCGCCAGAAAATGCGCGGTTACCGGGTGGAGTAAATCATGGGCGGTAAAACCTTTATGCTGATGGCGGGCGGAACGGGCGGACACATTTTCCCAGCTCTGGCTGTGGCGGATTCATTGCGCGTGCGCGGTCATCATGTAATTTGGCTGGGCAGCAAGGATTCGATGGAAGAGCGCATCGTGCCGCAATACGGCATACGCTTGGAAACGCTGGCGATTAAAGGAATACGCGGCAACGGCATCAAACGCAAGCTGATGCTTCCGTTTACTCTGTACAAAACCGTCCGCGAAGCGCAGCGGATTATCCGCAAACACCGTGTCGAGTGCGTCATCGGCTTCGGCGGTTTTGTTACCTTTCCCGGCGGTCTGGCGGCGAAACTCTTGGGCGTGCCGATTGTGATTCACGAGCAAAACGCCGTGGCAGGCTTGTCCAACCGCCACCTGTCGCGCTGGGCGAAACGGGTGTTGTACGCTTTTCCGAAAGCGTTCAGCCACGAAGGCGGTTTGGTCGGCAACCCCGTCCGCGCCGATATTAGCAACCTGCCCGTGCCTGCCGAACGCTTCCAAGGGCGCGAAGGCCGTCTGAAAATTTTGGTGGTCGGCGGCAGTTTGGGTGCGGACGTTTTGAACAAAACCGTACCGCAGGCGTTGGCACTGCTGCCTGAAGAGGTGCGCCCGCAGATGTACCACCAGTCGGGGCGTAACAAGCTGGGCAATCTTCAGGCGGATTATGACGCGTTGGGCGTGAAAGCGGAATGCGTGGAATTTATTACCGACATGGTGTCCGCCTACCGTGATGCCGATTTGGTGATTTGCCGTGCCGGCGCGCTGACGATTGCCGAGTTGACGGCGGCGGGGCTGGGCGCGTTGTTAGTGCCGTATCCTCACGCCGTTGATGACCATCAAACCGCCAACGCGCGTTTCATGGTGCAGGCAGAAGCGGGGCTGCTGTTGCCGCAAACCCAGTTGACGGCGGAAAAACTCGCCGAAATCCTCGGCAGCCTCAACCGCGAAAAATGCCTCAAATGGGCGGAAAACGCCCGTACGTTGGCATTGCCGCACAGCGCGGATGACGTTGCCGAAGCCGCGATTGCGTGTGCGGCGTAAACTGCCGAACCATGCCGTCTGAAAAGCCGTTCAGACGGCATGGATGTTTTTTATTTCAATCCGCTATATATTTGTCAGAAAACTATGGTGCGCAAACGGTCAGACCTTTAAAATAACGCCTTTACGCACTAAAAACCAACCGGAACGCAACATTATGATGAAAAATCGAGTAAGCAACATCCATTTTGTCGGTATCGGCGGCGTCGGCATGAGCGGTATCGCCGAAGTCTTGCACAATTTGGGCTTTAAAGTTTCCGGTTCGGATCAGGCGCGAAATGCCGCTACCGAGCATTTGAGCAGCCTGGGCATTCAAGTTTATCCCGGCCATACCGCAGAACACGTTAACGGTGCGGATGTCGTCGTTGCCTCTACCGCCGTCAAGAAAGAAAATCCCGAAGTTGTCGCTGCGTTGGAGCGGCAAATTCCCGTTATTCCGCGCGCCTTGATGCTGGCAGAGCTGATGCGCTTCCGTGACGGCATCGCCATTGCCGGTACGCACGGCAAAACCACGACCACCAGCCTGACCGCCTCCATCCTCGGCGCGGCAGGACTCGACCCCACTTTCGTTATCGGCGGCAAACTCAACGCCGCAGGCACCAACGCCCGCTTGGGCAAAGGCGAATACATCGTTGCCGAAGCCGACGAATCCGATGCCTCTTTCCTACATCTGACCCCGATTATGTCCGTCGTTACCAATATCGACGAAGACCATATGGATACCTACGGGCACAGCGTCGAAAAACTGCATCAGGCGTTTATCGATTTCATCCACCGTATGCCCTTCTACGGCAAAGCCTTTTTGTGTGTTGACAGCGAACACGTCCGCGCGATTTTGCCCAAAGTGAGCAAACCTTATGCTACTTACGGTTTGGACGATACCGCCGACATCTACGCCACCGACATCGAAAACGTCGGCGCGCAAATGAAATTCACCGTCCATGTTCAAATGAAAGGACATGAGCAGGGGTCGTTTGAAGTCGTGCTGAATATGCCCGGCAGACACAACGTGCTGAACGCATTGGCAGCCATCGGCGTGGCGCTGGAAGTCGGCGCATCGGTTGAAGCGATCCAAAAAGGCTTGCTCGGCTTTGAAGGCGTCGGCCGCCGCTTCCAAAAATACGGCGACATCAAGTTGCCAAACGGCGGGACCGCTTTGCTGGTGGACGATTACGGACACCACCCCGTCGAAATGGCGGCAACCCTTGCCGCTGCACGCGGCGCGTATCCGGAAAAACGTTTGGTGCTCGCCTTCCAGCCGCACCGCTATACCCGCACGCGCGATTTGTTTGAAGACTTTACCAAAGTACTCAATACCGTTGATGCGCTGGTACTGACCGAAGTTTATGCCGCCGGCGAAGAGCCGGTTGCCGCCGCCGACTCCCGCGCCTTGGCGCGTGCTATCCGCGTATTGGGCAAACTTGAGCCGATTTACTGCGAAAACGTCGCCGACCTGCCGCAAATGCTGATGAATGTTTTACAGGATGGCGATGTTGTGTTGAATATGGGTGCGGGAAGCATCAACCGCGTTCCCTCCGCGCTGTTGGAATTGTCGAAACAGATTTGAGATACACCCGCCTGACAGACGGAACATCATATAAAGGTCGTCTGAAACCGCAATCAGGTTTCAGACGACCTCTGACAACAAGCATAAAGCAATTAGGAAAGAACAAAAACAATGCAGAATTTTGGCAAAGTGGCCGTATTGATGGGTGGTTTTTCCAGCGAACGAGAAATCTCGCTGGACAGCGGTACCGCCATTTTGAACGCCTTAAAAAGCAAAGGCATAGACGCATACGCCTTCGACCCTAAGGAAACGCCGTTATCCGAACTGAAGGAGCGGGGCTTTCAGACGGCATTCAACATCCTTCACGGTACTTACGGCGAAGACGGGGCTGTTCAGGGTGCATTGGAACTGTTGGGCATTCCCTATACCGGCAGCGGTGTCGCCGCCTCCGCCATCGGCATGGACAAATACCGCTGCAAACTGATTTGGCAGGCATTGGGATTACCCGTTCCCGAGTTCGCCGTACTGTACGATGATACCGATTTCGATGCCGTCGAAGAAAAATTGGGTCTGCCGATGTTTGTGAAGCCGGCGGCCGAAGGCAGCAGCGTCGGCGTGGTAAAAGTCAAAGAAAAAGGCCGTCTGAAAAGCGTTTACGAAGAATTGAAACACCTTCAGGGCGAAATCATTGCCGAACGTTTTATCGGCGGCGGCGAATATTCCTGCCCCGTCCTGAACGGCAAAGGGCTGCCCGGCATACACATCATCCCCGCAACCGAGTTTTACGACTACGAAGCCAAGTACAACCGAGACGACACCATTTATCAATGTCCTTCGGAAGATTTGACCGAAGCCGAAGAAAGCCTGATGCGCGAACTGGCGGTTCGCGGCGCACAGGCAATCGGTGCGGAAGGCTGCGTGCGCGTCGATTTCCTCAAAGATACCGACGGCAAACTCTATCTGTTGGAAATCAACACCCTGCCCGGTATGACCGGCCATAGTTTAGTACCGAAATCCGCTGCCGTTACGGGCGTGGGTTTTGCCGATTTATGTATTGAAATTTTGAAGGCCGCACATGTGGGATAATGCCGAAGCGATGGAACGGCTGACGCGCTGGCTGCTTGTCATGATGGCGATGCTGCTTGCTGCGTCCGGGCTGGTTTGGTTTTACAATTCGAATCATCTGCCCGTCAAGCAGGTGTCGCTGAAGGGCAACCTGGTTTATTCCGATAAGAAGGCATTGGGCAGTTTGGCGAAAGAATACATCCATGGGAATATTTTGAGGACGGACATCAATGGCGCACAGGAAGCCTACCGCCGGTATCCGTGGATTGCGTCGGTCATGGTGCGCCGCCGTTTTCCCGATACGGTTGAGGTCGTCCTGACCGAGCGCAAGCCGGTTGCACGTTGGGGCGACCATGCCTTGGTGGACGGCGAAGGCAATGTTTTTGAAGCCCGCTTGGACAGACCCGGAATGCCGGTATTCAGAGGCGCGGAAGGAACGTCTGCCGAAATGCTCCGCCGTTATGACGAATTTTCGACTGTTTTGGCAAAACAGGGTTTGGGCATCAAAGAGATGACCTATACGGCACGTTCGGCGTGGAATGTCGTTTTGGACAACGGCATCACCGTCAGGCTCGGACGGGAAAACGAGATGAAACGCCTCCGGCTTTTTACCGAAGCGTGGCAGCATCTGTTGCGTAAGAATAAAAATCGGTTATCCTATGTGGATATGAGGTATAAGGACGGATTTTCAGTCCGCCATGCTCCCGACGGTTTACCCGAAAAAGAATCCGAAGAATAGTGGGAACAGGTATCGGACATATTACGGCCGTGCCGTCTGAAACGGTGCGACGCAAATTTCAATCAGTTTTAAGGGCAGACGAACAATGGAACAGCAGAAAAGATACATCAGCGTACTGGATATCGGTACGTCTAAAGTCCTCGCACTGATCGGGGAAGTTCAAGATGACGACAAAATCAACATCATCGGTTTGGGGCAGGCTCCTTCACGGGGCTTGCGCGCGGGCATGGTAACCAATATCGATGCCACCGTCCAAGCCATCAGGCAGGCGGTCAATGATGCCGAGCTGATGGCGGATACCAAAATTACCCACGTTACCACAGGTATCGCAGGCAACCACATCCGCAGCCTTAATTCGCAAGGTGTGGTTAAAATCAAAGACGGAGAAGTAACACAGGCAGACATCGACCGCGCCATTGAAACGGCAAAGGCAATCAATATCCCGCCCGATCAAAAAATTCTCGATGCCGTGGTTCAAGACTACATTATCGACACCCAACTTGGTGTAAGGGAGCCCATCGGTATGAGCGGTGTGCGTCTGGATACGCGGGTGCACATCATTACCGGTGCAAGTACGGCAGTGCAGAATGTCCAAAAATGTATCGAGCTGTGCGGCTTGAAAAGCGATCAGATCATGCTTCAACCGTTGGCAAGCGGGCAGGCGGTGCTGACTGAAGATGAAAAAGACCTCGGCGTATGCGTCATCGACATTGGTGGCGGAACGACCGATATTGCCGTTTATATGAACGGCGCCATCCGCCATACGTCCGTCATTCCGGCCGGTGGTAATCTGATTACCAAAGATTTGTCCAAATCGTTGAGAACACCTCTCGATGCCGCCGAGTACATTAAAATCCATTATGGCGTGGCATCATGCGATACGGAAGGCTTGGGCGAGATGATTGAAGTTCCGGGCGTGGGTGACCGGACATCGCGTCAGGTTTCCAGTAAGGTTTTGGCAGCAATCATCAGCGCACGTATTCAGGAGATTTTTGGCGTAGTGCTGGGCGAACTGCAAAAATCGGGTTTCCCCAAAGAAGTGCTGAATGCGGGTATCGTTCTGACCGGCGGTGTGTCCATGATGACCGGGATTGTGGAATTTGCCGAAAAAATCTTCGATTTGCCTGTACGCACCGGTGCGCCCCAAGAAATGGGCGGTTTGTCCGACCGTGTCCGCACACCGCGCTTTTCTACCGCTATCGGGCTGCTTCATGCAGCATGCAAGCTGGAAGGAAACTTGCCGCAACCGGAAAACGGTACAGTGCAAGAGAGAGAAGGGGGCGGCGGTTTGTTGGCAAGATTGAAGCGGTGGATTGAAAACAACCTCTGAACAGTTGGATTGCCGTTTGACAGGTGAGAAGTATTTTGCCAGCAGTAAGATACTTCTTATATAATAAATAATAATTTATTTAAACCGTCCTCTGAACGGGGCGATCAGGAGTTTTTGAATGGAATTTGTTTACGACGTGGCAGAATCGGCAGTCAGCCCTGCGGTAATTAAAGTAATCGGCTTGGGCGGCGGCGGTTGCAATGCAATCAATAACATGGTTGCCAACAATGTGCGCAGTGTGGAGTTTATCAGTGCCAATACAGATGCGCAGTCTTTGGCAAAAAACCATGCGGCGAAGAGAATCCAGTTGGGTACGAATCTGACACGCGGTTTGGGCGCGGGTGCGAATCCCGATATCGGCCGTGCGGCAGCACAGGAAGATCGGGAGGCCATTGAAGAAGCCATTCGCGGTGCCAATATGCTGTTTATCACGACCGGTATGGGCGGCGGTACCGGTACCGGTTCCGCGCCGGTTGTTGCTGAGATTGCCAAGTCTTTGGGCATTCTGACCGTTGCCGTAGTTACCCGTCCGTTTTCTTATGAAGGCAAACGCGTCCATGTGGCACAGGCAGGGTTGGAACAGTTGAAAGAACACGTCGATTCGCTGATTATCATCCCGAACGACAAACTGATGACCGCATTGGGTGAAGACGTAACTATGCGCGAAGCCTTCCGCGCGGCGGACAATGTATTGCGCGATGCGGTCGCAGGCATTTCCGAAGTGGTAACTTGCCCGAGCGAAATCATCAACCTCGACTTTGCCGACGTGAAAACCGTGATGAGCAACCGCGGTATCGCTATGATGGGTTCGGGTTATGCCCAAGGTATCGACCGTGCGCGTATGGCGACCGACCAGGCCATTTCCAGTCCGCTGCTGGACGATGTAACTTTGGATGGTGCACGCGGTGTGCTGGTCAATATTACGACTGCTCCGGGTTGCCTGAAAATGTCCGAGTTGTCTGAAGTCATGAAAATCGTCAACCAAAGCGCGCATCCCGATTTGGAATGCAAATTCGGTGCCGCTGAAGACGAGACCATGAGCGAAGATGCCATCCGGATTACCATTATCGCTACCGGTCTGAAAGAAAAAGGAGCGGTCGATCCTACTCCGGCAAGGGAAGTAGAAGCGGTTGCCCCGTCCAAACAGGAGCAAAGCCACAATGTCGAAGGTATGATCCGCACCAATCGCGGTATCCGCACCATGAATCTGACAGCAGCGGATTTCGATAACCAGTCTGTCCTTGACGATTTTGAAATTCCTGCAATTTTGCGTCGTCAACACAATTCAGACAAATAATGTGCCGTCTGCCGTAAACTTATTGCCTCCCGAACCGGTTTTCCCGATTTGGGAGGTATATTTTTCAATATGCCGAATCCTGTGCGGTTTGCGGTGTGCGGGTTCAGATTTTTTACTTGAAACGGACTGCTAGATATGGATATTTCAAAACAAACATTGCTGGATAGGGTTTTTAACCTGAAGGCAAACGGTACGACGGTACGTACCGAGTTGATGGCGGGTTTGACGACCTTTTTGACGATGTGCTACATCGTTATCGTCAATCCCCTGATTTTGGGCGAGACCGGAATGGATATGGGGGCGGTATTCGTCGCCACCTGTATCGCATCCGCCATCGGCTGTTTTGTCATGGGTTTTATCGGCAACTATCCGATTGCGCTTGCCCCGGGGATGGGGCTGAATGCCTATTTCACCTTTGCCGTCGTTAAGGGTATGGGCGTGCCTTGGCAGGTGGCGTTGGGTGCGGTGTTCATTTCCGGTCTGATTTTCATCCTGTTCAGCTTTTTTAAAGTCAGGGAAATGCTGGTCAACGCACTGCCTATGGGTTTGAAAATGTCGATTGCCGCCGGTATCGGTTTGTTTTTGGCACTGATTTCCCTGAAAGGCGCAGGCATTATCGTTGCCAATCCGGCAACCTTGGTCGGCTTGGGCGATATTCATCAGCCCAGCGCACTGTTGGCATTGTTCGGTTTTGTCATGGTGGTCGTATTGGGGTATTTCCGCGTTCAAGGCGCAATCATCATCACCATTCTGACGATTACCGTCATTGCCAGCCTGATGGGTTTGAACGAGTTTCACGGCGTGGTCGGCGAAGTACCGGGCATTGCGCCGACCTTTATGCAGATGGATTTTAAAGGTCTGTTTACCGTCAGCATGGTCAGCGTGATTTTCGTCTTCTTCTTGGTCGATTTGTTTGACAGTACCGGAACGCTGGTCGGCGTATCCCACCGTGCCGGACTGCTGGTGGACGGTAAGCTGCCCCGCCTGAAACGCGCACTGCTTGCAGACTCTACCGCCATTGTGGCAGGTGCGGCTTTGGGTACTTCTTCAACCACGCCTTATGTGGAAAGCGCGGCGGGCGTATCGGCAGGCGGACGGACCGGCCTGACGGCGGTTACCGTCGGCGTATTGATGCTGGCGTGTCTGATGTTCTCCCCATTGGCGAAAAGTGTTCCGGTATTTGCCACCGCGCCCGCACTGCTTTATGTCGGCACGCAGATGCTCCGCAGTGCGAGGGACATTGATTGGGACGATATGACTGAAGCCGCGCCCGCGTTCCTGACCATTGTCTTCATGCCGTTTACCTATTCGATTGCAGACGGCATCGCCTTCGGCTTCATCAGCTATGCCGTGGTCAAACTTTTGTGTCGCCGGACTGGGGACGTGCCGCCTATGGTATGGGTTGTTGCCGTATTGTGGGCATTGAAATTCTGGTATTTGGGCTGATTGATTCGATATTAAAAATGCCGTCTGAAAGGTTTTCAGACGGCATTTTGTTTGCCAGATATATTTAATTTTAAATAAATAATATAAAAATCAAATAGATAATAAACTACATCGGATTACTTGAAAATAATTCATTGTTTTATATATAAAATATTTTATAATTTTTCAGGATTTTGATTATTGAAAATTTTTCTAAATTTCCTATTAATTTTATCGGAAACAAATAAGTTAAAATTAATTTATATTAATCATAATGTTAAAATAAAATAATAAAATTATGTAATTAGTCTCCTTAAAAATGTTTGACATTCCAGTCTTGTGTTTTAGATTACCGAAAAATAAAACTACATAATACTACAAAGGAACATTACTATGAAACCAATTCAGATGTTTTTCCCTTTTCTGAATAATCCCCTTGTTTTCTTCTTGTCTGCGGTTTTGCCGCATAATTCCGAACGGTCTGCTGTTTTTCTTTGATTCGTTTTAAATATCAATAAGATAATTTTTCCCATATATTTTTAATGATTGGGATGCCCGACGCGTCGGATGGCTGTGTTTTGCCGTCCGAATGTGATGGAAGCCTGTCCATACTGAAAAAAGTCTATAAAGGAGAAATATGATGAGTCAACACTCTGCCGGAGCACGTTTCCGCCAAGCTGTGAAAGAATCGAATCCGCTTGCCGTCGCCGGTTGCGTCAATGCTTATTTTGCACGATTGGCCACCCAAAGCGGTTTCAAAACCATCTATCTGTCCGGCGGCGGCGTGGCAGCCTGTTCTTGCGGTATCCCTGATTTGGGCATTACCACAATGGAAGATGTGCTGATCGACGCACGACGCATTACGGACAACGTGGATACGCCTCTGCTGGTGGACATCGATGTGGGTTGGGGCGGTGCATTCAATATTGCCCGTACCATTCGCAACTTTGAACGCGCCGGTGTTGCAGCGGTTCACATCGAAGATCAGGTAGCGCAAAAACGCTGCGGCCACCGTCGGAACAAAGCCATCGTTTCCAAAGATGAAATGGTCGACCGCATCAAAGCTGCCGTAGATGCGCGCGTTGATGAGAACTTCGTGATTATGGCGCGTACCGATGCGCTGGCGGTAGAAGGTTTGGATGCCGCTATCGAACGCGCTCAGGCTTGTGTCGAAGCCGGTGCGGACATGATTTTCCCTGAAGCCATGACCGATTTGAAAATGTACCGTCAATTTGCAGATGCAGTGAAAGTACCAGTATTGGCCAACATTACCGAGTTTGGTGCTACACCGCTTTATACGCAAAGCGAGTTGGCTGAAAACGGCGTGTCACTGGTGCTGTATCCGTTGTCATCATTCCGCGCAGCAAGCAAAGCCGCTTTGAATGCTTACGAAGCGATTATGCGCGATGGCACTCAGGCGGCGGTGGTGGACAGTATGCAAACCCGTGCCGAGCTGTACGAGCATCTGAACTATCATGCCTTCGATCAAAAACTGGATAAATTGTTTCAAAAATGATTTACCGCTTTCAGACGGCCTTTCAACAAATCCGCATCGACCGTCTGAAAAATAAAACCCATAAAAATACAAAGGAGAAATACCATGACTGAAACTACTCAAACCCCGACCTTCAAACCTAAAAAATCCGTTGCGCTTTCAGGTGTTGCGGCCGGTAATACCGCTTTGTGTACCGTTGGCCGTACCGGTAACGATTTGAGCCATCGCGGTTACGACATTCTAAATTTGGCACAAAAATGCGAGTTTGAAGAAGTCGCACACTTGCTGATTCACGGCCATCTGCCCAACAAATTCGAGCTGGCCGCTTATAAAACCAAGCTCAAATCCATGCGCGGCCTGCCTATCCGTGTGATTAAAGTTTTGGAAACCCTGCCTGCACATACCCATCCGATGGACGTGATGCGTACCGGCGTATCCATGCTGGGCTGCGTTCATCCCGAACGCGAAAGCCATCCCGACAGCGAAGCGCGCGACATCGCCGACAAACTGATCGCCAGCCTCGGCAGCATCCTGCTCTACTGGTATCAATATTCGCACAACGGCAAACGTATTGAAGTTGAAAGCGACGAAGAGACCGTCGGCGGTCATTTCCTGCACCTGTTGCACGGCAAACGCCCAAGCGAATCACACATCAAAGCCATGCATGTTTCACTGATTCTGTATGCCGAACACGAGTTCAACGCCTCCACTTTTACTGCCCGCGTGATTGCCGGTACGGGTTCGGATATGTATTCCTGCATCACCGGCGCCATCGGCGCGCTTAAAGGTCCGAAACACGGCGGTGCGAACGAAGTCGCCTACGACATCCAAAAACGCTACCGCAACGCCGACGAAGCCGACATCCGCGAACGCATCGGCCGCAAAGAAATCGTGATCGGTTTCGGTCATCCGGTTTACACCATTTCCGACCCGCGCAACGTCGTGATTAAAGAAGTGGCGCGCGGTTTGAGCCGGGAAGCGGGCGACATGCGCCTCTTCGACATCGCCGAATGCTTGGAGAGCGTGATGTGGGAAGAGAAAAAAATGTTCCCGAATCTGGACTGGTTCTCTGCCGTTTCCTACCAAAAATTGGGCGTACCGACCGCTATGTTCACACCGCTGTTCGTGATTTCCCGTACAACCGGTTGGAGCGCACACGTCCTCGAACAGCGCAAAGACGGCAAAATCATCCGTCCGAGCGCAAACTACGCCGGCCCTGAAGATTTGGCGTTTGTGGAGATTGAAGAACGATAATTGAAGAATGCAATAGCAGTTTGTTCTTTATTTCGGTATGCAAAGCTGAGGATTTCAGACGACCTTGCCTTATTGGAAAGGTTGTCTGAAATAAGTTTAATCTAATAGGAGAAGATAATCCTGTATTGGCGCAAGTAACAGGATAAGAAACATGGAAGATTTATACATAATACTCGCTTTGGGTTTGGTTGCGATGATCGCCGGATTTATCGATGCGATTGCGGGCGGGGGTGGTTTGATTACGCTGCCTGCACTCTTGTTGGCAGGTATTCCTCCCGTGTCGGCAATTGCCACCAACAAGCTGCAAGCAGCCGCTGCTACGTTTTCGGCTACGGTTTCTTTTGCACGCAAAGGTTTGATTGATTGGAAGAAAGGTCTCCCGATTGCCGCAGCATCGTTTGCAGGCGGCGTGGTCGGTGCATTATCGGTCAGCTTGGTTTCCAAAGATATTTTGCTGGCGGTCGTGCCGGTTTTGTTGATATTTATCGCGCTGTATTTTGTGTTTTCGCCCAAGCTCGACGGCAGTAAGGAAGGCAAAGCCAGAATGTCTTTTTTTCTATTCGGGCTGACGGTTGCACTGCTTTTGGGTTTTTACGACGGTGTGTTCGGACCGGGTGTCGGCTCGTTTTTTCTGATTGCCTTTATTGTTTTGCTCGGCTGCAAGCTGTTGAACGCGATGTCTTACACCAAATTGGCGAACGTTGCTTGCAATCTTGGTTCGCTATCGGTATTCCTGCTGCACGGTTCGATTATTTTCCCGATTGTGGCAACGATGGCGGTCGGTGCGTTTGTCGGTGCGAATTTAGGTGCGAGATTTGCCGTCCGCTTCGGTTCGAAGCTGATTAAGCCGCTGCTGATTGTCATCAGCATTTCGATGGCTGTGAAATTGTTGATAGACGAGAGAAATCCGCTGTATCAGATGATTGTTTCGATGTTTTAAACCCTTTCAGACGACTCCTTCAAAACATCGGCTGAAACCCAAACCACAAGAAAAATAGATCCACAGGAGAACCGACATGACTGCCAACCAAAGTTACCGCAAACCGCTGCCCGGTACGGATTTGGAATACTACGACGCGCGTGCGGCGTGTGAGGACATCAAACCCGGCTCTTACGACAAGCTGCCGTACACGAGCCGCATTTTGTCTGAGAACTTGGTCAACCGCGCGGACAAAGTCGATTTGCCGATGCTGCAAAGCTGGCTGGGCCAGTTGATAGAAGGGAAGCAGGAAATCGATTTTCCGTGGTATCCCGCGCGGGTGGTGTGCCACGATATTCTGGGGCAGACCGCGCTGGTGGATTTGGCAGGCTTGCGCGATGCGATTGCCGAAAAAGGCGGCGATCCTGCCAAAGTGAATCCGGTGGTGCAGACGCAGCTTATCGTCGACCACTCTTTGGCGGTGGAGTGCGGCGGTTACGATCCTGATGCCTTCCGCAAAAACCGCGAAATCGAAGACAGACGTAACGAAGACCGTTTCCACTTCATCAACTGGACAAAAACCGCATTTGAAAATGTGGACGTGATTCCGGCGGGCAACGGCATCATGCACCAAATCAATCTGGAAAAAATGTCGCCCGTCGTCCAAGTCAAAAACGGCGTGGCTTTCCCCGATACCTGCGTCGGCACGGACTCGCATACGCCGCACGTTGATGCGCTGGGCGTGATTTCCGTGGCGTGGGCGGTTTGGAAGCGGAAACCGTGATGCTGGGACGCGCGTCCATGATGCGCCTGCCCGATATTGTCGGCGTGGAGCTGACGGGCAAACGGCAGGCGGGCATTACTGCCACAGACATCGTGTTGGCACTGACCGAATTCTTGCGTAAAGAGCGCGTGGTCGGGGCGTTTGTCGAATTTTTCGGCGAGGGCGCGAGAAGCCTGTCTATCGGCGACCGCGCGACCATTTCCAACATGACGCCGGAGTTCGGCGCGACTGCCGCCATGTTCGCCATCGACGCGCAAACTATTGATTATTTGAAACTGACCGGACGTGACGACGCGCAGGTGAAATTGGTGGAAACCTACGCCAAAACCGCAGGCTTATGGGCAGGTGGCTTGAAAACCGCCGTTTATCCGCGCGTTTTGAAATTTGATTTGAGCAGCGTAACGCGCAATATGGCAGGCCCGAGCAACCCGCACGCGCGTTTTGCCACCGCCGATTTGGCGGCGAAAGGGCTGGCGAAGCCTTACGAAGAGCCTTCAGACGGCCAAATGCCTGACGGTGCAGTGATTATTGCCGCGATTACTTCGTGTACCAATACTTCCAACCCGCGCAACGTTGTCGCCGCCGCACTGTTGGCACGCAATGCCAACCGCCTCGGCTTGAAACGCAAACCTTGGGTGAAATCTTCGTTTGCCCCGGGTTCAAAAGTAGCCGGAATCTATTTGAAAGAAGCAGGCTTGTTGCCCGAAATGGAAAAACTCGGCTTCGGTATCGTCGCCTTCGCATGTACCACCTGTAACGGCATGAGCGGCGCGCTCGACCCGAAAATCCAACAAGAAATCATCGACCGCGATTTGTACGCCACCGCCGTATTGTCAGGCAACCGCAACTTCGACGGCCGTATCCATCCGTATGCGAAACAGGCTTTCCTCGCTTCGCCTCCTTTGGTCGTTGCCTACGCATTGGCAGGTAGCATCCGTTTCGATATTGAAAACGACGTACTCGGCGTTGCAGACGGCCGCGAAATCCGCCTGAAAGATATCTGGCCGACAGACGAAGAAATCGATGCCATCGTTGCCGAATATGTGAAACCGCAACAATTCCGCGACATTTATATCCCGATGTCCGACACCGGCACAGCGCAAAAAGCACCAAGCCCGCTGTACGACTGGCGACCGATGTCCACCTACATCCGCCGTCCGCCCTATTGGGAAGGCGCACTGGCAGGGGAACGTACATTAAGAGGTATGCGTCCGCCGGCGATTTTGCCCGACAACATCACCACCGACCACATCTCGCCATCCAATGCGATTTTGGCCGGCAGTGCCGCAGGTGAATATTTGGCGAAAATGGGTTTGCCTGAAGAAGACTTCAACTCTTACGCAACCCACCGCGGCGACCACTTGACCGCCCAACGCGCAACCTTCGCCAATCCGAAACTGTTTAACGAAATGGTGAGAAACGAAGACGGCAGCGTACGCCAAGGTTCGTTGGCACGCGTTGAACCAGAAGGCCAAACCATGCGCATGTGGGAAGCCATCGAAACCTATATGAACCGCAAACAGCCGCTTATCATCATTGCCGGTGCGGACTATGGTCAAGGCTCAAGCCGCGACTGGGCGGCGAAGGGCGTGCGGCTGGCGGGTGTGGAAGCCATCGCCGCCGAAGGTTTCGAGCGCATCCACCGCACCAACCTCATCGGCATGGGCGTCTTGCCGCTGCAATTCAAACCCGGCACCAACCGCCATACCCTGCAACTGGACGGTACGGAAACCTACGACGTTGTCGGCGAACGCACACCGCGCTGCGGCCTGACCCTCGTGATTCACCGTAAAAACGGAGAAACCGTCGAAGTTCCGGTTACCTGCCGCCTCGATACTGCAGAAGAAGTATTGGTATATGAAGCCGGCGGCGTGTTGCAACGGTTTGCACAGGACTTTTTGGAAGGGAACGCGGCTTAGAGTTCGTCTGAAAAGCAAGACGTAGCGTGGGTCGGGTTCTCATTCACGTAATTCCCGATATGGCAGGCATTTACTGTAAATCGTCATTCCCGCGCAGGCGGGAATCCAGAAAGTGGAATTGAGGAAACCTTTTTATCCGATGAGTTTCTGTGCGGATAAATCTGGATTTCCGCCTACGCGGGAATGACGGGGTTTAATAATCTACCGTATCACAACACAGCAGCCGTAGATTGGAGCGAACCCCGACAGTTTGCGGAATCAAACGGCTTTGGTCGGAGTGGTAGCCTAATGTACTTCTGGAAAGTGGGTGTAGCGTGGGCTTTGCCCACGAAATAAAGGCTGAATTGACATGGTATAGCGGATTAACAAAAATCAGGACAAGGCGGCGGGCCGCAGGCAGTACGGATAGTACGGAACCGGTTCGCCCGGTGCTTGGGCGCCTTAGGGAATCGTTCCCTTTGAGCCGGGGCGGGGCAACCCGTACCGGTTTAAATTAATCCACTATAAAAATCGTGGGCAGAGCCCACGCTACATAAGGAGAACCCTAAAATGCCGCAAATCAAAATCCCCGCCGTTTACTACCGCGGCGGTACATCTAAAGGCATTTTCTTCAAACGCACCGATCTGCCGGCAGCTGCGCAGGAAGCAGGCGGGGCGCGCGACAAAATCCTCTTGCGCGTACTCGGCAGCCCCGACCCTTACGGCAAACAGATTGACGGTTTGGGCAACGCCAGTTCGTCCACCAGCAAAGCTGTGATTTCGGACAAATCCGAACGCGCCGATCACGATGTCGATTACTTGTTCGGACAAGTTTCCATCGACAAACCATTTGTCGATTGGAGCGGCAACTGCGGCAACCTTACCGCCGCCGTGGGCACATTCGCCATCGAACAGGGCTTGGTCGATAAATCCAAAATCCCTTCAGACGGCATCTGCACGGTCAAAATCTGGCAGAAAAACATCGGCAAAACCATTATTGCCCATGTGCCGATGCAAAACGGAGCAGTGTTGGAAACAGGCGATTTCGAGCTTGACGGCGTAATTTTCCGGCAGCCGAAGTACAAATCGAATTTTTAGATCCAGCCGACGGCGAAGGCAGTATGTTCCCAACCGGCAATTTGGTCGACGAAATTGATGTGCCGAATATAGGTCGTCTGAAAGCCACGCTCATCAACGCGGGCATTCCGACCGTTTTCCTGAACGCCGCCGACTTGGGCTACACGGGCAAAGAGTTGCAGGACGACATCAACAACGATGCCGCCGCGCTGGAAAAATTTGAAACCATCCGCGCATATGGCGCGCTGAAAATGGGTTTGATCAGCGACGTATCCGAAGCCGCCGCCCGCGCGCACACGCCGAAACCCGCCTTCGTCGCGCCCGCCGCCGATTACACCGCCTCCAGCGGCAAAACCGTAAACGCCGCCGACATCGATTTGCCGGTACGCGCCCTGAGCATGGGCAAACTGCACCACGCTATGATGGGCATCGCCTCGGTCGCCATCGCCGCCGCCGCCGTGCTCGGTACGCTGGTCAACCTTGCCGCAGGCGGCGGAACGCGTAAAGAAGTGCGCTTCGGGCATCCGTCAGGTACGCTGCGTGTCGGTGCTGCCGCCGAATGTCAGGACGGACAATGGACGGCCGCCAAAGCGGTCATGAGCCGCAGCGCACGCGTGATTATGGAAGGTTGGGTGCGCGTTCCCGATGATTGTTTTTGAAATCATGTAGGACGCACATTGCTGTCCGCTGTTTCAGACGGCATTTGATTAAGGATTACCATAAAGCCGAATAACCTCACCGCCGTCATTCCCACGCAGGCGGGAATCCGCAGCCGATATTCTGTTTCCTGATTTTTATCAGAGCCTGCGTGTGAGCAAATATGGATTCCCGCCTGCGTGGGAATGACGCTAGGAAATACGGCATACGCTTTGCCCAAAGAGGCCGTCTGAAACACACTCCGCCCAACGCCCATCCTTTTTCAGACGGCCCCGCACCAAAAAAACAACCACAAACTACAAGGAGAAACATCATGTCCGACCAACTCATTCTTGTCCTGAAATGCGTCAGTTCATCGCTCAAAGGCGCCGTTATCGACCGCAAAAGCGGCAGCGTCGTCCTAAGCTGCCTCGGGGAACGCCTGACTACGCCCGAAGCCGTCATTACCTTCAACAAAGACGGCAACAAACGCCAAGTTCCCCTGAGCGGCCGCAACTGCCACGCCGGCGCGGTGGGTATGCTGTTGAACGAACTGGAAAAACACGGACTGCACGACCGCATCAAAGCCATCGGCCGCCGCATCGCCCACGGCGGCGAAAAATATCACGAGTCCGTCCTCATCGACCAAGACGTCCTTGACGAACTGAAAGCCTGCATCCCGTTCGCCCCGCTGCACAACCCCGCCAACATCAGCGGCATCCTCGCCGCGCAGGAACACTTTCCCGGCCTGCCCAACGTCGGCGTGATGGACACCTCGTTCCACCAAACCATGCCGGAGCGGGCCTACACTTATGCCGTGCCGCGCGAATTGCGCAAAAAATACGCCTTCCGCCGCTACGGTTTCCACGGTACCGGTATGCGTTACGTCGCCCCTGAAGCCGCACGCATCTTGGGCAAACCTCTGGAAGACATCCGCATGATTATTGCCCACTTAGGCAACGGCGCATCCATTACCGCCGTCAAAAACGGCAAATCCGTCGATACCGGTATGGGTTTCACGCCGATCGAAGGTTTGGTAATGGGTACACGTTGCGGCGACACCGATCCGGGCGTATACAGCTATCCGACTTTCCACGCAGGGATGGATGTTGCCCAAGTTGATGAAATGCTGAACGAAAAATCAGGTTTCCCCGGTATTTCCGAACTTCCCAACGACTGCCGCACCCTCGAAATCGCCGCCGACGAAGGCCGCGAAGGCGCGCGCCTCGCCCTCGAAGTCATGACCTACCGCCTCGCCAAATACATCGCTTCGATGGCTGTGGCCTGCGGCAGTGTTGACGCACTCGTGTTCACCGGCGGTATCGGCGAAAACTCGCGTAATATCCGTGCCAAAACCGTTTCCTATCTTGATTTCTTGGGTCTGCACATCGACACCAAAGCCAATATGGAAAAACGCTACGGCAATTCGGGCATTATCAGCCCGACCGATTCTTCTCCGGCTGTTTTGGTCGTCCCGACCAATGAAGAACTGATGATTGCCTGCGACACTGCCGAACTTGCCGGCATCTTGTAGCCAAAAAAGGGGGCGAGTCCGCAAAAATGCCGTCTGAAAGGTTTTCAGACGGCATTTTGTTTGGCGTTTGGGCGTACAATACGGAAAACATGACGATAAGGAAACAAACTATGGCACAATTTTTCGCCGTTCATCCCGACAATCCCCAAGAACGCCTCATCAAGCAGGCAGTCGAAATCATCAATCAAGGCGGCGTGGTGGTTTATCCGACCGATTCCTGTTACGCCTTGGGTTGCAAACTCGGCGATAAGGCGGCGATGGAACGCATACTCTCCATCCGAAAAATCGATTTGAAACACCACCTGACCCTGATGTGCGCCGATTTGAGCGAGTTGGGCACATACGCCAAAATCGACAACGTACAGTTTCGTCAGCTTAAAGCCGCCACGCCCGGGCCTTATACCTTTATCTTGCAGGCGACGAAGGATGCGCCGGCGCGCGCCCTGCACCCGAAACGCAAAACCATCGGGCTGCGTATTCCCGATAATGCCGTTGCACAAGCCCTGCTGGAGGAGTTGGGCGGACCGCTTTTAAGCTGCACCCTGATGCTGCCCGAAGACGGCGAACCATTGACCGACCCTTATGAAATCCGCGAGCGTTTGGAACACGCCGTCGATTTGGTGATTGACGGCGGCTGGTGCGGAACCGATCCGACTACCGTCATCGACATGACCGACGGCACGGAACTGGTGCGCCGGGGTTTCGGCGATACGGCGGTGTTCGGTTTGTAGGGAAACCGATGCCGTCTGAAGCATCAGCCGTTCAGACGGCATCGCGCGCCTTGCCGGCGGCAGCCCGAAATGCCGGCGCGTATCGCGCCCGGTCGGAATATCCGTTTGAAACGGCAAACAAAATGCCGTCCGAACGCGGGTTTGGGCGGCATTTTGATGCGTTATCGCACCGCAATCGGGATTTTCGATTCATAAAGCAGGTCGTAGGTCGGCTTGTTGAGCAGGTCTTGCAGCGTGAAACCGTCCAGATACGTGAAAAACGACTTCATTGCACCGCCGAGTATGCCCGTCAGCCGGCAGGACGGCGTAATCAGGCATTCGTTGTTCGGGCCCATACACTCGACCAGCTGCATCGGTTCGAGGTGGCGGACGACCGCGCCGATATTGATGCGTTCGGGCGGCGCGGCCAGCCTCAGCCCGCCGCCTTTCCCGCGTACGCTGTGCAAGAACCCGCCTTTGACCAGCGCGGTAACCACTTTCATCAAATGGCTTTTGGAAATGCCGTAGGTCGAGGCGATGGTGGCGATATTGACCAGCGCGTCGTCGTTGACGGCGGTGTAGATGAGGACGCGCAGCCCGTAGTCGGTATGTTGGGTCAGATACATGATTTTCTCGGTATGGATCGTTATTCTTATCGGTACGGTTTAAGTTTCACGGAAAATACCTTAATGGTTGAAACCCTGTCCGTCGGGGCGGTAGAATGTAGCCTGTCTGCGGCGGTATGCCGTCTGAAACATCCGCGCTACCGTTTGATAATTTGTTATTTTAACCTAAATTTATGAAACCGTTGAAACGACATTCCGCCCTTGTCGGGCTTTCGCGCGAACACCACCACTCGCTTTTCCTGTGCGTGCGTATGTTGCGGACGCCCGGGGCAGACCATCGTGCCGAACTCGAGCTGCATTTTGCCGAACTGGAAACCCATTTTCGCGAAGAAGAAGCCAAGTTTGCCCCAATTTGGCAGAATGTCGCGCCTGAGTTGAAAACCCGTTTTGAAGGCGATCACGCCAAACTGCGGCAGATGATGGCAAGCCCCGAATGCGGTAACGCGGCGTGGAATACCGCTTTTGCCACAACCCTGCGCGACCACGCGCGCTTTGAAGAACGCGAGCTGTTTCCCGCCGTCGAACCGTTTTTGCCGGCATGATTCCGTTTTGCGGCAAATATATTAATGATAAACAAGGAACACACATGAAATTTACCAAACATCCCGTCTGGGCAATGGCGTTCCGCCCGTTTTATTCACTGGCGGCACTGTACGGCGCATTGTCCGTATTGCTGTGGGGTTTCGGCTACACGGGAACGCACGAGCTGTCCGGTTTCTATTGGCACGCGCATGAGATGATTTGGGGTTATGCCGGTCTCGTCGTCATCGCCTTCCTGCTGACCGCCGTCGCCACTTGGACGGGACAGCCGCCCACGAGGGGCGGCGTTCTGGTCGGCTTGACCGCCTTTTGGCTGGCTGCGCGGATTGCCGCCTTTATCCCGGGTTGGGGTGCGGCGGCAAGCGGCATACTCGGTACGCTGTTTTTCTGGTACGGCGCGGTGTGCATGGCTTTGCCCGTTATCCGTTCGCAAAACCGGCGCAACTATGTCGCCGTATTCGCAATATTTGTGCTGGGCGGTACGCATGCGGCGTTCCACGTCCAGCTGCACAACGGCAACCTAGGCGGACTCTTGAGCGGATTGCAGTCGGGCCTGGTTATGGTGTCGGGCTTTATCGGCCTGATTGGGATGAGGATTATTTCGTTTTTTACGTCCAAACGGTTGAACGTGCCGCAGATTCCCAGTCCGAAATGGGTGGCGCAGGCTTCGCTGTGGCTACCCATGCTGACCGCCATACTGATGGCGCACGGCGTGATGCCTTGGCTGTCGGCGGCTTTCGCGTTTGCGGCGGGCGTGATTTTTACCGTACAGGTGTACCGCTGGTGGTATAAACCCGTATTGAAAGAACCGATGCTGTGGATTCTGTTTGCCGGCTATCTGTTTACCGGATTGGGGCTGATTGCGGTCGGCGCGTCTTATTTCAAACCTGCCTTCCTCAATCTGGGCGTACATCTGATCGGGGTCGGCGGTATCGGCGTGCTGACTTTGGGCATGATGGCGCGTACCGCGCTCGGTCATACGGGCAATTCGATTTATCCGCCGCCCAAAGCCGTTCCCGTTGCGTTTTGGCTGATGATGGCGGCAACCGCCGTCCGTATGGTTGCCGTATTTTCTTCCGGCACTGCCTACACGCACAGCATCCGCACGTCTTCGGTTTTGTTTGCACTCGCGCTGCTGGTGTATGCGTGGAAATACATTCCGTGGCTGATCCGTCCGCGTTCGGACGGCAGGCCCGGTTGAGTAAAACCGCCGCAGATTTCGGGTCTGCGGCGGTTTGCTTTTCAGACGGCATGGCGGTCAGTTGCCGTCCAGCCAGCGGTCGCGCGTGGTTTTGGCTTCTTCAAAATAGCGGTACAGGGCTTCGCGGTCGTCGGCGGTCAGGATGTCTGCCAAAACGTCCAACTGTTTGCCCAAGCCTTGAACCAGTTGCAGCAGGCTGTCTTTGTTGGCAAGGCAGATGTCCGCCCACACGGCGGGATGGCCGGAGGCGATGCGGGTGAAGTCCCGAAAGCCCGTGGCGGCGAATTTCAGATATTCCTGTCCGTCGGGGTGGTCGAGAATCTGGTGGACATAGGCGAAGGCGGTCAGGTGGGGCATATGGGAGACGGCGGCGAAAACCGCGTCGTGGTGTTGCGCGTCCATCGTGAAAATGTCCGCACCGACCGCGCGCCACAGGTTTTCTACCAATGCGATGCCGTCTGAATCTTCGCCGCCGTGGGGCGTGATGATGAGTTTTCTGTGGCGGAACAGCCCGAACTGCGCGGCTTGCGCACCGCTTCTGTCCGAACCGGCAATCGGGTGTGCGGCGATGCAGCGGTGCAGGCGGTCGGGCAGGCAGCGGCGGAAGGCTTCGATGACCGAAGATTTGGTGCTGCCGACATCGGAAATCCAAGTGTGTTCCGGCAAAACGGGGCGCAGCGCGGTCAAAACGGCGGGAACGGTGGCGACGGGCGTGGCAATCAGTACCAAGTCCGCACCGCCGATGCTGTCCGCGTCGATGACGACGGACGCACGGTCAATCACGCCGCGTTCCAATGCACGTTCGAGGTTGTCGCGGTCGGTGTCGATACCGGTAACGGTGCGGACGAGTCCCTGCCTTTTGAGGTCGAGAACGAACGAACCGCCGATCAGCCCTACACCGATGAGGGCAATATGGTTCAAAATGGGCATTTGTGTAAACGGTTTTCGCAAAGTGCCGCCATGGTAGCCTATCGGCGGAATATACCGCAAGGTCGGCAGGAAAAAGGAGAAGAAATGGACAAAATCAGAGTTGCCGCCGTGCAGATGGTGTCTGGCGTGTCGCCGGAAACCAACGTCGCCGCCATGAAACGCCTGGTCGCACGGGCGGCGGAGCAGGGTGCGGATTGGGTGCTGCTGCCCGAATATTGGGTGCTGATGGGCGCAAACGATACCGGCAAACTCGCACTTGCCGAGCCTTTGGGCGGCGGACGCTTTCAGACGGCATTGAGCGAAACGGCGAAAGAATGCGGCGTGGTGCTGTTCGGCGGAACCGTGCCGCTGCAAAGCCCCGAAGCGGGCAAGGTCATGAATACTTTATTGGTGTACGGGTGCGACGGCGTAAGGACGGGGCTGTACCACAAAATGCACCTCTTCGGTTTTTCCGGTTTGGGCGAACGCTATGCCGAAGCCGATACCATCCGCGCAGGGCGGGAAGTGCCGCACTTGTCGGCAGAAGGCATGCCGGTGGCGGCAGGTATTTGTTACGATGTCCGCTTTCCCGAATTTTTCCGCCGCCAACTGCCGTTTGACGTATTGATGCTGCCGGCGGCATTTACCCATACGACGGGCAAGGCGCACTGGGAGCTGCTGCTGCGCGCGCGTGCCGTCGAAAACCAATGTTACGTCGTGGCGGCGGCACAGGGCGGTTTGCACGAAAACGGACGGCGCACGTTCGGACACAGTATGATTGTCGATCCGTGGGGCGACGTGTTGGACGTATTACCCGAAGGCGAAGGCATCGTTACGGCAGACATCGATGCCAACCGCCTGAACAGCGTCCGCAACCGCCTGCCCGCCTTGAAACACCGGGTTTTGGATGCCGTCTGAAGGTTCAGACGGCATCGGTGTCGGGGAATCAGCGGCCGTAGCAACCGAACCGTCATTCCCACGGAAGTGGGAATCTAGGACGCGGGGTTTGGGCAACCGTTTTATCCGATAAGTTTCCGTGCGGACAGGTCCGGATTCCCGCCTGCGCGGGAATGACGGGTTTTAAGATTGCGGTGTTGTCGGGAATGACGGTTCGGGTATTTTACTGCGCCCGCCCCGCGCCTGTAAACGGCGGGCGCGTCAAAAATGCCGTCTGAAGGTTCAGACGGCATCGGTATCGGGGAATCAGAAGCGGTAGCGCATGCCCAATGAGGCTTCGTGGGTTTTGAAGCGGGTGTTTTCCAAGCGTCCCCAGTTGTGGTAGCGGTAGCCGGCGTCCAGGGTCAGCTTGGGCGTGATGTCGAAACCGACGCCGGCGATGACGCCGAGACCCACGCGGCGGATGCTGTTGCTTTGGTGATGGGCGTCTT
>NZ_QNRU01000013.1 GCF_003315235.1 Neisseria gonorrhoeae | reverse complement strand
GTAGCGGTAGCCGGTGTCCAAGGTCAGGTTGGGCGTGATGTCGAAACCGATACCGGCGATGACGCCGAGGCCCACGCGGCGGATGCTGTTGCTTTGGTGATGGGCGTTTTGCGTATTTTCCTCAGTATAAACCGTAGGGTTTAAGCCACCATAGGAGGAGGTAAGAAACTTTGTTGTTTTTTTGGTCGAATCGATGCTGTGTCTGACGTGTCCGTAGGCGACGCGCGCGCCGATATAGGGTTTGAATTTATCGTTGAGTTTGAAGTCGTAAACGGCGGACAAGCCGAGAGAAGAAACGGCGTGGAAGCTGCCGTTTTCCTGATTTTCCGTCTTCAGGTCTCTCTTATTCTGATTCTTGTTTTCCAACTCTTTTATGTCGACGGAATATTTATTGTCGTTCCACTTTCTGTAACGGGCATAATCTGCCGCTATCCTCCAGCCGCCGAAGTCGTAGCCGACCGACACCCTGGGGTGGATGGAATGCGTACGGATGTTTCTGAAATAATCGCTTACCGTGCTTATTTTGCCTTTGTTTGCGCCGGCTGCATCGGGATAATCGCGGGTAATGTGTTCGTAGGCGTAAGCCAGATCCGCCTGCACATACGGGCCGCGCCCATGGTCTTCACCCGCCGCCTGCGCTGCGGAAGAGAAGAGAAGAGAAGAGAAGAGAAGAGAAGAGAAGAGAAGAGAAGAGAAGAGAAGAGAAGAGAAGAGAAGAGAAGAGAAGTTTTTTGTCGGCCGTATGCATATCAACTCCGAATATCTAAGATTAAATTATTAAAAAGATTGTTAATAAACGCCAAGCATTTTATCAGATTTGTTTTGCCGGGATATGATTTGTTTTGTTAAAAAATGTATTTATTTTTTAAAATTCCGGTGCGGCGATCGGATATGGCGGATTAACAAAAATCAGGACAAGGCGGCGAAGCCGCAGACAGTACAAATAGTACGGAACCGATTCACTTGGTGCTTCAGCACCTTAGAGAATCGTTCTCTTTGAGCTAAGGCGAGGCAACGCCGTACTGGTTTAAAGTTAATCCACTATAGTGGATTAAAATAGGAAATATCCAATGCCAAAGCAATTTGTCGGAAATGGCCGGAACTCAAAAACCGGATTCCCACTCCTTCGTCATTCCCGCGAAAGTGGGAATCTAGGAATGAAAAGCAGCAGGAATTTATCGGAAATAACCGAAACCGAACGGTCCGGATTCCCGCCTTCGCGGGAATGGCGGCGCATAAGTTTCCGCGCGGACAAATCCGGATTCCCGCCTGCGCGGGAATGACGGGTTTTGGAATTACGGTGTATCGGAAATGATGACACGGGTATTCCTGACGATTCGGGTATTTCTGACAGGATGGATTCTCATCTAGATTCCTGCCTGCGTGGGAATGACGGGATTTCAGGATTACGGTAAATAGCGCAAAAATGCCGTCTGAAAACCCTTCAGACGGCATTGCCTTGTTCGTCTGCCTTAATGGCGGAAGTGGCGGATGCCGGTTACCGCCATGGCGATGCCGTGTTCGTCCGCCGCGTCGAAAACTTCCTGATCGCGCATCGAGCCTGCCGGATGGATGATGGCTTTGATGCCCTGTTCGGCAATCACGTCCACGCCGTCGCGGAATGGGAAGAAGGCATCGGAAGCGGCACATGCGCCGTTGAGGTCGAGACCGGCATCTTGCGCTTTGCGGGCGGCGATGCGGGTGCTGTCCACGCGGCTCATTTGGCCTGCGCCGATACCGTAGGTTTGGCCGCCTTTGCCGAAGACGATGGCGTTGGATTTGACGTATTTTGCGACGTTCCAGACAAACAGCAAATCGTTCCATTCCTGCTCGGTCGGTTGGCGTTTGGAGACGACTTTCAAATCGGCGCGGTTGATGCGGTTGATGTCGGGCGTTTGTACCAACAGTCCGCCGCCGACGCGTTTGAGTTCAAAGCGGTTGGCACCTGCTTTGAGCGGCACTTCCAATACGCGCACGTTTTTCTTGGCGGCGGCGATTTCAAGGGCTTCGGCGGTAAACTTCGGCGCCATGAGGACTTCCATAAATTGGTTGTCGGTAATCTGTTTGACGGTTTCGCCGTCGACTTCGCGGTTGAAGGCGATGATGCCGCCGAACGCGCTGGTGGTGTCGGTGGCGTAGGCGAGTTTGTAGGCGGTCAAGGTATCGGCTGCAACGGCTACGCCGCACGGATTGGCGTGTTTCACGATCACGCAGGCGGGCGCGTCAAAGGATTTGACGGCTTCCCAAGCGGCATCGGCATCGGCGATGTTGTTGTAAGACAATTCTTTGCCTTGCAGTTGATTGTAGGCGGAAAGGCTGCCTGCGGCGGGGTCAATATCGCGGTAAAACGCGGCGCGCTGATGCGGGTTTTCGCCGTAGCGCATGTCTTGCACTTTAATCCAGCTTTGGTTGAACCGGCTTGGGAATTCGCCGATTTGGGGCTGGCCGCTCAAAACGTCGTCTGAAAGGGAGGTCAGGTAGTTGGAAATCATGCCGTCGTATTGGGCGGTGTGGCTGAATGCTTTGCGTGAGAGGTTGAAACGGGTTTTGTCGCTCAACGCGCCGTTGTTGGCTTCGAGTTCGGCGGCAATGGCGGGGAAGTCGGCGGTATCGGTAACGATGGCGACGTGTTTCCAGTTTTTCGCGGCGGAACGCACCATGGTCGGGCCGCCGATGTCGATGTTTTCAATTGCGTCTTCCAGTGTGCAGCCGGGCTTGGCGATGGTGGCGGCGAAGGGGTAGAGGTTGACGCACACAAGGTCGATGTTGCCGATGCCGTGCTCTTCCATCTTGGCGACGTGTTCGTCCAAATCGCGCCGACCCAAAATACCGCCGTGGATTTTCGGATGCAGGGTTTTCACGCGGCCGTCGAGCATTTCGGGAAAACCGGTGTAGTCGGCGACTTCAATCACGGGAACGCCCGCACCGGCAAGCAGTTTCGCCGTGCCGCCGGTGGAGAGGATTTCGACACCGAGCTTGTGCAGGTTTTGGGCAAATTCAACCGCGCCTGCCTTGTCGGACAGGCTGATCAGGGCGCGTTTGATGACGGACATTGGGGCTTCCTTTTCTGACGGTTGGATGGTGAAAGGGGATCTTTTTCGGGGCGGTATTATCCGCTATTTTCAGTTTTTTGGCAGTAGGTTTTTGCAGATATTGTTGACAATTTACAAAGAAATGCCGTCTGGAAACCTTTCAGACGGCATTTGTCGGCATTCATTTGAAGCCCATTTTTCCCGATGTTCCCAATGCCCCCGCCATGCCGATGCACAAAGGCAGCAGCAGGGACAGCGGCGCGTAGGTCAGTTCCAATACGAACACAATGGCGGTCAGCGGCATTTTGAGCGATACGCCGAGAAACACCGCCGCTCCGACGACTGCCGCGCTTTCAGACGGCATTTCGGGGAAGACGCTGTTCCACGCGGCGGCGGCTGCAAAAGAAATGGTGCTGCCGAGCATCATAGACGGCGTAATCAGTCCGCCGTATGCGCCTGCCGCCAGCGCCATCAAAACGACCGCCCATTTGACAGCGGTCAACTCAAGGCTGTATTGCCAGCCGGTCAAACCGCCAAAAGTCAGTTGGTTGCCTGCTTTGCCGTTGCCCAAAATTTCGGGAAACCAAACGGCAATCACACCGATGAGTACAAACATACAGACGGCCAAGGGAATGATTTTGATATTGTCGCGCTTGATGAAGGGGAATTTTTGGGCGGTGCGCCGGAAAAAGACGGCGGTTGCGCCAAGTATCGGGCCGATGACGGCGGAAAACCAAAGCAATGAAGTATTTACGGCAAGGTTGGCGGGATGATACTGCTGCACGTCGCCTAAGCCGATGCGCGCGACGGCGGTGGCGATGACGGAAGTCAGCAATGCGGCGGCAACCGCCTGCTGCGTCCACACGCCCAACATCGCTTCGAGGATAAACAGCGTGGAGGCGAGCGGCACGTTATACACCGCCGCCAAACCCGCTCCGGACGCACAGGCAATCAAGAGGCGCATTTCGCCTTCGTCCAAACCCAACCGCCTGCCGCCGGCAAAAGCAAACGCGGCAGTCATTTCACGCGGGGCGACTTCGCGTCCGAGCGGCGAACCGAGTCCGACCGTTATGATTTGCAGCAGAACATGGAAAACCGTCGTCAGAAACGGCAGCCCCTGCAACGGCTGCTTCAAGGCGGCTTTGATTTCGATTTGCGGCTTGCCGAAACGTTTGAGCAGCCACCAGCCGCCGCCTGCGATCGCGCCGCACAGCGTCAGCATGGCAACGCGCCGCATACCGAAAGCCTGTGCCACACCTTCGCGGAACGAGATGTACGCACCGTCCGCGTCATAACCGTATGCCGTATGCCGTATGAAGTGCATCAGTTCCGTCAGCACAATGCCGACCAAACCGCCGATAACGCCTGCTGCCGCCAGGGCAAACCAAAGTTTTCTGCGTCCCACTGTCGTTCCTGCCGTTCAAATGCCGTCTGAAAACCTTTCAGACGGCATCCGTTTCCTATCCGCCTATCCGAACAGGCCGCGTACACGCTCCAAACCGCCGAAGTTGATACAGGCATCGGCGGCGGCCCGCGCTTTCGGTTTGGCGCGGTAAGCCACGCCTATGCCCGCTTCTTTGAGTATCGGAATATCGTTCGCACCGTCGCCCATCGCCAACACCTGATGCGGCTGCAATCCGAGGCGGCTGCGGTATTCGCGCAATAAATCCGCCTTTGCCTGCGCGTCGATGATTCTGCCTTTCAGACGGCCGGTCAACCTGCCGTTTTCAATTTCCAAAATATTGGCGTGTTGGTATTCGAAGCCGAGCCGTTGTTGCAGCCTTTCGGTAAAAAACGTGAACCCGCCGGACACCAGCAGGAATTTCACATTGTGCCTTTTGCATTCGTCCAACAAAAATTCCGCACCGGGCGAGAGCTTCAAAACGTTTTCATAAATGTCCGCCAAAATCTGTTCGTCCAATCCCGCCAACAACGCAACGCGGCTGCGTAAAGACTGTCCGAAATCCAACTCTCCGCGCATGGCGCGCTCGGTAATTTCCGCTACTTTGCCTTTCAAACCCACACCTGCCGCAATTTCATCGATACATTCGATGGTAATCAGCGTCGAATCCATATCGCTGACAATCAGCCCGAGTTCGCCAAACGCCATATTGGGCAAAACGGCGTGGTCGATTTGACGGCTGTCCAGTAACGCCGCGTCTTTTTCGCTTAAAGAAAATCCTTCTTCAACAATAAAACGCATACGCTTTTCATCAGCATAATCAGGTTCGGGCAGGCGTGAGGGGAAGTCGGAAGGCAGGGCTTCGGCGGAGGGAAATTGGAGGACGAGGGCTTGCGGCATAACGGCGGCTCAAAAAATGCGGATTATATAGTGAAACGGCAAAGAATGTTACGGCGGGCGTGCCTGCAATCGGAAAACGACTTCAAACGCAAACGGCAGTATGTGTCGGACAACACGGGAAAATGCGCAACTATTGCCAGCCTGATGAAAATTCGTTATAAGGGGATTATCTAAAATATATTAACATTTGAAGTGAATCGGTTTTAAACCGGTACGGCGTTGCTCCGCCCTGCACCGATTTAAATTTAACCCACGATACATATGAACAACCCGAAAAAGGATTCAGAGATGAAAATCGGTATCCCACGCGAGTCATTATCCGGCGAAACCCGCGTCGCCTGCACGCCCGCCACCGTTGCCCTGCTGGGCAAACTAGGCTTTGAAACCGTTGTCGAAAGCGGTGCAGGTTTGGCGGCAAGTTTGGACGATGCCGCTTACCAAACAGCAGGCGCAACCGTTGCCGACAAAGCGGCGGTTTGGGCCTGCCCTTTAATTTATAAGGTCAACGCGCCGTCCGAAGGCGAGCTGCCGCTGCTCAAAGAAGGTCAAACCATCGTCAGCTTCCTGTGGCCGCGCCAAAACGAAGCTTTGGTCGAGGCCTTGCGCGCCAAGAAAGTCAACGCGCTGGCGATGGACATGGTTCCCCGCATTTCCCGCGCTCAGGCCTTGGACGCTTTGTCTTCAATGGCAAACATCAGCGGCTACCGCGCCGTGATTGAAGCCGCCAACGCCTTCGGCCGTTTCTTCACCGGTCAAATCACCGCCGCCGGCAAAGTGCCGCCTGCGCAGGTTTTGGTGATTGGTGCAGGTGTGGCGGGTTTGGCGGCAATCGGTACGGCAAATTCGCTCGGCGCAGTGGTGCGCGCGTTCGATACCCGCTTGGAAGTGGCGGAACAAATCGAATCGATGGGCGGTAAGTTCCTGAAACTCGACTTCCTGCAAGAATCGGGCGGCGGCGGAGACGGCTACGCCAAAGTGATGAGCGACGAATTTATCGCCGCCGAAATGAAGCTCTTTGCCGAACAGGCGAAAGAAGTGGACATCATCATCACCACCGCCGCCATTCCGGGCAAACCCGCTCCCAAGCTGATTACCAAAGAAATGGTGGAAAGCATGAAATCCGGATCCGTCATCGTCGATTTGGCGGCGACGGGCGGCAACTGCGAACTCACCCGACCGGGCGAATTGTCCGTAACCGGCAACGGCGTGAAAATCATCGGCTACACCGACATGGCAAACCGCCTTGCCGGACAGTCTTCCCAGCTTTACGCCACCAACTTGGTGAACCTGACCAAGCTGTTAAGCCCGAACAAAGACGGCGAAATCACGCTGGACTTCGAAGACGTGATTATCCGCAATATGACCGTTACCCGCGACGGTGAAATCACCTTCCCGCCTCCGCCGATTCAGGTTTCCGCCCGGCCGCAGCAAACGCCGTCTGAAAAAGCCGCGCCTGCCGCCAAGCCCGAGCCGAAACCTGTTCCCCTGTGGAAAAAACTCGCGCCCGCCGCCATCGCCGCCGTATTGGTGCTGTGGGTCGGCGCGGTCGCACCCGCAGCATTCTTGAACCACTTTATCGTCTTCGTCCTCGCCTGCGTCATCGGCTACCATGTCGTTTGGAACGTCAGCCACTCGCTGCACACACCGCTGATGTCGGTAACCAACGCCATCTCCGGCATCATCGTCGTCGGCGCGCTGCTGCAAATCGGTCAGGGCAACGGCTTCGTTTCGCTGCTGTCGTTTGTTGCCATCCTGATTGCCGGCATCAATATCTTCGGCGGCTTTGCGGTTACACGGCGTATGCTGAATATGTTTAAGAAAGGGTAAGCCATGACTTTCGCCTATTGGTGCATTCTGATTGCCTGCCTATTGCCGCTTTTTTGTGCGGCGTATGCCAAAAAAGCGGGCGGATTCCGGTTTAAAGACAACCACAATCCTCGCGGTTTTCTGGCACATACGCAAGGCGCAGCCGCCCGTGCCCACGCCGCGCAGCAAAACGGTTTTGAAGCCTTTGCACCGTTTGCCGCCGCCGTTTTGACGGCACACGCAACCGGCAATGCCGGACAAGCAACCGTCAACACGCTTGCCGGATTGTTCATCCTGTTCCGCCTCGCCTTTATCTGGTGCTACATCGCAGACAAAGCAGCATTGCGCTCGCTGATGTGGGCGGGCGGATTTGCCTGCACCGTCGGACTGTTTGTCGCGGCTGCTTGAAACAGATGCCGTCTGAAAACACGAACGTCAATTTTTCAGACGGTATTGAAAACAAATCATCGAAAATCGGAGAATTTCCATGTCTTCAGGACTCGTAACAGCGGCGTATATCGTTGCCGCAATTTTATTCATCTTCTCACTGGCGGGGCTGTCCAAACAGGAAACCGCCAAACGGGGCTGCTATTCCGGTATCGCCGGTATGGCGGTCGCCCTCTTCGTAACGGTCTTTTCCGACAATACCCACGGACTGGGCTGGATTATCATCGCCATGCTCATCGGCGCGGCAATCGGCATCCACAAAGCCAAAAAAGTAGAAATGACCGAAATGCCCGAACTGATTGCACTTCTGCACAGCTTCGTCGGCTTGGCAGCCGTTTTGGTCGGCTTCAACAGCTACATCGAGCCGGGCAACGTTTCGCACGATATGCACACCATCCATCTGGTCGAAGTCTATTTGGGCATTTTCATCGGCGCGGTAACCTTTACCGGCTCACTGGCCGCATTCGGCAAACTCAACGGCAAAATCAGCAGCAGCCCGCTGCAACTGCCCGCCAAACACAAGCTCAACGCACTGGCGCTCGCCGTATCGTTTGTGTTGCTGCTCGTATTTGTCGGCATTGACGGCAGCGGCTTCATCCTTCTGATTATGACCCTGATCGCCCTCGCATTCGGCTGGCACTTGGTTGCCTCCATCGGCGGCGCGGATATGCCCGTGGTCGTATCTATGCTCAACTCCTACTCCGGCTGGGCGGCCGCAGCGGCAGGCTTTATGCTCTCCAACGACCTGCTCATCGTTACCGGCGCGCTGGTCGGCTCAAGCGGCGCAATTCTGTCCTACATTATGTGCAAAGCCATGAATCGGTCGTTTGTTTCCGTGATTGCCGGCGGTTTCGGCAGCGACAGCGGCATATCGTCTTCCGGCAGCCAAGAGATAGAGGAATACCGAGAAGTCAAAGCTGCCGATGTTGCCGAAATGCTGAAAGGCGCAAGCAGCGTCATTATCACCCCGGGCTACGGCATGGCAGTGGCGCAGGCACAATACCCCGTTGCCGAAATCACCGAGCTTTTGCGTAAAAACGGCATCGAAGTACGCTTCGGCATCCACCCCGTCGCCGGCCGCCTGCCCGGTCATATGAATGTACTGCTCGCCGAAGCCAAAGTCCCCTACGACATTGTTTTGGAAATGGACGAAATCAACGACGACTTCCCCGAAACCGATGTGGTCTTGGTGATTGGTGCGAACGATACCGTCAACCCTGCCGCCCAAACCGATCCGAACAGCCCGATTGCAGGTATGCCGGTTTTAGAAGTATGGAAGGCAAAAGAAGTCGTCGTATTGAAACGCTCGATGAACACCGGCTACGCAGGCGTACAAAACCCGCTGTTCTTCAACGAAAACAGCGTGATGTGTTTCGGCGACGCGAAGAAAACCGTTGACGGGATTTTGGCGGAATTGAAAAAATAATGCCGTCTGAACAATTCGGCGCAGGTTTTCAATCTGTTTGATTTGAAAAAATCACTACCAGCCCCGTTTGTGAAGGTTTGCAGTGATTTTTTTGCATTGGGGCAAACATTTTCAGACGACCCGTCCGGATAAGCACCCACATCTGAAACTGACACAAAATCAACGAAACAAACAAAATCCATCTCCGTGTTGAAGATGGATTTTTAATTAGCCGAACACTTTTTCCAAGTGTGCCTGATAATCTGCCAAGTATTTTTCCACTTGCGGATTTTTAACCACATCGTTACATAAGAATGTCGGCAGGCGGCTCAAGCCGATGAACTCGTTGGCTTTGTGGAAGTGCATATACAAAACATCAACGCCTTTGCCTTCAAAGAAATCGCCTTCGCGGGTAAAGGCTTCAATCGGCGCATTCCAAGTCAGTGAAAGCATATGTTTTTTGCCTTGCAACAAGCCGCCTGTGCCGTAGCCCTCAGTCGGATTGACGCGGTGTCTGCCGTCGCTTTGGTAGAGTTTGCCGTGTCCGCCGGTAAAGACTTCGTCCATATATTTTTTCACTGTCCAAGGCTCGTGCATCCACCAGCCCGGCATCTGCCAAATCACAGCATCCATCCAAACGAATTTTTCGATTTCCGCCTCAACATCATAGCCGGCATCAATCACGGTTTCTTGAACATTGTGTCCGAGCGCGGTCAAAACTTCTTTCGCTTTTTTGTGAAGCGTGTGGTTTAACCCGCCGTGAGAATGTCCGAACGCTTTGCCGCCGTCTAATAATAAAATATTCATTTGTTACCTCGTTTGTGAATTGATGAATGTATTGTACCGTTTTACTTTATGATTTAAAAGTGCAAAAATAAGAAAACACTTTTGCGTCAAATGGAATAATCAGATGTTTCAACACACGGGATGACACATAAATCGTCTCCCTATGTGCCGTCCTGATTGGGAAGGGGTTACGCCCTTCCCAAATAAAGTCTGATCCTGCCGCCCTAAAGGGTGGGGTTCCAACCGAAAAGGAAACACGATGAAAACCAATTCAGAAGAACTGACCGTATTTGTTCAAGTGGTGGAAAGCGGCAGCTTCAGCCGTGCGGCGGAGCAGTTGGAGATGGCAAATTCTGCCGTAAGCCGCATCGTCAAACGGCTGGAGGAAAAGTTGGGCGTGAACCTGCTCAACCGCACCACGCGGCAACTCAATCTGACGGAAGAAGGCGCGCAATATTTCCGCCGCGCGCAGAGAATCCTGCAAGAAATGGCAGCGGCGGAAACCGAAATGCTGGCAGTGCACGAAGTACCGCAAGGCGTGTTGCGCGTGGATTCCGCGATGCCGATGGTGCTGCATCTGCTGGCGCCGCTGGCAGCAAAATTCAACGAACGCTATCCGCATATCCGACTTTCGCTCGTTTCTTCCGAAGGCTATATCAATCTGATTGAACGCAAAGTCGATATTGCCTTACGGGCCGGAGAATTGGACGATTCCGGGCTGCGTGCACGCCATCTGTTTGACAGCCACTTCCGCGTAGTCGCCAGTCCTGAATATTTAGCAAAACACGGCACGCCACAATCTGCAGAAGATCTTGCCAACCATCAATGTTTAGGCTTCACAGAACCCGGTTCTCTAAATACATGGGCGGTTTTAGATGCGCAGGGAAATCCCTATAAAATTTCACCGCACTTTACCGCCAGCAGCGGTGAAATCTTACGCTCGTTGTGCCTTTCAAGTTGCGGTATTGCTTGCTTATCAGATTTTTTGGTTGACAACGACATCACTGAAGGAAAGTTAATTCCCCTATTCGCCGAACAAACCTCCAATAAAACACACCCCTTTAATGCTGTTTATTACAGCGATAAAGCCGTCAACCTCCGCTTACGCGTATTTTTGGATTTTTTAGTGAAGGAACTGGGAAAAAATATGAATAGAACGAATACCAAATAAGACATTAATTAACTTATTCTTCATCATCAATCAAACAAGTCTTTTCAATCAACTCCCTTACTCAAGGATACACGGAATTTTTATAAATCTGTTCGTTCCAAATCAGTGTTTTTATAAAATATTGAATTTCAATTGGTATTTAGAAATATTTGAGATTGGGCAAGCTGCAATCAAACGCTCAAACACAACCGCCGATAAATCGCTTTGCGTCGGCAATTCAGGCAAAACGATGAAGATTACCCTCAAAATTCTTATGGGTTTGGCGTAAAAGACGCGCCGAAGACCGAAATTGCTTATCCCGAGACCTTTACAAAACCGATAAATTTCAAAATTATAAAAATAACCAATTAAATCTTTAGAAATTTATTTTTCATAACCATCACGAAAGGAATTTTGCAAAGATTTTATTCCATCTCAAAACAATCATCTCAAAAATGCGTTTCTGACCGCCGGTAAAACAAAACCCTCTAAGAAAATACTTAGAGGGTTTTGGAATTTGGCTCCCCGACCTGGGCTCGAACCAGGGACCTGCGGATTAACAGTCCGTCGCTCTACCGACTGAGCTATCGGGGAGTAAACGCGAATAATAAAACAGAAATACCGAACGTGTCAATATAAATTGACAATCGATTGCACTTATCTGCAAGCCCGCAATCTTTATATGTTATATGGCTTCCGCAATATGCCTTGCCGCACGTTTGGCATCCAATAGGATTAAACCAAGTCTGCCGGTTTCTTTTGCCACCAGCACCAACACGGCATCTTTACCCGCCTGACTTAAAAGGATATAGCCTGATTTTCCTTTAATCATCACTTGTTCCAATTCCCCGCAGGCGAGTTCCTGCACCGAGCGACTCCCCAAAGCAAGCAAAGTGGCAGAAATCGCCCCTACCCTGTCCGAATTCAAATGTGAAGGAAGCATTGTCGCCATCGGCAATCCGTCGGTTGAGATAACGGCAGACGCGATAATATCCGTAGATGTATTATTTAAATCTTCAAGGATTGAAATCAATAATTGCTGCATAATCCCTCCTGTCCCAAGTTTTACACGCGGTTGCTGTAACGGCGGTATAAAATCCTTACCAAAGTAACAAATGCCTCTTTGCTCAAATCGGGAATGCCGGCGATAACCAAAATAAATTTGGTTGAACCGATATACAATGGGAAAAATGTCAATTCGCTCTGACCGGAAGGATCGCAAACGCCCCAAGCGTTATTGTTGATATACAGGTTGTTCCTAATCAGCAGCCGGTATTTCTTTTCCATCTGTGCGACTTCTGCCGCCAACAACCCCAACTCTTCCGCCGACTCATGATGGAAATTGGCGTTGGCAAGATACAGACCGTTCCGATCGACCAATAATGCCTTACCGCTGCCGGACAATTGTTCCATCAGCAACGGCAATTGCTCGTCCGACAAATTGATGCCGTCTGAATGACCGTTTTCATCGCCATAGAGGAATTCGAGTTTTTGCAAACGGTACAACAGGTTCAAAGCGGTATCGATGTCGGCGGTGTCCGCCCGCGAGCAGCTTCTCACTGCTGACCACTTCGTCCGCATCCGCTTTCAACAGGCTGCGCAACAAAGTTTTACCGGCACTGGGGGCATCGCTGGATACGGCATAAAATGCACCGGCAGGAGTCAGGCAGGGATATAAATTCGCTTGTAGTGAAAGTGTTGATTCCATATTAAACCTCCAGTCCCGGATCAATAGAAAATAACATTGCGCTAACCAATTGTTTTACGTCATCTTCCTTACGGGCATCAATTTCAAAAACCGGAACATTAAGATTATGTTTTGCAAGATATTTGTGATACACGTCGATACCGGGCTGAGAGCGTATATCCATCTTGGTAATACCGACAACGACGGATGCCTTCTCCAGCAGCCCTCGAAACGAATGTAAAAAGAATTCCAAATCTTTCAACGGGTTGGTTCGGGCATTATCTAAAAGCAATACCAAACCCATACTGCCTTGGCTTAAGATTTCCCACATAAAGTTGAACCGTTCCTGACCGGGCGTACTATATAAATGGACTTTGGTATCCTCATCCAAGCTGATGGCCCGTAGTCCATCGCCACTGTCGTATTCCTTTTCCTATCCAAAGTCATGTCGGATGCGGAAGCATCGGTCTGGACGAGTGCTTCGTCCGAAATAGCCGCAATGGCAGTGGTTTTCCCTACGCCGACAGGTCCTGTGAAAATAATTTTATTTTCTCTCATCTCTCCGCCTCTTAGCTGCCCAACAGTTTTTTCATCAGTCTTTGCAGAAGGCCGCGCGACTGGGATTGGGATGGTGTCGTGATTTTTTCCGCTTTTTTCATCATTTCACTATCAGAAGCAGAATCGGCCCCGATATTTATTTTATCCGCCATATCGGAGTATGCCTGTTGTGAAACCGTTTTCAAATCTACCGACAAAAACCCGGTTGTATAGGTTGCCGCAAGATAATTCAGAATATCATTGAGGTTTAAAGGCATCACTTTATACAACACGTTAAGGTTGACGGATGCCTTGGTCAAAAATGCCGACAAGCGTATCGACCCCGGCACATTTGCCTACCGGGTCAGGTTTGGCCAAGATTTCAACGTAAACGGAGTATCGGGAAAAATCGGATAAATCAACCTGTCCTGCGCCGTCCAAATGGAAAACTGCCACATACAGGACATAATGCCTACTTTAGCCTTTTCGCGCCATTGCGAGTTATCGGGAACAGTCTTGCAACTGACCTGCAAATTTTCGTCTTTGCACAATTCTTCGAGTTTTTACACACTTTCTGTCAGCAAAACCCGTTGTATCGAGGGGAAAACAATTAAGGACCGGCTTATTTCCATGCAAGATAGCGATGTCCTGCCTGTTCTTTTCCGCAAACCGCAACGCCCCCAATAATCCTTTATTCGGGTTAAACTGGCGTATCGTAACCGTACGCTGCACATTCCCGTTGTTTTTCGCCGACCGGTCTGCGGGTGCAATAAACGATTTCCCATAAACATTCTCGCCCTGCAATAACTTGCGGAGCATAGGAAACAATGTTTCAAACCGAATCGGTTTGGGCAGGTAGGGAACTTCAGAATCGGGAACTTTCTCCGAACAGACGGCGACGGGTATAGCCTTATAACGCCCGGCAAGCTCTTTCCAAAGTTCAAAACCGCCCTCGGCATCGGTATCCGCCAAAACCAAATCGGGCACGGCACTGCCGTCTGAAGGGGATACTGTTTCATAACGGGTGGTATTGTGCATTTTGAATGCCATTTTGAAAACGGATTCCTGCTGCGCCGTCATCCCCGCCAACATTACGCGTACTGTTTTAATTTTCGGCAGTTGAACTTCCATTTTTATTTTCCGTACCGTTTTATTTTTTTAATATTTTGATTCATACGCTGCAGCAGCCGGCTCATCAGCATAACGACCTCTTCAGGAAGCCTGTCCGCACGTTCCCTCAATACCCTTAAAAACTGCCCCAACCTATCCCAATCTTCAGTACGTTCATAAATATCGATCAACGTAATATAAAGCTGGGATTCGTCGGGATATTTCAATACCGCCTGCTCCAACACATCCATTGCCGCTTCAATCTGACCATACATCAGCAACGACTCTACTTCTTTAACCGCATCGTCTGCCGGAGACGAACCAGTGTTGATCAACGAAGAATCTTGAAGCACCAAATCCCGATGTTGCGCTTTGAATTTCTGTATATTTTTCGGCAGATACCCGTGCCTCATACCGATGTCTTTGATTTGCCGATCGTTCGGCCCCTTTTCCAAATCATCGAAAACTTCATGGTAACCCAGGCTGTACCCCTAACCCAGCATCCGCTCTTTAACCTGCCTGCCGTAGTTGCCCAACGTTTGGTAAAGTTTCCACAAATGTCCGGCAAAACGGTCTATGTCCGCGTGTTGGTAATCGAGTTTCAACGCATCGATAATCAGGTTTGCAGGTTTTTCGGAAGTTTGGATGGCACGGTCGTATTGTTTCGATGCCGTTTCGTAGCTGACTTTGTCTTTAAGGATTTTCGCACCTTGATCGGCGCGGACCAGGCCGGCAATCGCACCGATTTTCTCTTGGCTGATTCCGGACACGTCTTTTTTGCCCCGCACAATCGGGATGCGCTTGATTTCTTCGGCTCCATAAGCCTTACCGCCGACATCCGGCGGGGGCGATGCGGAAGCTGCCGTCGCAGAACCGCCTTCCGCACGTTTTTCAATCTCCTGAGTGCCCTATCCCAAACCTTCTTCCGCCAAGACGCGGATACGCAAATGGTTTGAATCTCGCTGTAATGCCTGTTCGATATATTTTGCCAAAAGTTCGAAAGGAATCAGTCTGCCGTATTTTTGCAGATTGTCTGCCAAAACATCGACATCCCCCACTTCGAGATTGATATCGATCAGCTCGCGGATAAGGTTCTCAGGTTTCGCTTCACCATCCGGAATGCCGTCCAGATAGGCAGCCAAAGATTCGGCAGCCTTGCCCTGATAACCGAATTGCTTATAAACCTGATACTCCGTAAGCGGATCGACTTCTTGCGCGGATACGGCGGCGGATGCGGTCTCGGCACTTTCGTTCCAAGACCAGTCGAGTTGCGTGCCGTCTGAAACCGATTGACCAAGTCTGATCGACCCAGTCCGAATCATTGCTTCCGGGCGGCTGCCCCTGCGTATTGCCGACACCTTGGGATTTGCGCTTCGGTGTTTTCTTACCCTGCTTCGCACGCATAACCAAAAGCATCAGCAATACCGCCAGTGCCAGACCGATAATTAATGAGTTTTCCAAAGGAAACCCCCGATACCGTAACGAGCGGATAGCTGACCGCCTGCAACGGCCAATTGTCCGCTTTTATTATTAACGATTTACTGAAATAGACTTGTAAATTTTAAATCATACCATAATTTAACGTTTGACAATATGCCTTCTGCATAAGGCTCGCCATATTACCTTTTACCCACATCAGTATCAATACCCGATATAAAAATAACTTTGCCCATAAGCTGCCTTATTGCCTGCCCGCCGCAGAGTGGCGCGCGATAAAAAATAACGGATGATAAGTCAGGCGCACTTTGCCCGACGGCATACCGAACGCCGACAAGTAATCGCCAATAAATCCATTGAGATTTTTTCTTGTCCAATTTTTTTGGTTCGTGGCGGTAACGCCTGTATATTTAAGGTGTTTGAGTACATCTAACGGCGTATCAAAGTCTAGTATTACCTTAAAATCCTCACACCATAAAAGCTCAAAATCTTTGGCTAACCAAGCCTGCCATTGGGATAAAGTCGGGTAATTTAAGCCTATATTTGTGATTTGGCGGACTTCTTTTAAATTGTCTTTGCCAAAGGTCGCAACCGCCAATAATCCGTTTGTTTTCAAGCCTGTTTTGCAATGGGCGATAAAAGCGTCGGGTTGGTGAAACCATTGCACGGCAGATGCGCTTGCGATTAAGTCAAATTGTCGTTGAAAAGGAAAGTTTTCCGCATCGCCGCAATAAAAATCAAAGGATTGAGGCAATTTTTCAGCCAGTCGGCTTCGTACATCGCACAAATCATTAAATAACCAATAATTCGCTGAAATCTGTTTTTGCAGCAAGGCACTCAACATTCCTGAGCCGCAGCCCAATTCCAACACGTTTTCCAATGGCATATCCGGCAAATAATCTTGCAAATGCGCGATTAGATTAATCGTCATTTTTTGTTGGATTAAGGCGTGCCTGTCATAATCGCTTAATGCTTTTTGGAAAGCCTGCCGAATGCGCGGTTTATTTATGGCAGTCAGTGATTCCATAGTGCCGACCAATGGGTAAATCTTGAAAACAGGTAATGCCCGCCGTCTGTTTCTTGAACGGTGCAACGCGGTGTCCAATATCGGTGCTGATTGGCAGGAATAAAAATTTTATCGCCCGATCCGAACAAGGCGTTTGTCCAGCGGATAAGATCTGTACGCCTATCTTGCCCGATCATCGCAAAAAGTGCGGTAAGTTCTTGATGAATTTCGTCAAACGGACGGGCGGGAAATTGTTGGTAATCTTCAAAAGATGCTTTATCGCCACAGATTCTACGTTCAAACTTTGAACGAGTATTTTCTGTGAGATTCTCCAATGTGCCTTTAAAAACGGCGCAAGGGATACCGAAATTATCATCGCAAGGCAAACCTGTGCCATTCACTGCCGTTGCGGATTTTAATCTTATTCCTTGCAATGCCCTCTCTGCCGCCCAAACGCCCATTGACCACGCCACCAAACGGATGTGCCGATAGGCGGAAAAATCAAAATCCAAATTTAAATCTTGATAATCATAGCAAATCAATAAATCGTGATTTTCCGGCAAAATCAAATGATTTACAGCATCGGGCGGCATTCCCCAACCTGCAAAATACAGGATTAAATGTTCGCCTTGATGATTGTAAAATTTTGTTTTCATATCATATCCTTACAGGCACGCCGCAAACTGCCGCACTTCATCCGTTGTCATATCGGCAGTTAAAGACAGGCGGATTCTGGATGTGTTTTTTGGTACTGTCGGCGGTCTGATGGGCAGGCAATAATAACCCTGACCTTGCAGATATTCCGCTTTGGCAAGGGTGGCTTCATTCCCGCCTAAAATATAGGGGACGATACAGGTTTCGCTCGGCATTATTTGCGTCCGATGCGCCACTTCCCGCCGTAAAAATGCGCTTAACTGCTCAAGATGACTTCTTTCTTTTGAGAATTGCGGCAATCGTTCAAAAATAAAATAAGTCCAAGCCACATTAAACGGCGGCAATGCGGTTGAAAAAATCAATGGGCGCATTTGATTAATCAAACATTCTTTCAATACTTGGTTGCAGACGGCATACGCCCCCACCGAGGCTAAGGCTTTACCGAAAGTGCCGACCAATAAATCAATCTCGGCAATCAGATTATCCCGTTCGGCAATCCCCAATCCGTTTTGCCCATAAACACCGATTGCGTGGGCTTCATCCACATAAAGATAAGTATTGGGAAACTGTTTTTTTAATTGGACAAGCTGTTTCAAATCCGCCACATCGCCGTCCATACTGAAAACAGATTCGGTAACGATAAAAGTGCGGTCAAATTTTCCGACGTTTTTTTCAAGCAGATTTTTCAAATGTTCATAATCATTATGACGATAACGGAAAAACGCACACCGGCTCAAACGGATGCCGTCAATCATACTGGCGTGAACGAATTTATCTGCCAAAATCAAACTTTTCGTCGTCGTCAAAGCAGGCAAAATACCGAGATTGGCGTGATAGCCGCTGTTGAACAATAACGCGCTTTCCCGTTGGAAACGTTGTGCGACAAGCTCTTCCAAATCGGTATAAATAGGAAAGTTGCCCGTTAATAAACGTGATGAAGAACTGGTAAAAGAGGGAAAATTACCGCCGTATTGCTGCAAAAAAGACCGGCGTAAGTTTTCATCTGATGCCAACCCCAAATAATCATTAGACGACATATTCAGCATTTTGCGGTTTTCCCGCGTAATATACCGCCCTTGATGAATCAAATCCGGAATCGAACGATATTGATTTTGCGCGCCGAGTTGTTCAAGCTGTTGTCTAAAAACTTTCATTATGATGTAAATATTCCTGAGTTAAAGCCTGAAGCAACCCAGCATCAAACAATCAAGTAATGCCCCTTTAATGAAAATCGTTTTGCCGCCGACCTTTGCCACACCCCTGCCTTCATAATCCAAGGCGGAAATTTCCGCGATATTTGTTTCCGTTGCCATTACCCAATCCGTCCGCACTGTACCGAAGCGCATATTTTCGCACAAATTGGTACGGTTTCAGGTATGATTTGCCGAAAACCTATCGGACACACACCATATTTTGATATGAATAAAACAATCTGCCGCACTGCCGCACTATTGATAAGCGGTTTTTCATACGCAAACACCGTCATTCCCGATGTCTCCCCCGTCGCACAAGGTCAACATGTCTTCATTAACATCCCTCAGCAACGCCTGTTCCTCTACACCGACGGCAAACTGACCAAGGTTTATCCCGTTGCAGTAGGTCGGGCGATGACACAAACCAATCTAGGCGAACATAAAATCGGGGCGAAAGCCTATAACCCTGTTTGGCACATCCCAAAATCCATACAGAAAGAACGCGGCGACGGCGTAAAAACCATAGCCGCCGGCCCGGACAACCCTTTGGGGCCGGTTTTTGTCCGCTTAGGAGACCCGAAACTCGGTTTGGGCATACACGGAACCAATGCACCGGCCAGCGTCCCGGGCATCCGGAGTCACGGCTGCGTCCGCATGAAATCGCCCGACGCGCTCGAGTTTGCCAAAACCATCGCCACCGGCTCGCCCGCCTCCGTCATCTATCAAATGGCGGGCCTCAATGAAGATGCGGATCGCAACCTGTGGCTTGCCGCCTTCCGCGACCCTTACGGTAAGAACAACCTTGACACCGCCTCCCTGAAAAAAAGCATCGGGCAATGGGCAAAAACACAGGGCAAAACCATCGCGCCCGAGAAAGTCGATGCCGTACTCAAAGACCGCACCGGATCGGCCGTCTGTCTGACCTGCGGCAAAAACGGCAAGATGAAGATGCCGCTCAAATCGCTGGCGTGGATACAGGGTTCTTCCTCATACAGCCAAGCTGAAGTCATTGAACAAACTGAGGAAACCAACTCTGCCGAAGTATCCGAGACACGCACGCCCGAAGTGCCTGATGTACACACGCCCGAGGCACAAGCGCATTTAAATACCCAATCCGACGGCACGCCGACTGCCTATACCGAACCGGCTGCCGATTCATCGCCGCAAGTAGAATCACCTGATCAGGCTGCTTCCGAGCCGGTTGATGTATTATTTTCAATAGATGTGATACGGCAGGGGAATTTGCGTTTAGGTAATTGAATAACCTTCTGATTATTTAATACTTATGTTTATCAGAAGTTGACAGGCGGTTTGGTTTTTGTTTGGCTTTTCCTACACCGCCGCCCTGCCGCTTTCTGCAACATCCAAGCGCACAAATATGCCGTCTGAAGGCTTTAGACGGCATATTTCACGATAATAGTCGCCCAATCAAATAAACACAGATTGGAAATTTATTTTTCCCTTTACCAATATCCCAGAACTTTCCACCAAATGCTGCCGATAACGGAAAAAATCAGAAAATTGACTACGCTCATGACAAAACCCGCCTTCCACCATTCTCCCATTGTGGTGTAGCCCGAGCCGAAAATCACAGGTGAAGTACCGGTCGCATAATGAGTGAGGGTCATCATAATGTTGGATGCGGCCGCCATCATCAGCGCGGTCGGCATCGCCGGGGCATTCAGTGAAACGGCAGCAGCGAGAAATGCGCCGAACATAGCGGTAATATGTGCAGTAGTACTGGCAAACATATAATGCGCATACATATAAGCAAGCACGAGGATTACGCCCGCAGCCGTGCCGCTAACGCCCAAACCGCCGACACTTTCCGCCAACACTCCGGAGAACCATTTAATCAGTCCGAGTTTATTTAAAAATGCGGCCATCATAATCAATGCGCCAAACCAAATAATCGTATCCCACGCGCTTTTTTCTTTCAAAACATCGTCCCAAGTCAATACACCGGAAAGCAAAAGCAGGCTTAATCCGATAAATGCGGTGGCGGTGGCGTTGATACTAAAAGCGTGATTGCCGGTAATAAGGGCGGGAACATCTGCCCACAACAGCAGCAAGATACCGAAAATGACCGCCATAATGATTTCGTCTGCCGACATTTTACCCATCTCGCTCAGACGGTCTTTGGCAAATTGAACAGCATTGGGCGTTTCTTTAATTTCAGGCGGATACAAAAAATATAAAATCAAAGGCATAACGAAAAAGGCGATAACGCCGGGAACAGCCATTGCCCACGCCCACGCCCCCCAAGAAAGACGGAAACTACTGCCTAAATTTTCGGCAATCAAGTTGACGATTAAAGGGTTGGGGGCAGTTGCAGTAATAAACATAGCCGACGAAATGGGATTGGAATGATAATTGACCAAAGCCAAATATTTACCCATCTTGCCTTCTGTGCCTTTTGCGGGATTGGAGCCGTAACTGCCGGCAATCGACTGCATAATCGGATGTATAATGCCGCCGCCGCGCGCGGTATTGGAAGGGGTAACGGGAGCCAGCAGCAGTTCGGAAAGAGCGAGACTGTAACCGATGCCCAGCGTTTTTCTTCCAAAAACGGCGATAAACAAATATCCGATACGCATCCCCAGCCCTGTTTTGAGCAAACCGCGCGAAATCATAACTGCGATGGCAATCAGCCAAATCAACGGATTGGCGAACGCACTCAACGCATCGCTCATCGCCGCGCCCGGTTTGTCGGCGGTTACGCCGGTTACTGCGACCAACCCGACGGCAATAATCGACAGCGCGCCCAACGGCATAACCTTGCCGATAATGGCGGCAATCACACCGACAAACATAGCCAGCAGCGTCCAAGCCTGAGGCTTGACCCCGTCGGGTACGGGCAGTGCCAAAACCAGGGCGCACAATACTGCGGCAATGGCGAGGGGTATCGGTTTGAAACCCAATTTCATCATATTGACCTCCGTAAAAAAGACCGTCCCGAAAAATCGGAAAAATAATATTTAACTAATTGTTTTATAAGTTATATTACGATATTTCACCGTCTTTCCGATATGCGGCTCCGGGCAACTTTTGTTTCAGTATTTGAATTTTCATTAGACTGAATACGCCGTTTGAACGGCACGGCGAAAACCCGGGGGATGCCGGACGTTCAGTCCTTTTTCGCACCTTGAAGGTAAAGCATTTCCAAGGCAATTGTGGCGCCGGCCAAAGCGGTAATGTCGGATTGGTCGTAAGAGGGGGCAACTTCTACAACATCCATACCGACGATGTCGAGATCCGTCAGCCCACGTAGGATTTTTAATGCCCTGTCGCTGCTCAAGCCGCCGCATACGGGCGTACCGGTCCCGGGGGCGAACGACGGGTCGAGACAGTCTATGTCGAAAGTCAGGTAAACGGGCATATTGCCGACGGTTTCTTTGATTTTACGGACGGTCTCTTCAACACTGTCTTCATTGACTTTGGGGGCGGACAACACAGTAAAAGGCAATTTTTTACTGTGTTCGGTGCGTATGCCGATTTGTACGGAACGGGACGGGTCGATGAGGCCTTCCTTGGGGGCGGTATAAAACATCGTGCCGTGGTCGTATTCGCTGCCGTTGTCGTAGGTGTCGGTGTGCGCGTCAAAATGAATCAGTGCGAGTTTGCCGAAATAGCGGGCGTGGGCGCGCAACAACGGGAGGGTAATGAAATGGTCGCCGCCCAAACTCAAACAGCGTTTGCCGAAAGAAAGTAATTTGCCGGCGTGCGCTTCCATTTTTTCGACAAAATCCCTGCTGTCGCCAAAAGAAAAAACCAAGTCGCCGCAATCAATAATGTTCAGGCGTTCGCGCACATCAAATGTCCACGGAAACCTGCGGTGCTCCCAAGCGAGGTTGACGGAGGCGCGCCGGATGGCTTCAGGACCGAAACGCGCGCCGGAACGCCCTGAAACCGCCATATCATAAGGCACGCCGGTAATAACCCAATCGGCATGGCTTTCATACGGCATAAAATTAAGCGGCAGGCGCAAAAACCCGAAATTATTGGAAACGAGGGAGTTGTCGGTTTGTCCTGCCAGTGTGCTGTATTGCATCGTAATGATTCCTTGTAATTGGTTTCAATCGGTCGTGATGATTGGTGTTTGAGTAAGAAAATCGGGCTTCAGACGACATATCCGATACCTTGATGCGTCTATTCGTCTTCCAAATAGGTATAACCATTAAGCCCCGCTTCGAGTTCTTTTAAGAAAGACATAGCCTGCGAGGCAGGAAGGTCTGAATGTTCGATTTGTTCGCGATAGCGTTTCATCAGCTCTTTCGGATCTTGATAAACGTATTCGAGCATATCGGCAACGGTGTTTCCTTCATCGTAATCGATGACGGTAAATTGTCCGTCTTCCCTTACAACAACATCAGCAGTGGCAGTGTCGCCGAAAAGATTGTGCATATTGCCGAGTATTTCCTGATATGCTCCCACCATAAAAAAGCCTAAAAACGGCGGCTCTTCTTCGGGATAATCAGGCATAGGCATCGTACCGGCGATGCCGTCGCCGTCGATGTAGTGGTCAATCGTACCGTCTGAATCGCAGGTAATGTCCAACAACACGGCGCGGCGCGCAATCGGTTCATTCAAACCGGTAATAGGACAAACAGGGAAAAGTTGATCTATGCCCCAAGCATCGGGCAAAGATTGGAAGAGTGAGAAATTGACATACAGCTTATCGGCAAAACGTTCTTGCAATTCGTCAATAATGGTTCGGTGAGACCGGTGTTTTTCATTAAACAATTCGCCGACTTCATGACAGATATTTAAATACAGTTGCTCCGCCCACGCACGTTGCGCCAAACTCAACAGCCCGACATTATACTGATTATGCACATCGGCAAGATCAAACTGCCCTTCGTGTATCCAGCTGCGTAAGGAACGTTTTTCCCGCGAGGCGGAAATATCCGTCCAAGTTTCCCACATACTGTGCAACACACGCGGTGCTTCGGGCGATGGCGCATCCAGCCGACGCGGTTTGTAACGTTCAACGCCTATAACATTAGCAACCAAAACGGCGTGATGTGCGGTAATGCCGCGCCCGCTCTCGGTAATGATTGTCGGATGCGGCAGCCCGTGTTCGAGACAAGCCTGACTGATGCCCCATACGACTGTGGCGGCATATTCGTTCAGGCTGTAATTAACGGAACAATCCGATTGTGTGCGGTTTCCTTCGTAATCCACGCCAAGCCCGCCACCTACATCAAAACAGCGGATATTTACCCCCAGTTTGTGCAACTCAACATAAAACCGAGCCGATTCGTGTACACCTGTGGCAACATCACGGATGTTCCCAAGCTGCGAGCCCAAATGGAAATGCAAAAGCTGCAGGCAGTCCAGCCTGTTTTTTTGTTTCAAAATATCGACCAGTTGCAAAACTTGGGAAGCCGACAAGCCGAATTTTGATTTTTCCCCACCCGAAGACTGCCATTTTCCCGAACCTTGGGAAGCCAGTCTGGCGCGCACACCCAAACGGGGCTTGATGCCGAGTTTTTCCGCCTCTTCCAATACCATTTGTATTTCGGACAGCTTCTCAATCACCAAATAAACCTGATGCCCCAGTTTTTCGCCCATCAAGGCGAAACGGATATATTCACGGTCTTTATAGCCGTTGCAGACGATTAATGTTTGCCGGGTGCCGGCGTGTGCCAAAACCGCCATCAGTTCGGCTTTAGAACCGGCTTCCAAACCATGCGGTTGTCCGCTTGACATAAGCGACTCGATGACGCGGCGGTGTTGGTTGACCTTGATAGGGTAAACCAAACAATAACCGCCCTTATAGCCGCACTCTTCCCGTGCCGTCTGAAAGGCGCGGTTAATGTCGCGGAGGCGGTGTTCGAGGATTTGCGGAAAACAAAACAAAACAGGCAGGCGCGCCTGATGTTTTTGTTGCACGGCTTCAGTCAGTTTTTGCAGTGAAACAGTTTGATTGTGTTGCGAGGGATTGGGGCGGACGATGATTTCGCCGGAATCGTCAACATCATAATAACCTATGCTCCAATGATTAATGTTGCACACTTCACGGATGGTAAGGATAGGCATAATAAACCTGCTCCGTCTGTCGTGTTGAAAAGGAATGATTATAACAAATCAGCGTGAAATGTCATTTTTTTAATAAGAAAAGCCTGCCTCATACCTGATGAGGAACAGGCAAAATGCCGTCTGAACGCTTCAGACGGCATTTTGGTTCATCTTTCCATCAAAGGAGTCAGCGATCGAGCTGCTCTTTGATGATTTTCAGGTCGGGGTAAGACAACACGATGTCGTATTCGCGGCCGTCTTTATAGGCTTCCACTTCCAAAACAGGTTTGCCCCAGTGGTCGTCGGCATCGACATCGTAAACCTGATAACCGCGCTGTTCCAACATTTTCACGGCTTTTGTGCGGTTTTGTTCAAAATGGGGATCGCCGTAAATCTGACGCTCGGCAGAGTCGCCGGCAAATGCGGTTGCGGCATTTAGGGAAACAACGGCGGCCAATAACAGTTTTTTCATTTTCAGTCCTTTTTTTATCGGTTGATTGAACAAGATGTGTTTTTCAATACCGCCATTAAAACACAGCAAAATTAGGTTTGAATTAGAGGGAAGTCAAGAAGCGTAAATGCCGTCTGAAAAAACAGAGCCGTCAAACGGCTCTGTTTTCCTTATGCTTCTTTTGTTTCAACTGCTTTTTGACGCAGACGCAGGCTCAATTCACGCAACTGCTTATCGTCCACGCTGTTGGGCGCATCGGTCAGCAGGCATTGGGCGCGTTGTGTTTTCGGGAAGGCAATCACGTCGCGGATGGATTCGGCACCGGTCATCAGCGTTACCAGACGGTCGAGGCCGAATGCAAGGCCGCCGTGAGGAGGCGCACCGAATTTCAGGTTGTCCAAGAGGAAGCCGAATTTCTCTTGTTGCTCTTCAGGGCTGATTTTCAGCGCGGCAAACACTTTCCCTTGTACGTCTGCACGGTGGATACGGATAGAGCCTCCGCCGATTTCCCAGCCGTTCAATACCATATCGTAGGCACGGGCCAGGCAGTTTGCAGGATCGGAAACCATCAGGTCTTCATGACCTTCTTTAGGAGCGGTAAACGGATGGTGTACGGCAACGTAGCGGTCGGCTTCTTCGTCGTATTCGAACATCGGGAAATCGACAACCCACAAAGGTTTCCATTCGTCTGTGAAGTAGCCGTTGTCTTTGCCGTGTTCCAAGCCGACTTTGATACGCAATGCGCCGACGGCTTCGTTCACGACTTTGGCTTTGTCCGCACCGAAGAAGATGATGTCGCCGTTTTGCGCGGCGGTACGCTCGATGATTTCTTTCAGGGCGTTTTCAGACAAGAATTTTACGATTGGAGATTGCAGGCCGCTGTCTTCGCCGTTGGAGAGGTTGCCCGCATCGTTTACTTTGATGTATGCCAGACCTTTCGCGCCGTAGATGCCGACAAATTTAGTGTATTCGTCGATTTCTTTGCGGCTGAATTTGGCGCCGTTCGGCACGCGCAGAGCGACTACGCGGCCGCCTTTCATGTCGGCTGCGCCACGGAAGACTTTGAATTCTTCCGTTTTCATCAGGTCGGTCAACTCGGTGAATTTTAAGTTGATGCGCATGTCCGGTTTGTCAGAGCCGTAGTAGAACATGGCTTCAGAATAAGGCATGCGTGGGAAGCCGCCCAAATCTACGTTCAAAGCATCTTTGAAGACTTGTTTGGCCATGCCTTCAGTGATGTCCATGATTTCATCCTCGTTCAGGAACGAGGTTTCCAAGTCGATTTGAGTGAATTCAGGTTGGCGGTCGGCGCGCAAGTCTTCGTCACGGAAGCACTTGGTGATTTGGTAGTAACGGTCGAAACCCGCCACCATCAACAGTTGTTTGAATAATTGCGGCGATTGCGGCAGCGCGAAAAACTCGCCCGGATGAACGCGGCTCGGTACGAGGTAGTCGCGCGCGCCTTCCGGAGTGGAGCGGGTCAGCATCGGCGTTTCGATGTCGATGAAGCCTTGCGCGTCCAGATAACGGCGAACGCCCATAGCGACTTGGTAACGCAGGCGCAGGTTGCGCTGCATCACAGGGCGGCGCAGGTCGATAACGCGGTTGGTCAGGCGCACGTTTTCGCTGATGTTTTCGTCGTCGATTTGGAACGGCGGCGTAGCGGCGGCGTTCAACACTTCGATTTCTTTGGCAAGGATTTCGATTTTGCCGGAAATCATTTTGTCGTTGGTCGTGCCTTCGGGACGGTTGCGTACGCGGCCGGCAATGCCCAAAACGTATTCGTTACGGGCGGAATCGGCAGCGGCAAACGCTTCGGGCGTGTCGGGATCGATCACGACTTGGACGATGCCTTCGCGGTCGCGCAGGTCGATAAAAATCACACCGCCGTGGTCGCGCCGGCGGTGTACCCAGCCTTTGACGGTAACGGTTTGGCCTAAGTATTGCTCGCTGATCAGGCCGCAATAGTTGGTACGCATAAAATCACCTTTTATTGATTTAAACTGAAAACAGAAAATGCCGTCTGAACGGCAGCTTTATTGTTGTTCGGGCAACTCCGCCTTTTCAGGCGGCATAGGTCCTGCCAATGTTTTGACGGGCAGGTCGTCAGGGATGACCATACCCAGCGAAATCACATATTTCAACGCTTCGTCCACGCTCATATCGAGTTCGCGCACATCGCTTTTCTTTACCATAATATAGTAACCGCCGGTCGGGTTGGGCGTGGTCGGGACATACACGGAAAGATAATCGCCATCCTGCGGCAATGCGGCCTTAACCGCATTCGACACCTGACCGGACACGAATGCGATTGTCCAAATACCCGATTGGGGAAACGGCACGAGTACCGGCGTTTTAAACGAACGGCTGCTGTCGGACAGCAGCGATTCGGATACTTTTTTCACACTCGAATAGATGGATTTGACAACCGGAATCCGCCCCAACAGGCTGTCCCACGCGGCAAGAATCTGCCGGCCCAACACGTTTGCGGCAAATAACCCGGTTACAAACAATACGGCAATGGCAACAATAACGCCGAGCCCGGGGATATTAAACCCCAAAACATATTGCGGCCGCCATTGCTTCGGCAGCAGGTTGACAAGCTGGTCGGACGCGGAAACGATATAGGAAACCACCCAAACCGTTACCGCAATCGGCAGCCAGACCAAAATGCCTGTAATCAGATATTTTTTTAACGCCTTGGCAGCTTTGCCGCCTTCGGCCGCAGGTTCCGTCATCTTGCTTGATTCCGACAAAGTCCGTACAAACCGCACATTATACGCGTTTGCCCGGATTCAAACGAATTTTTTATCCCGCCCCGCCAAACCGCCGGCGGCTTCAGACGGCACGGCAACTTGATATGCCGTTTGAAACGGTATTCAGATGCCGTCCCAGTCGTTGAACATCAACCCGATACCGATACCGTTCTGCTTGTGGTTGTAGTCGATCAGGCTCTCGCCGTAACCGTGGAATCCGCGTACCACGCCTTTGAGTTTGCCCTTAATCGGAAACGTGTAGGCGGCTTCAATCGCGCCGTAGCCCGTTTTGGGGTTGTAGCGCAATACGGAATACACATTCTGCCTGTCGTTCAGGCGGTACTGCAGCTTCACGTCGCCATACCCCATATAGTCGGCAATATCGGGATTGTCGTTTTTATCGCCGCTCTGATCGAACGCACGCACCCACACGCGCGGAATCACCGTCAATTTGCCCCATTCCATGCCTGCCATGGCATAAATCCTGTTCCACGAACGCGATTCGGGACGGCTCTGTCCGTTGGACTGGTGGACAAAACCCGCACCGAGCATACGCAGCCTGCCGCCGAACGGCAAATCCGCCTTCACAGGCTGGGTCAGGAAAATTTCAGGTTTGTAATCCGTATTGCGGAACGGCGCGGATTTCCTGCCTTGGTTGTAAATCTGCCAATCGGATCTTTGGGTGTAGCCGAACCACAGATCCGCGCGGGTTTTAAACAAATTTTCGGCAATTTTGCTTTTGAACGAAACCTGCAATTTGGTTTCCGCACGTTTCTGCTGTCCGAATTTTTCCTGTACAGTCGTACCGCGCGTCGGCGAACTCGGGGCATAGTTGGGCGAATTGTTATACCAAAACGGCATAAGGTACATCGGATTGTGTTCGCGTACGCCCAACAGCCCGCGCAAATCGTTTTTGTCCAAGTCGTACATCAGGCTCAAAGGCGTATAGATATCGGCGGTTTCGCCCGCACTGTCGGCAGGAAGCGCATCCCCGCCTTTTTCAACAACAATGACCGCCTCGCCCTTATCCAAGCTGCTGCGGACGGTTTCCGTCAGATTGAGTACGGCTTTCGACTCCTGCCCTTCCTGCCCTGCCGAAGACGGAAGCTGTGCCGCAAAAATCCTGTCGTAACACGCCAAACGCGTAACATTGTCCGTCAAAGCGGCGCATTGCAGCGCGGTCTCTCCAAAAGCGGATGCCGTCGGCAACAGTCCTGTCAAAAGAATATAGCGCATATTTCGTGTATTCATCTCCGCCCCCATTGTCGGCATATTGGTTTTCAAACGGCATTTTATAGCGGATTCGGATAAAAAACCGCACCCTTTCCGCCATTTCGAACTTTACCCCCGAAATACAGAAAACCCCGAAACCGTCGGGCTTCAGGGTTTTCCGCTTATCGCGTATCAACCGCCTTGGCGGTTTTGCAAAAATCAAGCCAGTGCTTTTACTTTTGCAGACAGACGGCTTTTGTGGCGAGCCGCTTTGTTTTTATGAAACACGCCTTTGTCGGCGATGCGGTCGATGACTTTGACGGACTCTTGGTAAACCGCTTGTGCGGCAGCTTTATCGCCTGCTTCGACTGCTTTCAATACTTTTTTCACTGCGGTGCGGAATGCGGTACGCAGGCTAGCGTTGTGGGCGCGTTGTTTGACGGACTGGCGGGCACGTTTGCGTGCTTGTGCGCTGTTTGCCATATTTGGAATCTCCTGAAAGAAAAATAAATTCTGTAAACGCGCAATTTTAAAGGGGGTTTACATTATATGCAAGCCTTTTTTCTCTATCCGCCCGTCGGACACCCTGACGGCGCAAAAAAACGGCAAAATCGGGCGGCCGTTTCCCCCCTCCTTTTGGAAACAGGGTAATTTTTTAGGAAAATCAGGCCAATATCGCTTTGAGTTTGCACAAATTTACTTTACAATGCCCAAACCTTGCGCCGGGGTGTTTATGGGGCGCGGGGTTTTCTTTTTTTTCCAACCTCTTTCATCAGGAATCTGCCCGTATGAAAAAATCCGTATTAGCCGTTTTGGCCGCGCTGTCTCTGGCAGCCTGCGGCGGCAGCGAAAAAAACGCCGTGCAGCCTCAAGCAGGCAGCGCACCTGCTGCCAATGCCGAAGCCGCTGCCACCGATACTCTGAACATCTACAACTGGTCGAACTATGTTGACGAGAGTACGGTCGAAGACTTTAAAAAAGCCAACAATCTGAAGCTGACTTACGACTTGTACGAAAACAACGAAACGCTGGAAGCCAAAATGCTGACCGGCAAATCCGGTTACGATTTGGTTGTGCCGGGCATCGCCTTCCTGCCGCGCCAAATCGAGGCGGGCGCGTATCAAAAAGTCAACAAAGACCTGATTCCCAACTATAAAAACATCGATCCCGAACTCTTGAAAATGCTGGAAGCCGCCGACCCGGGCAACCAGTATGCCGTCCCCTATTTCTCCGGCGTGAACACGGTTGCGATTACGGCGAAGGGCAAAGAGCTTTTGGGCGGCAAGCTGCCCGAAAACGGCTGGGATTTGCTGTTCAAACCCGAATACACCCGCAAGCTGAAATCCTGCGGCATCGCCTTGTGGGACACCCCCAGCGAAATGTTCCCGATTTTGCTGAACTACTTGGGCAAAGACCCCAAAGGTTCGAATCCTGAAGATTTGAAGGCGGCGGCGGAAGTGTTGAAGTCTATCCGTCCGGACGTCAAACGTTTCAGCCCGTCCATCATCGACGAGCTGGCGCGCGGCGACATCTGCCTGGCGGCAGGCAACGGCGGCGATTTGAACTTGGCGAAAGCGCGTTCCGAAGAAGTGAAAAACAACGTCGGCATCGAAGTGCTGACACCGAAAGGTATGGGCTTCTGGATTGAGTCTTGGCTGATTCCCGCCGATGCGAAAAACGTCGCCAACGCCCACAAATACATCAACTACACGCTCGACCCCGAAATCGCGGCGAAAAACGGCATCGCCGTAACCTTCGCCCCCGCCAGCAAACCGGCGCGCGAAAAAATGCCTGCCGAGTTGGTGAACACCCGTTCCATCTTCCCGAACGAGCAGGATATGAAAGACGGTTTCGTCATGCCGCAAATGAGCACGGATGCGAAAAAACTGTCGGTCAGCCTGTGGCAGAAAATCAAAGTCGGCACCAACTGATTCGAAGCATTAAAAATGCCGTCCGAACGATGTTCGGACGGCATTTTATATTGGATGGAAATAGAAATATTTATACCGTCGCCCCCACGGCCGGGATTTCAGATTGCGGACATTTATAGCGGATTAACAAAAACCGGTACGGCGTTGCCTCGCCTTAGCTCAAAGAGAACGATTCTCTAAGGTGCTGAAGCACCAAGTGAATCGGTTCCGTACTATTTGTACTGTCTGCGGCTTCCTCGCCTTGTCCTGATTTTTGTTAATCCACTATATCAGGAAAGACAAAAAACCTTCCGCCGTCATTCCCGCGCAGGCGGGAATCCGATCCGTTGGGATTTTGCAACTTCAAATCAATCCGCAAACTGAAATCCCGTCATTCCCGCGCAGGCGGGAATCCGGCCCGTTGGGATTTTGCAACTTCAAATCAATCCGCAAACCGGAATCCCGTCATTCCCGCGAAAGCGGGAATCTAGAACGCATCCGCACGGAAACCCGCACCCCGTCATTCCCACGGAAGTGGGAATCTAGAATGTCAAATCTCAAGAAACCGTTTTATCCGATAAGTTCCTATGCCGACGGACCTGGATTCCCGCCTGCGCGGGAATGACGGAGGGGAACGGCGCACGGACATTTGCCGGAATCTTTTATGTTTCCATTATCATACTCTTTTCAATGCGCTATTCCAGGAAAAAGAAAATAGCTTGTGCAGGCTGCTTTTTGTTTTTCAGACGACCTGTAATTAACGGCTGCTTATCCAATCTGCTTTTCAAACTACCTGCAACCGCAAAATCTGCTGCAACCCGCTCCCTCCCCTGTGGGGGAGGGTTTGGGAGAGGGCATTTTTCAAGTTGCGGCAATCCCCCCCCCGCTCAAAAAATTCCCTAACCGCCCCAATACAAGCCTTGCGGCTTACTGCCCTCTCTCTAACTCTCTCCCACAGGGAGAGAGGACTATGATGCCCGCCGGCGGCTTGCTATTAGGAATATCTGAATCGTCATTCCCACGAAAGTGGGAATCTAGAAACCCCAACGCAGCGAGAATCTATCGGAGAAACCGAAACCCGACAGACCCGGATGCACGCCTGCGCGGGAATGACGGGTTTCGGGATTACGGTGTATCGGGAAGGATGGGAAACGGTGGGGATTGTGTAAAAAAACGCCGTCTGAAGCCTTTCAGACGGCATTTGCGGCGTTCGGACGTTTAGAACTTCATTTCCAAGCTAAATGTGTAGTTGCGGCCGGGGGCGGCATATCGGTTGTAAACGCCGACATTTTTGTGTTGGTTGACTGCGCCGGCGGCAGTTTGCCGCACATTTTCCCAAGTAACATAGCGGTGGTTGAGGAGGTTGTACACGCCCGCACGGAGGGTGAAGTGTTTTTTAACCGTGTAATAACCGGACACATCCACAATATACCAAGGGCGGGTACGGCGCGCGGTGGCTTTTGTATTGCGGCTGTTGCCGTTGAGCAAAGCCCGGCTGCCCAACAACTCTGTGATTTCCTTGGCTTTGGAATAAGTCAGCATACCGTTCACGCCCCATTTGCCTTCCGGTTGGTCATAGCCCGAGCCGACGACATAGCGCGAGGGTTGGATGGCATCAAACAGATGTGATTGGATATCGGTGCGGTCTGCGCGTTTTTTGATGTCGCGGACACGGACACGATTATAGGCAAATGTAGAATACCAACCTTCGGGCAATTTATCCCATACGCCGTTCCAATCGATTTTGCCCAAAATATTGATGCCGGTAATCCGCGCGCTTTGGGCATTGAGGTAAGCCGGGTCGCCTTTGGTTTGTTCTTTGCCGTCTTTAATTTGCACTTCATAACCCCGGACAATCAAATCGCGGTAGGCATTGTTGAACCAACTTGCCTCCAAGTTGCCGAAATCGCCTTTAAACACGATGCCGACTTCTTTGTTGAACGATTTTTCCGGATCGATTTTGACGGCTTTTATTTTATCGCCCGACCGCCAGCCGTACATTTCCGCAAACGAGGGCAGGCGGAAGCCGGTTGAAGTGCGGTAAGTCAAATCCAGCCAGTCGGCAGGTTTGAGGACGATGCCGGTGTTCCAGGACAGGGTGCGGTGCGTGCCGGTGGAAACGCTGCCGTCGTCCGAATGCGTGCTGCGGTAGTCGTAGCGCAACCCCGCGCCGACATCCGCCCACCTGCCCAAACGGACATTGTCCCGGACTGCCGCGTAATAGCTTTTGCCGTTGATGCTGCGCGGCGTGCAGTCCGTATAAGTATTGTTGCCAAAGAGGCAGATTTGCCCCGTAACCACATTTCCCCCGCCTATGCTGACCCAATAGGGTCTGTTCTTGCCGCCGTTGGGGCTGTTTTTGCCGTTTGGAGGGGGCGTTTTCGGCGAATAGGCGCGGTTGGCATGTTGATAATAATAATCCTGATGGCGGAGATTAGAGCCGAAGCGGTCGTAACCGAGATTCACGCTCAGGTTGTGGCGGATTTTGGCGGTATCGAAGGATTTTTTGAATGCCGCCTGCAAGAGCCTGTGGCTTTCCCCGTAAATCACGCGGTCGGATTTGTAGTAGGAAGACGGCTTGTCGGCACTCGGGCGGCAATATTTGTCCGAACCGTCGGCGGAACAGTGCGTCTGCTGAAAATGATTGTCCAAACCGATGCCCTGCCGGTCGTAAGAGAGGCGGGCATAATCCGCCCAAGTGTCTTTATCGGCATTGGTATAGACATATTCCAAACCGTAGCGGCTTTTGGTGTGCGTCTCGTCGTAAAACACGCCCGTACCGTATTCCGCGCCCACCTGCGCACCGTTTTCACCGTTGGTAATCAGCCCGCCGTATCGGTGGTCGCCCGCGTATTTGCCGTAGCCTCTTATCGATCCGTATTTTTTATTTTCATCAAAAACCGCCTTGGTCAGGAATGCCGGAACCGTCATATCGCGCGTGTCGAAAGTTTGCTGCGTGCGTTCGAGTATGCCGCCGATGTAGTGCCGCTTATTCTCAAAACGAAAACCCGGGCGGAACAGCCACGACCGGCTTTCGTATGAAAGCGGATCGGCGAGGAAGCGGTTGGGGCCCGTGTAGTCTCGGGTGGAAACCGTTTGACGTTCGTCTTTGTCGGCAACATCTTTTTTCGGATTCGCTTTACACTTTTCGTAATCCCTGTTTTTGCATTCTTCTTCAACGATGAAATGGGCGTATGTGCTCGCGTCATCAACCGGCGCCAGCCTGTTGAAGCTTTGAACGCCGCGTCCGGCGGCTTCGTGGGCGCGGATTTCCCCCGCGTGCCGCCCGGTGCGGATCAGCAAAGCCTCCGCACCGCCGATGCGCCCCGCCAGCGCGATGGATTGGGTAAGCCCCCGGTTTTTGCCGGAATAGGCGGTTTTACTCTGAATGCCCCACTGCCTGCCTTCCCCGATAACATCGTCGGCGGTTTTGGTTTGAAATGCGACCGAGCCCGCCAATGCGCCGCTGCCTTGTTCGACCGAGTTTGAGCCTTTGCTGATTTCGACAGCCTTGACGTTTTCATACTCGATTTCATTGATTGCGCCGCTGCTGCCCGCCGTCCTCGTCCCGCCCAATGCCGCCTGCGCGGTGTAGGACTGTATTTGCGCCAAGCCGTCCACCGTCAAGGAGACGCGGTTTTTGTCCATACCGCGTATCGAGTAGCCCGAGCTTGCGCCGCGCCCCTGTTCGACGACGGCGATGCCGGGGTCGTAACGCGTCAGGTCGCGGATGTCGAGTACCTGTTCCTTGCTGAGGGTGTCGGCGGTTTTGACCAATTTGCCCAAACCGGTTACTTCGTTATCACGGCGGGTTTTCTGTTTTTTGGCTTTTACCTGTATGGTATCCAACTGTTTTTCCTGTGCTTGTCCGGCTTGCACATTTTCTGCATAAACGGGCAGCGCGGTCATTAAAGACAGGCATAAAATATTTAATCGGAACAAATGTTGCTGTTGCATAGTGTTTCCCTACCCTTCGCTTTCAGACGGCATTTAAAGCCGATATGCCGTCTGAAGCCTTATTCTTGATTGTTCGGCAGCCGTGCTTATTGCACAAGCTTTTGGCGTTTCGCACCGAATACGACAGTTGCACTGCCTGCTGAATTTCCACTGCCGGATGAAGCTTGCGCATTTTCTTGCGCATTTTTCGTTTGTTCATTGCCCGGATAGGCAAACCATCCGCCCAACTCTTCGGCGTTAGGCCCGTAAAAACCGCCCTGCACCTTGGCTTCTGCGATGTGCGCCTTATGTGTAGCAACGGTATTGTTCGTATCCAGCGCAAAGCCGCCATCACCGGTTTTCGCCGTACCTTCAAATCCGTTGCCCTGAATCATTCCCTTAATGGTAAAGGTTGCCTCCGACCTGTTTTCAGCGGTTAACGTGCCGGTAATTCTTTTGTCTTTGAAATTCACGTCAAACTTTGCCCGATTACCATTTTCCTGATTGGAGGCTTCGCGGGTCCAACTTGTGCCGTTGGTGGCAATATGCCCGTACCAAGTGCCTAGATAAACGACGTTTTCGTCTTTTGGAATTTCTTTTTCATCGGTGCGCTCGCCTTGGAGGAACATACTTTGTGCGTCCTGTGGCGTTTGGGCGGCAGTTTGGTTACTGTTTTTGACTGCCTGCATCACGGAATTGTTGTTTTCACGTGTCAGCAGCCCGTATTTCAGATAATTGAGGTTGGAACAGCAGACTTGGACTTTATAGGTTTTTGTTCCCGCCTGCCCGCCGTTAACGCCCGCCGCACCCGAAGCGGTTTGCATGCCGACCGCGCCTGTTTGGGCTTTGGTGTCTTTTTTATCACTTTCCGGCGTGTAGGTTGTTGTGTAGGTTGTTGTGTAGGTAAAGTCTGTTCCACCGTTTTTACCTTTATCTGCCTGACTGCCCCCGCTTTCGGTGGACAGGAGCGGAATCATAATGCCGTCGACAACCAGTCGGGTAGCGTCGCTGAAGTTGTCGAGATTTTCGACTTTCTTACCGTCCGATTTCAGCTCGACCGCATCCAAAACCGTGGTCAGCTTGTCTTCAGACGACATGCCTGCCGCACCTGCGCCGCTTGAAACCGCCGGAGTATTGCCATTTTCGGCTTTGTCTTTGGTTTTCGCGCTGCCGACAACGGCAACTTTTTGATCGTCGCTCAAAAAGCGGAAACCCAATTCCTCACCCTTCGGGCCGAAAAAGCCGCCGCTCAAAGAAGACGAGTCGGAAACAAAGGGATGTTGTTTGGCTTGTCCATCGCTGGATTTATCGGTCGCCGTCGCCGTGCCGCTGAAGCGGTTTCCCCTAAGCGTCGCTTTGAGGTTGTAGTATTGCGTGGTGCGTTCATCTCTATCATTGATTACCCTGTTGTTTTTAATTAATTTTCCGTTCAGGGTTTTTTTCCCAAAATCAACCGTTATTTCCGTTGTTAATCCCCAACCTACGTGCCCGTCTTTTTTATCCTCCTCTTTCCTGACTATATAATCCAACTCCCCGGAAAAAGCACTATATCGGTCTCCGGGTCTCGCAGAAGCATTTCCTAAATCTGTAAATCTCTGATTTGCTTTCACATCAGTTAAAAAATCCCAAGTACCTTTGTACGTAACATTCCCTGAAACAGGAAGTTTTCTCGAGGGATCTTTGCCTTTATAAAAAATATAACCGTCAGGACCGTTTTTGGCTGTGATTATAGATAAACCTTTTTTTTCAATTGTATTTTGAATCCGTTTATAAAAAAAACCCGACCAAACGTATTGGAAATTATGATGGTCCTTAACCTTAGATATACCCTGCTCTCCTTTACTTGAATCTTGCAATATTTCTCCATCATTTCCAGGTAAGGCATCAATAATATTTTGTTGTTTGGAAGGGTTTTTGATATTACCATTATCCGTTTGTTCCCAATCATTTTCAGAGAGTGGTATCTTATCTTCTTTAGGATTCGCCTGCGGATACCAATTCCGCCGCTTGAAGCGCATCGCGAAACCGTATCCGCCTTGGTCTTTTCGGGCTTCCGGTTTTTTGGAAGGAACATCTTGATACTTTGGCGCGGCACGCGGGGCTTCGGTATCGACAGAATCAAGATCGAAACTGCCGCCTCCGCCCAGACAAGCGCTCAACAAAAACACAGGCAACACCATAGCAGCCTGATTCACCAATGGATTGTTCATAACAAACCCGATTCAATTAAAGAATGATAAGGATTATTATTTTATTTATTTTTAAAAAATTTGCAAATGCTTTTTTATATTTTTAGTAAATAAACCAAAATACCGTCATTCCCGCGCTGCTTTTAAAACCGCCTGCAACCGCCAAACCTGCTGCAATCCGCTCCCTCCCCTGCGCGGGGGAGGGCTGGGGAGAGGGCACTTTCCAAGTTGCGGCAACCTCTCCCAAATCCCTTAGTCTTCTAAAACACAAGCCTTGCGGCTTACTGCCCTCTCTCTAGCTTTCTCCCACAGGGAGAGAGGACGGTGCGGCTGTTGGGGTTAAGGTTTCTGTAAACTAATCAGCTTGTGCAGGCTGTTTTTTATTTTTCATACGACCTGAAATCAACGGTAAATCCAAGTTGCTTTTCAAACCGCCTGCAACCGCAAAATCTGCCGCAATCCGCTCCCTCCCCCGTGGGGGAGGGCCGGGGAGAGGGCATTCTCCGAGTTGCGGCAATCTTTCCCAAACTCCCTTAGTCTTCTAAAATACAAACCTTGCGGCTTGTTGCCCTCTCTCTAACTCTCTCCCGCAGGGAGAGAGGACGGGGTGGCTGTTGGGGTTAAGGTTTATGCAAACTAATACGGCTTGTGCAGGCTGTTTTTTATTTTTCATACGACCTGAAATCAACGGTAAATCCAAGTTGCTTTTCAAACCGCCTGCAACCGCAAAATCTGCCGCAATCCGCTCCCTCCCCCGTGGGGGAGGGCCGGGGAGAGGGCATTCTCCGAGTTGCGGCAATCTTTCCCAAACTCCCTTAGTCTTCTAAAATACAAACCTTGCGGCTTGTTGCCCTCTCTCTAACTCTCTCCCGCAGGGAGAGAGGACGGGGTGGCTGTTGGGGTTAAGGTTTATGCAAACTAATACGGCTTGCTGCCCTCTCTCTAACTCTCTCCCACGGGGAGAGAGGACTATGATGCCCACCGGCGGCTTGCTATTAGGAATATCTGAATCGTCATTCCCACGAAAGTGGGAATCTAGAACGTCAAATCTCAAGAAACCGTTTTATCCGATAAGTTTCTGTTCCGACAGGTTCGGATTCCCGCCTGCGCGGGAATGACGAATCCATCCATACGGAAACCTGCATCCCGTCATTCCCACGAACCTACATTCCGTCATTCCCGCGAAAGTGGGAATCTAGTTTTTTTGAGTTTCAGTCATTTCCGATAAATTGCCTTAGCATTGAAGGTCCGGATTCCCGCCTTCGCGGGAATGACGGGATTTGAGATTGCGGCATTTATCGGGAGCAACAGAAGCCGCTCTGCCGTCATTCCCGCGAAAGTGGGAATCCGGTTTTTTGAGTTTCAGTCATTCCCGATAAATTGCCTTAGCATTGAAGGTCCGGATTCCCGCCTGCGCGGGAATGACGGGATTTGAGGTTTCTGTTTTTAATTTTCTGTTTTCACGGGAATGACGGTTTAGAAGTTACCCGAAACCTCAAAAAAAAGCTGTGTTTTAATATAGTGTTGATAGACGTACTTGGCCTCCATGTATTCAATCGTGGAAATCTATATCTTCGTCCTCGCCGAAATAGTCTATGCCCGATATACAATTTTGATACACAAACTTGGAAATATGGGTATCGTCGCCGGAGCGATAGAATGCGGACAGTTATATATATACGGTTTTTTTAGGGGAGCGGGCAGATGAAGGGCGGATTTTGAATTAACCCCATGCAAATTGACTTTTGCGGGCGGTTTTACCGCCCATATATTTACAAAAGCCAAATTTTTAAACATATATCCTTGATATATACACGGCGTAAACATATACTGGAAACATCTTTAAATTTTCCGAAATTTTAAACATGAGCAACTGGAAACCCGATATTCCCTATAACGATTTACCACCCCTGCCGCCAAAACAGGATATTGAAAGCAAAACCATCCTGAAACGTTGTATAGCCGCCCGTGCATCCCTTGCCCGTTTAAAGCAGGCGGCAGAATTGATACCGAATCAAGCCATGCTGATTAACACCCTTCCTGTTATGGAAGCCCGTGCAAGTTCGGAAATTGAAAACATCGTAACCACCACGGACAAGCTGTTTCAATCCCTGCAAATGGATACGGAACGGCAAGACCCTGCCACGAAAGAAGCCCTGCAATACCGCACCGCCCTGTTTGCAGGCTATGAATCACTGGCGAGCCGCCCTTTATGCACACAAACCGCCATCATGGTCTGCAACGCCATCAAGCACCCCTACGAAACGGCCATCCGCAAAACAGGCGGCACAGCCCTAAAAGGAGGTAACAGCGGAAATGTTGTCTATACCCCGCCCGAAGGAGAAGAAACCATACGCGGCAAGCTGGCAAATTGGGAGCGGTTTATTCACGAAAGCGGCGATTTAGACCCGCTTGTCATCATGGCGGCGGCACATTACCAATTTGAAGCCATCCACCCGTTTACGGACGGCAACGGGCGGACGGGACGCATATTGAACAGCCTGCTATTGATTGAAAAAGGGCTTTTGGATTTGCCTATTTTGTATTTGAGCCGCTACATCATCGAAAACAGGGCGGACTATTACCGCCTGCTTTTAGGCGTAACCGAACGGCAGGATTGGGAAAGCTGGATAATCTACATCTTAGACGGCGTAGCCGACACCGCCGATTGGACGGTATCGAAAATAGATGCGATACGCTGCCTGTTCGAGCAGACACGTCAACACATACGGACACACGCACAAGGAATCTACACGCACGAACTGGTAAATCTTCTGTTTGAGCAGCCATATACACGCATTGCCAACCTAGAAGCGGCAGGGATAGCCAAACGGCAGACGGCCTCTAAGTACCTGAAAGAGCTTTCAGGCATAGGTGTGCTGCAAGAAATCGCCATCGGCAGGGACAAACTATTCATTCATCCGCGCCTAATGGAACTATTGCGGGGAGAGGGCAACAGCTTTACTTCATTCTAACCCCCTCTTCATCCCTACATGACTAACACGAAACAGGGATTTTGACACCCGAACCGGTACCCCTTGTATTTTCCCCGCGAAAAGCCGGCATCCGCCCGCGCATCATGGGAGCAACAAAACCCCTGCCTAAAATTTTGACTTGTGCAAATTAGGGGTATATTTGGGGGGGTATATTGAAAAATGGCTAAAATAAAATGTTTAATAAACAAAATGTTGAAACTTAATTTCGATAGAGCCTCTGCATATCGTATTGAGGCGTTAATGGAATTTGAGAAAGCTATTTTTAAATAAGAAAAGGTAACTATTAAATAGCTACCTTTCTAAAATTAAATATCAACACATCGTTAAAACACAGCCAAAAAAAACCGAAACCGAACGGTCCGGATTCCCGCCTGCGCGGGAATGACGGATTTCAAGATTACGGTATTGTCGGGGATGATGGGAAACGGTGGGAATTGTGTAAAAAATGCCGTCTGAAGCCTTTCAGGCGGCATTTGCGGCATTCGGACATTTAAAAATCCCGTCATTCCCGCGCAGGAGGGAATCCGAATACATCCGCACAGAAACCTGCATCCCGTCATTCCCGCGAAAGCGGGAATCTAGAACGTAAAATCTAAAGAAACCGTTTTATCCGACAAGTTTCCGCACCGACAGGTCTAGATTCCCACTTTCGCGGGAATGACGGGATTTTAGGTCTCTGTAATCTCGGGCAGCTTTCCGTTATCGTTTTAACCCAAAGACACCATTTCAATCTGCTCCATCGTCCTGCCCAGAAAACGCTCGCCGATGGTTCTGAATTTCAAAGGAATATCGCTGACGTAAAAACGGTAGTCGGGATTGTTGTTGCCGGTATCGAGCAATCCTTCCTGTGCAAGGACGCGTGCGGTTTCTTCGGCCGTCGTAATCGCGGAATCGACCAGCGCGACATTGTGCGCCTCCCTGCCGATTAAGGGCTTGAGCAAGGGAAAGTGCGTGCAGCCCAACACCAGCGTATCGATGCCGTCTGCAAGCAATGGTTTGAGGTATTCGCATACGGTCAGGCGGGTAACTTCGTGTTCCAACCAACCTTCCTCCACCAAAGGGACGAGCAGCGGCGCGGCCTGCGTGCGGACGAGCGTGTCGGGGTTGTCCCTGTGGATGGCGCGCGCATAAGCATTGCTGTTGACTGTCGTATTGGTGGCGATGATGCCGATTTTGTTGTTGCGCGTCGTTGCCAGCGCGGCTTTGGCGCCGGCGGAAATCACGTCCAAAACGGGCATATTGCCCGTCTTTTGACGGATTTTCCGCCCCGCAACCGCCGCAATCGTGTTGCACGCGATAACCATCGCCTTGACATCGTGTCCCAATAAAAAATCGACAATCTGCATCGAGAAATTTTCGATGGTCGCCTTGGATTTCGTCCCGTAAGGCACGCGCGCCGTGTCGCCGAAATAAATGATGTTCTCCATCGGCAGCCGTTCCATCAGCGCGCGCACATTGGTCAAACCGCCGATTCCCGAGTCAAAAACGCCGATGGGCCGCTGCCTGCCGATATTTTCCATCCTTTTTCCAATCCGTCCTAAACATACAATCCGCATATTGTACACGCGCCGCTTTTTCTTGACAGCCATGCCGTCTGAAAGCAGGATGCGTATTTGGCTGTTATAATGTACGGCAATGCCGCCGCCGGGCGCACGGTTTGCCGACCGCCTGCCCCTCCGATCCGCCACATAAAAGTTGTAAAGCCCCTATGTCTGATTTTTCCCCCGTTTCCCGATTCCTTGCCGACGAAGCCGCCACACTCGATTTGGGCGCGGCGTGGTCTTCCCGTTTAAACGCACCGCTGGTCATTTACCTCGAAGGGGATTTGGGTGCGGGCAAAACCACGCTGACGCGCGGCATCCTGCGCGGATTGGGTCACCAGGGCGCAGTCAAAAGCCCGACCTACGCCATCGTCGAATCTTATCCGCTGGAACGCTTCGCCCTGCACCATTTCGACCTCTACCGCTTCTCGTTCCCCGAAGAATGGGAAGACGCGGGGCTTGACGAGCTGTTTGCCGCAAACAGCGTCTGCCTGATCGAATGGCCGCAACAGGGAGGCGAATTTACCCCGCCTGCCGACATCACCGCAACATTGACACACGGCGGCGGCGGCAGAAAATGCCTGCTGACCGCCCATACCGAACGAGGACGCGAAAGCCTGCCGCTATGACCAAACTGACACGAAGACAAATCATCCGCCGCACCGCCGGCACACTGTTCGCCCTGAGCCCCATCGCATCCGCCGTTGCCAAAACGGTACGCGCCCCGCAGTTTACCGCCGCACGGATATGGCCGTCGCACACCTACACCCGCCTGACGCTGGAAAGCACCGCCGCGCTCAAATACCAGCACTTCGCGCTCGACAACCCGGGCAGGTTGGTCGTCGATATACAAAACGCAAACATCAATACCGTATTGCACGGGCTTTCCCAAAAAGTTATGGCGGACGACCCCTTTATCCGCAGCATACGCGCGGGTCAGAACACGCCGACCACCGTCCGCCTCGTCATCGACCTGAAACAGCCCACCCACGCACAAGTCTTCGCGCTTCCGCCCGTCGGCGGCTTTAAGGACCGCCTCGTCGTCGACCTCTATCCGCACGGGATGGATGCCGACGATCCGATGATGGCGCTGCTCAACGGCAGCCTGAACAAAACCCTGCGCGGCTCTCCGGAAGCCGACCCCGCCCAAAACACCACGCCCCGACCCGGGCGAGGCAAAAACGGGCGCAGACCCGTCATCATGCTCGATCCGGGACACGGCGGTGAAGACCCCGGCGCCGTCAGCCCGGGCGGTTTGCAGGAAAAACACGTCGTCCTCTCCATCGCCCGCGAAACCAAAAAACAATTGGAAGCCTTGGGTTACAACGTCTTTATGACGCGCAACGAAGACGTGTTCATCCCATTGGGCGTGCGTGTCGCCAAAGGGCGCGCACGGCGGGCGGACGTATTCGTCTCCATCCACGCCGACGCTTTCACCAGCCCCTCCGCGCGCGGAACGGGGGTTTATATGCTGAACACCAAAGGCGCGACCAGCTCTGCCGCCAAATTCTTGGAACAAACCCAAAATAATGCCGACGCGGTCGGCGGCGTACCGACCAGCGGCAACCGCAACGTCGATACCGCCCTGCTCGACATGACGCAAACCGCCACACTGCGCGACAGCCGCAAACTCGGCAAACTGGTGCTTGAAGAATTGGGCAGGCTCAACCATCTGCACAAAGGCAGGGTGGACGAAGCCAATTTCGCCGTATTGCGCGCACCCGATATGCCGTCTATCCTGGTCGAAACCGCCTTCCTGTCCAATCCTGCCGAAGAGAAGCTGCTGGGCAGCGAATCCTTCCGTCGGCAGTGCGCCCAATCCATTGCCTCGGGTGTCCAACGCTACATCAACACATCCGTATTGAAGCGGGGTTGATTGAAAAGGCGGTGTTTCAAAATATAGTTGTCGGATGAAGGCAGGCATAAACCTACTTCCGCCCCAAACCGCGTTTTTATGATGAAAGGTATGGATAAATTGAGATACCAACGGGATTTTTTAAATATCCGCCCCATTTTTACAGCCGGCGAACAAGAATACCTGACCGAATTGTCCGATCGGCTTCCTTTATCTGTTTTAACGGACTCCGTGCGTAATATTGAAGAAATCGGTATCGATTTTGTGTACAGTTCTGCCAAATTGGAAGGAAACACTTATAATCAATACGATACGCAGGCATTGCTTAAACTCGGGCAAACCGCAGGCGGGAAGTTATATTCGGATGCCGTAATGTTAATCAACCTGAGGGAAAGTTACCGGCACCTGCTGTCCGGTTTGGACAGCCCCAAGCCGTTTGACTGGTTGGATTTCTTAAAAACCACCCACAGCCTGATTTCGGAAAACTTACTGGAAAAAGACTCCGGCGGCGTAGTCCGCCGCGACAGCGTTACTATAAGCGGGACAGACTACACCCCTTTATCCAACCCGCAAAGTTTGGATACGGAATTGAAATGGTTGCTTCAAGAAGCCCCCAAAATAGAAAATCCTTTCGACCGCGCCGTTTATCTCCATAATAATTTGGCGTATCTCCGATATTTTAAGGACTGCAATAAACGTACTGCCAGAAACTGTATGACCTTGTCGCTGATGCGCTCCGGTTTTTTTCCTTGCGTATTCTCCCCCGACAGTTATCCCGCCTATGCCGAGGCTGTCGTAGCCTATTACGAAACCGGCGATTACGGTTTATTCAAGAAATATTTTATTTCGGCATACGAAAATACCGTAAATAAGTACGGTCCCCAGCCTGATGTGGATATTTTCCGAAATTTCTCCATTTAAAAAGCCGTCTGAACATTTTTCAGACGGCTTTTTTGTACACTTTCCTCAACGGTTCGATCCCTGCACCATATCGATCAGGAACAGGCGGCAGTCGAGGTTGCCGTTATAAAGCGGGATTTTCCGCTTGGGCAGCAGGCGCATGAATTTGGGCATTTCCCTGTCGCCGGTAAACATGCCGACCCGCCAGCCGGCATAGTGTTTTTTCAACCACGTCCCCAACTGCGGATAAAGTGCCTGCAAAGCGCGGACTTCCTCAAGGCGCACGCCGTAGGGCGGATTGGACACCATGATGCCGTTTTCGCCGTTCGGACGGACGGACTGCGCGCCGGCAACGCTGAAGGAAACGATGTCGTCCGCTCCGGCATTGTGTGCGTTGTCCAATGCCGTCTGAACGATGCGGCGGCCGTTGTCGCTGCCTGCAATCGGGGCGCGGACGGGGCGGGTTTGCGCTTCGGCGCGGCGGCGCAAATCCGCCCACAGCGTTTTATCGAAATTTTGCAGTTTTTCAAAACCGAAGCGGCGCATCATACCCGGCGCGCGGCCGGCGGCAATCCAAGCGGCTTCGATAGCAATCGTGCCGCTGCCGCAAAACGGGTCTTGAAACGGCTGCGTACCGTCGTAGCCTGCCGAGAGCAGCAGCCCGGCGGCAAGGTTTTCGCGCAGCGGGGCTTCGCCGGTATCCAGGCGGTAGCCGCGTTTGAACAGGGCTTCGCCCGAAGTGTCGATGAAGATTTCGACATTGCGTTCGTCCAAAAAGGCGTGGATGCGGACATCGGGCGCGGCTTTGTCCACGCTCGGACGTGCGTCGTAAATGTCGCGGAAAGCGTCGCAGACGGCATCTTTGACGGTCAGGCCGGCAAATTGGAGGCTTTTGACGTTGGCGCGTTTTGCCTCGATTTTGACTTTGAACGTCTGCTGCAAGGTAAACCAGTTGAACCAGTTGATGTTTTTGGCAAGTTTGTAGATGTCGCGCTCGGTGCGGTATGTGCCTTTGGTCAGGCGCAGCAGGATGCGGCCGGCGGTGCGCGAGTGCAGGTTGGCGGCGTAGGCCTGTTCCAATCCGCCCCGGCAGGAAACGCCGCCGTCAAACGCCCGAACCTCGGTACAGCCGAGGCTTCCGAGTTCTTGAGATAAAACGGTTTCCAAGCCGCGCGGGCAGGTGGCGAAAAGTGTATATAAAGTATTCATAGCGTGTCCTTTCCGGACGGATGTTCCGGCAATGGCGGATTGAAAGGTTTATTCGGCGGTAAATGCCGTCTGAAATGTCCGGCTGCCGATTGTAATGTCCGCCGTAAAATCGCGCCTGCCTTCGACACAGACGGGCAGGCGGATGCGTGCTGCCTGCCAATTCCCCGACGGTTGCCGCTCGAACATATAGCGGTTGAAACCCATATCCATATTTTTCATACTGAAGCTGATGCTGACCTGTTCCGTGCCGGCGGGCGCGTGTTCGATATAAATATCAAACGGTTTTTTGGTTGAAACGGCGGCGGCGCGGACACGGCTTCCGTCCGGCAGCGTGCAACCCTCGGTCAAATCGCATTGCGCCGCCACGGCTTGCGGCTGCTGCGCCTGCCACCATTGCAACAAAACGAGCTTGAAGGCGGCAAAGGCAGTCAGCAGCAGTACGGCAAGCAGTAATTTGCGGTTTTTATTCATGATTCTTCCCTATTGTTTCATCCCTTACCACCGCGTGCGCCCCCAATCCGAGCCATAGTTTTCCATAACGTGCAACCGTCTGTCCGTTTGCTGCAAGTACGAGCGGCACGGATACGCCCTGCCGCAGGGCTTCTGCCGCCTCTTGTACCTGAACATCATCGCACACGCGCCACACGGCCACATCTGCGCCCTTTTCCTGCGCCTGCCGCCATTGTTCGCGGGCCTGCACCATCATCCACACGCTGCCGGCGTGTTCGGACCTGTCCTGCCATTGTGCCGCCTCCATCAAAACGTTCGCACCGCTTCCCCCTGCCGAACCCAAAGGCAGGACGCGGTACGCGCCCATACTGTTTTCGCCGTACAAACCTGTTTTCAGGCTGCCGTACAAACGGCGCGGGACGGACAGCGAACGCAAAAGCGCACCGTTGGCAGGCAGCATGGGGGCAACGGTAAAATCACCCGCCTTCTGCCAAGACCATTCCTGCCCTTCGCGCGATTGCGGTCCGCCCTCCCATTGATCGGGGTTTACCCATAAGAATTTCAGGCAGACGCGGGCGTGTTCGTAGGAATGGATTTTGGTCAGCCAAGGCGTGGCGGCGAGGATGCGGATGCCGAGTTCTTCTCCAAACTCGCGTTGCAGGGCTTGGAAGTCGGTTTCGCCCGCCTCGACCTTGCCGCCGGCAAATTCCCAATATCCGGCATAGGGCTTGCCTTCGGGGCGCGAGCCGAGCAGGTAATTGCCGTCTGAATCGAGCAGGATGCCGGCAACGACGCGGATAAGGGGGCGGGTATCTTGGATCATGGCGGGTATGCGGTTGGTCGGTCGGAATGCAAATGAGGGAAGGGCAATGCCGTCAACGGGTTTGCCGAATTTCAGACGGCATTATTTTTCGGCAACGGCAAACGCCAACACGGTATCGCCTTCGTCCGCCATACTCAGGCTGACGCGGCTGATGCCTTGTTCTTCCAGCCATTCGGACAGGGCGGGGCCGTAGAAAAATTCGGGCTTGCCCAATGCGTCGTGCCCGATGCCGATGTTGCGGAAGGAAACCGCGCCTCGTATGCCCGTGCCGACGGCTTTGGCGAAGGCTTCTTTGGCGGCAAAGCGTTTGGCAAGGTAGTTGACGGGTTTGCCCGCCTGCGGAAATTCAAGCAGCTCTTCGGGAGTGAGTATGCGCCCTGCAAACGCCTGTCCGAATTTTTTGTTTAAGCGGATGATGCGCTTGAGGGAAACGATGTCTGTACCGATGCCGTAAATCATATTTGCGCTCCTTTTTCGTGAAATGCCGTCTGAAACGGTTTGCCTGCCCTTACGGCAGCAGCCTTGCCCTGAACATCGCCTCCTTCATCTGGCGCACGGCTTCGGGAAGTCCGAGGAAGAGGGCTTGGGCAATCAGCGAATGCCCGATGTTCAGTTCGCGGATGGCGAGGATTTGGGCGACGGGGGTAACGTTGTGTATGGTCAGTCCGTGTCCGGCGTTGACGACCAGGCCCAAATCGCCGGCGAAATGCGCGCCGTTTTGCAGACGCTCGAACTGCCTGATTTGTTCGGCGTGGCTGCGTGCATCGGCGTATGCGCCGGTGTGCAGCTCGACAACGGGCGCGCCGACATCATAGGCGGCTTGGATTTGCCTGTCGTCGGCATCGATAAACAAGGACACGCGTATGCCCGCGTCGGTCAGGATTTTGGTGAACCCGGCAATTTTTTCTTGTTGCGCCAATACGTCCAAACCGCCTTCGGTCGTGATTTCCTGCCGTTTTTCAGGCACGATGCACACGTCTTCCGGCATCACTTTAAGCGCGTTTTCGAGCATTTCTTCCGTCAACGCCATTTCAAGGTTCAGGCGCGTGCGGATGGCGTTTTTGACGGCAAATACATCCGCGTCTTTGATGTGGCGGCGGTCTTCGCGCAGGTGCATGGTAATCAGGTCTGCACCGTGCGTTTCGGCAACCAGTGCCGCCTCCACGGGGCTGGGATAAGTCGTGCCGCGCGCGTTGCGGACGGTGGCGATGTGGTCGATGTTGACACCCAGAAGCATAATGTTTCCTTTTCTCTTCGTTTTCCTGTTTGACGGCATGGTGCGGGCGCAGCTACGCGGTATTGCGGTCGAACTGCCTTATCTGTTCCAACACCTGCCGCGATTTCAAGCCTTCGGGAAGCAGCGTGCCGATTAGCAGCCGTGTGATTTTCAATGCCTGTTGCAGGCTTTCGGCGGTGCGGAAACTGCCTTCGCGCAAATCGATCAGGCTCTGCCCTTCGACAATTGCGCCGGCTTCGTGCGAAAGCGCGCCTGTGTCCCGGCATACGGGCATGACCGCCTCTTCGGGCATCAGCCGGTAGGTTTTGTCCGCCAAAATATCGCCGCCCGTGCCGTCGGCGTGCAAATCGGGGGCAACGCCCAAGGCATTGAGCAGCTTCCATTCGAAGCGGCGCAAATCGGCAATATGGTTGGCTTCACGGCACACTGCCTCCATCACTTTTGCCAACGCGTCGTACAGTTCGGACATCGGGTCTTCGCGCGCGGTCAGTTTCAACACCAGCTCGTTCACATACAGACCGCTGAACAACGCCCTGCCCTGCGGCTGCCGCCATCCGCCCATCCATTCGGCGCGGTGCAGGGTTTTGAGTTCCTGACTGCCGTACCACGACACGCTGGCAGGGACGAACGGAACCAATACGCCGCGCAGCTCGCTCTGCCGTTTGCGCGCGCTGCGCGCCAGCAAAGCCACACGCCCGTAACGGCGGCTGAATGCTTCAACCCGCAGGCTGCTTTCGCGCCAAGGCGAAGATGCCAGCATAAAAACGGGTTCGTGGTTGACTCGGTGTTCGGACATAATGCCTGAAATGCCGTCTGAACGCTGCCGCGACTACAAAACGGCAGTCGGATACGAACCGATGACTTTGACAAACGAAGCGCGTTCGCCCAAGCGTTCCAATGCCGTCTGAATCTGCGCGTCCCGGCGGTGTCCTTCGATGTCGATGAAGAACAGGTATTCCCACAAAACGGATTTGCTCGGACGGCTCTCAAACTTGGTCATGGAAATACCCGATTCGGTCAGCGGTTGCAGCAGCGAGGCAACCGCGCCGGCGCGGTTGGGCGCGGAAACGGCCAGCGAGGTTTTGTCGCTGCCGCTTGCACCGGTTTCGTGATGTCCCATGACCAGAAAGCGCGTGGTGTTGTTCGGTTCGTCTTCGATGCACTCGGCAACCATATCGAGTCCGTAAATTTCCGCCGCCGTGCGTCCGGCGATGGCGGCAACCGTACCGTCGTCCGATTCGGCAACCAGCCTTGCGGCTTCGGCATTGCTGGACACGGCAATCCGTTCGGCGTTGGGCAGACGCCTGCCCAACCAGTCGTTGCACTGCGCCAACGCCTGCGCGTGCGAAAATACTTTGGCGATACCCTCGGTGCTGCCGTTGTTTTTGCGCAACAGGTTGTGGTGGATGCGCAAAACGACTTCGCCGCACGCCTGCAACGCGGTAACGGCAAGCAAATCCAATGTGCGCCCGACCGAGCCTTCGGTCGAGTTTTCCACGGGCGCGACCAGATAATCCGCCTGACGGGTTTCAACCTGTTTGAAGCAGTCGTCTATGGTCGGACACGCCATTGTATGCGCGGCATGACCGAAATGCTTAATCGCCGCCTGCTGGGTAAACGTGCCCTGCGGCCCCAGATAGACAATGGTCAGCGGACGTTCGACGGCGAGGCACTCGCTCATCACTTCCCGAAACAGGCGTGCTACCGATTCGTCGGGCAGCGGGCCTTTGTTCAAATCCTGAATGCGGCGCAACACGGCAACCTCGCGTTCGGGGCGGTACACCGCGCCCGTGCCTTTCAGCTCGCCGATGGCGTGGGCATGTTGCGCGCGTTCGTTGAGCAGGCGCAGGATTTCGGCATCGATGGTGTCGATGGCGTTGCGGTGCGGGATGAGGAGTTCGTCGATAGTTTGGGACATAATTTCGCCTGAACGGTAATTTGCCGTGCATTCTAACATCAAATGCCGTCTGAAGCGGTTTCAGACGGCATTTTCCGTTAAAGGTATTCGCTTTGCCCGTTTTCTTTCCACGCACGATGCGAGCAGAGCCACAAAAGCGCAATGCCGCAAGAGGCGGACGCGGTCATGGTTGCCGCCATCACGGTTGCCGAACCGTCGTGCAGGACGGTTGCCGCCATGCCCACGCCCGCGCCGATTAAGGACCGGAATACACCCAACACGGCGTTCGCGCTGCCGCCCTCTTCTTTGAAATAAGACATAAAGCATGCCTGCGTGTCCGCACCGACCAGGCCCTGCGTACCGACGGAAAACATCACGCACGCAACCGGCAGCCAAAACGGGGGCAACCCGAAAAACAGCACGGCGGCGAGTTGGGACGGGTTGGCGGCAAATTGGACGACAATCCCCCGCAGCAGGATGCTTTGCGGATGCGCGCCGGTTTTAAGCCGCCACGCGGTAACGCGGCTGAAAAACATCATCGTGATGATGTTGAGTGCAAACACCCATGCGTACCGGTGCGGCGTAACGTGGTAGAGCTGCCGGTACACGAAGGAAGATTCGGTCAGAAAGGCGAACATCGAACCGAAGCTGAATGCCTGAAAAAACAGATAACCCATCGCGGCACGGGTTTTCAATACGCGCTTGAACCGCCCCGCCACCAGCCCGAACACATCCCTGCCGATTTTGCCGCCGACGGCGGGATTGGGCAGGAAATACTGTACCAAACCGGGCAGCACCGGCGAATACGCCGCCAAGAAAACGAAAATCGCCCGCCATCCGCCCAATCCCTGCAACAATGCGCCGACCATGGGTCCGGCCAGCGGCACAACCATCAGAATGATGCCGATAAGGGCAAACATCTGCGCGGCTTTGCGTCCGGAATAATAATCGCGCACCATCGCACCGACGATGACTACAGCCATGCCTGCGCCGAACGCCTGTACCGCACGCAGGTTAAGGAGCTGTTCGGTACTCGAAGCAAATACGATGGCGGCAACGGCAAGGCAATATACAATCAAACCGGTCAGGGCGACGGGTTTGCGCCCTTTGATGTCGGACACCGCGCCGCCGGCCACTTGCCCGAACGCCGTGCCGAACATAAACAAACTCAGACTCTATTCGATACGGTGGATATCCGCGTTCAGCGGCTGCGCCATTTCGGGAATCGCGGGCAGGTAGGCATCGGTGGAAAACGGCATCAGCGCGACCAGTATCGCCATCAAAACCGCCATCAGTTTTCCGCTCATCGGAGGAAGGGTCGGAGACATGGTTTTTCCGTTCAAATCAAATAAAGAAACCGTCGCAAACGACGGTCGGTACGGGCGCAAGTCTAACATATCGGACGGCGGGGCAAAACCGAAGGATATGCCGCCCGAAACCGCTTCAGACGGCATTGCCGTTTTGCGCGTCCCTGCGCGACAGCCGGCCGGCGGCGAAAGTGGCGGCGATGACGACAAACACGCCCAAGGCGGACACGGGCGATAAATGTTCGCCCAAAATCAAAACCGCCAACAGCACGCCGACGACGGGTTCGAGCGAAATCAACAGTCCCGACGCGTTGGCAGGAACACGGCTCATCCCCTTGTTCCACAGCCAATAGGCGTACCAGCCGCACCCCAAACCCAAATACAACAGCGACAATACCATCCCGACGCTCCAGTCCACGGTATAACTTTGCGCCAAAGCAAGCGAAAACGGCAGGCACATCAACGATGCGGCGGCAATGGAAACAGATGTGAATGCCGGTGCGCCGATGCGGGCAATCAGCCTTTGCGTCGGACGCATAGCGGCACAAAAGCCCGCGCCCGCCAACAACACCAGCAGGCAGCCGAACCAGCCGACTTCGCCGCCCTCTTCCGCACCGCCCGCCATCAGCAGCGCGACACCGGCAAATGCCGCCGCGCCGCATATCCAGTGGTAGGCACGCGCTTTGTCGTTGAAGAAAAAGTGTCCGACAAACACCATCAGCAGCGGCTCGAGTCCGACAATGACCGATGCGCTGGCGGCGGAAGTGTATTTCAACCCGACAAACTGAAGCAGCAGGGTCAGCACATAGTTGACGAACGACACAATCAGCAACGGCTTCCATTCCTCACGCGGAATCTTGCCGACATGACGGCGGCAGGCGGGCAGTGCAGGCAGCGCGGCAATCAGCAGGCGCACGCCGACCATCAATGCGGGATCGATGCCGCCATAGACATATTTGGCGGCAATAAACGAGCTGCTCCAGATAATCAGGGCAAGGATTTGGTAAAACATAGTGAGTGGTAAAGTCAGATGGTCATACAAAAGTATAGCGGATTAACAAAAATCAGGACAAGAAGGAATGCCCGAACCGTCATTCCCGCCACTTTTCGTCATTCCCGCGAAAGCGGGAATCTGGAATCTCGGACTTTCAGATAATCTTTGAATATTGCTGTTGTTCCAAGGTCCGGATTCCCGCCCGCGCGCAAGTTTCCGAAGCCATCCTTTTGGCCGAAGGTCAAAAATCAGCCGTTACCGAATATTACCTGAATCACGGCAAATGGCCCGCAAACAACACTTCTGCCGGCGTGGCATCCTCCGCCACCGACATCAAAGGCAAATATGTTGAAAGCGTTACGGTCACAAAAGGCGTCGTTACCGCCAAAATGAAATCAGACGGCGTAAACAAAGAAATCAAAGACAAAAAACTCTCCCTGTGGGCCAGGCGTGAAGCCGGTTCGGTAAAATGGTTCTGCGGACAGCCGGTTAAGCGCACCGGCGACAACGACGACACCGTCAAAGCCGACGGCACCGACAACGACAAAATCGAAACCAAGCACCTGCCGTCAACCTGCCGCGATGAATCATCTGCCACCTAAGGCAAATTAGGCCTTAAATTTCAAACAAATCAAGCGGTAAGTGATTTTCCACGGCCGCCCGGATCAACCCGGGCGGCTTGTCTTTTAAGGGTTTGCAAGGCGGGCGGGGTCGTCCGTTCCGGTGGAAATAATATATCGATTGCGCTTCAAGGCCCTGCATGTGCCTCATTGCCACCCGTTTAAACACGGTTTTTATCTGACAGGCGCGCAATCCGCCCCCTCATTTGCCGAACAAGCGGTCCGGACTCCCGCCCGCGCGGGAATGACGGCTGCAGATGCCCGACGGTCTTTATAGCGGATTAACAAAAATCAGGACAAGGCGGCGGGCCGCAGGCAGTACG
>NZ_QNRU01000012.1 GCF_003315235.1 Neisseria gonorrhoeae | reverse complement strand
AACCGTGCGGATTTTACGGTAAAACAGTGCCGCCGAATCGGGATGGATACCCAAAATATCGGCGGCAGAACGGGCGGTAACTTCCGGTACAAAAGAACGGAGCGGTTCTTTTTGTACTTCTTTCTTTAATTTGCAGTGTGTTATCTTCATATTTCGAGGGTAACATATCTGCTAATCTGGTACAGACCCGAATAGTGTCATGTTCTTCACTAAGAGATAATTTATCTTCATTATATGGATTACCGAGTTTTAAAAAATTTGCTGCTTTTTCTATAGCAACTTGCCAAGTTTTATATTTATCGTAATTTTTATCAAAACGTACTCCCCCTTGTTTATTGGATAAAAAAGTAATTATCTGATTCATATTAAAAATATTTCCATTATGGAAAACTCGTTTTAAAGTTAAAAATTTTTCAGCAGGACATAAAATTATATTTGTTTCAGCATAGATTATTGGTTCACCAGAAAATTCTTGTGATGAATGATATATAGGGCTAATAATTTTTCCGCCTAAATAAACTCCACCAGCCATATAGAGTGGATTAAATTTAAACCGGTACGGCGTTGCCTCGCCTTGCCGTACTATTTGTACTGTCTGCGGCTCGCCGCCTTGTCCTGATTTTTGTTAATCTACTATAAAAATTAACTTTATTCTCTAAGGTTGACAATTTTTCAAATACCAAACTTGTATCAAGGATGGGCAATTCTATAGTTAAACCTATTTCTTTTGCGAGAATATTTAATTGTTTGTCAATTAACCATCGACGGACAATAGGAGTTGCAATGCTACGTACATATCTTGGAGGAAGAGCATCTACACGAATTAGTGTTTCTTTTAAAGTTGATATATCCTCTTCTAAAAGTTTTTGTAACTCTGTTTTAGTATTCATTCTAACAATCCAAAATATAAGCCATTTGAACAAGACTCAAATGGCTTATTAAGATTTAAATTTAACTTAATTTCTGACAAAGCCAACCTTCCGCGCTTGCCAGCATTTCGGGCAATTTGTCGGCATCCGTACCGCCGGCTTGCGCCAAGTCGGGACGGCCGCCGCCTTTGCCGCCGACTTGTTCGGCTGCAAATTTAACCAGATCTCCTGCTTTGACTTTTCCGGTCAGGGCTTTGGATACGCCGGCGCACAGGGAGACTTTACCCTCGTTTACTGCCGCTAAAAGAATCACGGCGTTGTCGGATTTTCCGGTCAGGTCGGTTACGGTTTCGCGCAGGGCGGCTGCGTCGGCTTCGATTTGTGCGGCAACGAGTTTGGCCGCGCCCAGGTCTTTTGCGTCGTCCAAGAGTTTGGCGCCTGCGTGGACGGCGAGTTCGGCTTTGGCGCGTGCCAATTCTTTTTCCAATGCTTTGGCGTGTGCCGCGCCTGCTTGGATTTTCGCCAGTACGTCTTTTTCGGTTTGGGCTTTGGTTTCGGCAATGATGTCTTTTACCAAACGCTCTTGCTCTTGCGCCCATTTGAGTGCGTTCAGGCCGGTGATGGCTTCGATACGGCGTACGCCTGCGGCAATACCGCCTTCGCTGATGATTTTGAAGAGGCCGATGTCGCCGGTGCGTGAAACGTGTGTGCCGCCGCACAATTCGGTAGAGAAACCGCCCATTTGCAGTACGCGTACTTCGTCGCCGTATTTTTCGCCGAAGAGCATCATGGCGTCGGTTTTTTGCGCGTCTTCCATGCTCATAATGGCTGCGTTGACGGCAACGTTGGCCAAGATGGCTTCGTTGACGCGGCGTTCTACTTCGGCGATTTCTTCGGCAGTTACCGCTTGGGGATGGGAAATGTCGAAACGGGTGGATTCGGCGGTAACCAAAGAGCCTTTTTGTTCGACGTGTCCGCCCAATACGTCGCGCAGGGCTTTGTGCATCAGGTGGGTCGCGCTGTGGTTGCGCATATTGGCATTGCGGATTTCGTCATCCACTTTGGCGGTAATGCTGTCGCCGACTTTCAGACGGCCTGAAGTTTGTACGCCGAATTGGCCGAATACGGCCGCTTTGATTTTTTGGGTATCGCGTACTTCAAAGCGGTTTTCGCCTGCGAAGATATAGCCGACGTCGCCGACTTGGCCGCCGGATTCTGCATAGAACGGGGTAAAGTCGATAACGACGGCACCGCTGTCGCCTTCGTTCAATTCGACGACTTGCTCGCCGTCTTTGTAGAGGGCGAGGACTTTGGATTCGGTTTGGCGTTCGCTATAACCTTTAAACTCGGTGTCTTGACCGTCGTAAGGCAGTTGGGCGTTGGCTTTGAAGCTTTGGGCGGCGCGTGCGCGTGCGCGTTGGGCTTCCATTTCGCGCTCGAAGCCTGCTTCGTCCGGTTCGATATTGCGTTCGCGGCAGATGTCGGCAGTCAGGTCGTATGGGAAGCCGTAGGTATCGTAGAGTTTGAAGATAATTTCGCCGCCGAGTGTTTTGCCGCCTTTGGCCAGCGCGTTTTCCAACAAAGCCATACCGGTTTCCAGAGTTTGGGCAAAACGGCTTTCTTCGTTTTTCAAAGCTTCTTCGATTTGCGCCTGTTTTTCTTTCAATTCAGGATACGCGCCGCCCATCTCTTGAACCAAATCGGCAACGAGTTTGTGGAAGAACGGTTTGCTTTGACCCAGTTTGTAACCGTGGCGCACGGCGCGGCGGATGATGCGGCGCAATACGTAGCCGCGTCCTTCGTTGGAAGGCAATACGCCGTCTGCAATCAGGAATGAGCAGGAGCGGATGTGGTCGGCGATAACTTTCAGGCTGGGTTCTTCCATACTGAACGGCGCGCCGGTTTCGCGGGCAACGGCTTTGAGCAGGTCTTGGAACAGGTCGATTTCGTAGTTGCTGTGGACGTGCTGCATCACGGCGGCCATACGTTCCAAGCCCATACCGGTATCGACGGACGGCTTGGGCAGTGGATTCATATTGCCTTGTTCGTCGCGGTTGAACTGCATGAATACGCAGTTCCAAATTTCAATCCAGCGGTCGCCGTCTTCTTCGGGGCTGCCGGGAATGCCGCCCCAGATTTCTTTGCCGTGGTCGTAGAAAATTTCGGAGCAGGGGCCGCAAGGGCCGGTGTCGCCCATTTGCCAGAAGTTGTCGGACGCGTATTTCGCGCCTTTGTTGTCGCCGATGCGGACGATGCGTTCAGACGGCATACCGATTTCGTTCAACCAGATGTTGTAGGCTTCGTCGTCTTCTGCGTAAACGGTCGCCAAGAGTTTGTCTTTGGGGATGTTGAGCCATTCGGGGGAAGTGAGAAACTCCCAAGCGAAGTGGATCGCGTCGCGTTTGAAGTAATCGCCGAAGGAGAAGTTGCCCATCATTTCAAAGAAGGTGTGGTGGCGGGCGGTGTAGCCGACGTTTTCCAAGTCGTTGTGCTTGCCGCCTGCGCGTACACATTTTTGCGCGGTGGTGGCGCGGCTGTACGGGCGTTTGTCGAAACCTAAAAATACGTCTTTAAACTGGTTCATGCCTGCGTTGGTAAACAGCAGGGTCGGGTCGTCGTGCGGCACGAGGCTGGAAGAGCGGACGACGGTGTGGCCTTTGGTTTCAAAAAATTTTAGGAATTTTTGGCGCAGTTCGGAGGTTTTCATAATTTTTTCAATGTCTCTCAAATGTCTTGTCATGGTAAAAGCAGGGAAAACGAACGGCGGTATATTACCGCAAATCCCTGTTTCTAGCTATGGAAGCGGCGGCTTTCAGACGGCATTGCGGGATTTTGAATGCCGTCTGAAGCCCTGTTACCAATATCGGCTATAATGGCCGCTTTCTCCAACCCGATATGCAAGGAATGATAATGGTCAAACATCTGCCACTCGCCGTCCTGACTGCTTTGCTGCTTGCAGCGTGCGGCGGTTCGGACAAACCGCCTGCCGAAAAACCGGCACCGGCGGAAAACCAAAACGTATTGAAAATTTATAACTGGTCGGAATACGTCGATCCGGAAACCGTTGCCGATTTTGAAAAGAAAAACGGCATCAAGGTTACTTATGATGTGTACGACAGTGATGAAACGCTGGAAAGCAAGGTGCTGACCGGAAAATCCGGTTACGACATTGTCGCGCCGTCCAATGCGTTTGTGGGCAGGCAGATTAAGGCAGGTGCGTATCAGAAAATCGATAAGTCGATGATTCCCAATTATAAACATCTCAACCCTGAAATGATGAGGCTGATGGACGGGGTCGATCCCGACCACGAATACGCCGTGCCGTTTTATTGGGGGACAAATACCTTCGCCATCAATACCGAACGCGTGAAAAAGGCTTTGGGTACGGACAAGCTGCCGGACAACCAGTGGGATTTGGTGTTCAACCCCGAATACACGTTCAAACTCAAACAATGCGGCATCAGCTATTTGGACAGCGCGGCGGAAATTTATCCCATGGTGTTGAACTATTTGGGCAAAAACCCGAACAGCAGCAATACGGAAGACATCAGGGAGGCAACCGCCCTGCTCAAGAAAAACCGCCCCAATATCAAACGCTTTACTTCGTCCGGCTTTATCGATGATTTGGCGCGCGGCGATACCTGCGTAACAATCGGTTTCGGCGGAGATTTGAACATCGCCAAACGCCGTGCCGAAGAAGCGGGCGGCAAGGAAAAAATCCGCGTGATGATGCCGAAAGAGGGCGTGGGGATTTGGGTGGATTCTTTCGTGATTCCGAAAGATGCGAAAAACGTCGCCAACGCGCACAAATACATCAACGACTTCCTCGATCCGGAAGTGTCGGCGAAAAACGGCAATTTCGTTACCTACGCGCCTTCGAGCAAGCCGGCGCGCGATTTGATGGAGGACGAATTTAAAAACGACAATACGATTTTCCCGAGCGGGGAAGATTTGAAAAACAGCTTTATCATGGTGCCTATCCGGCCGGCGGCATTGAAGTTTATGGTGCGCCAGTGGCAGGATGTGAAGGCGGGGAAATAAAGCCCGATATGCCGTCTGAAGGATGTTCGGACGGCATTTTTTATCTTTGGCGGAAGAGGGCTTGCAGCCGCTGTTTGAAGGCAATGGGGCGGATGCTGCTCAAAATGCCGCTGAGGATAATGATGCACATACCGAGTATTTCCTGCCAGAAAAGCTCTTCGCCCAGAAAAAATGCGGCAGACAGGGCGGAAAAGACGACGGTCATATAGGAAAGCGAGGCAACCGTGAATTTGTCGCCGACTTTGTAGGCGCGCGTCATCGACAGTTGGGCAATCAGCGCGGACACGCCGATGCCCGACAGATAAACCGCCGATGGAAAGGACAGGGTGTGCCAGCCGGTCAGCGTCGCCCAAACCGACGACATCGCCACGCCGGTTGCGGAAAGGTAAAACACGACGCGCCAGCCGGGTTCGCCCGCCAAAGACAGTTCGCGCACTTTCAAATACGCCCAGCCGGACATCGCGCCGCCCGCCAGCCCGGCGAGTGCCGCCGGTTCCTGACCGCTGCGGAACGAGGGATTAAGCAGCAATACCACGCCGGCAAAACCAAGGAGCAGCACCGCCTGCGTGTAAACGGAAATCCGTTCTTTCAAAATCAGGAAGGAAAATACCGCCAAAAAAATCGACGAGGTGTAACTCAGGGTAACGCCGGTTGTCAAAGGCAGATGCGTTACCGCGTAAAACAGCAGCAGCATCGCCCCCGTCCCGACCATACTGCGGTTTAAGTGGTTTTTCCAATGGGGCGTGCGGAAGGTGTCGCGCCGCAATACGGCGGCAGCACCGAGCGTAACGGTTGAAAACAGCATGCGCCAAAAGACCAATTCGCCGCTGCCGAGGGCAAATTTTGCCGATGCCTCTTTAATCAATACGTTCATAACGGTGAAGCAGGCCGCCGCCACCAGCATCCAGCCCGATCCTAAAATGTCTTTTTTTGCGGTATCCATAAACGGTCGTTGCGATAAGGACGGTCGGATTGTAAACCTTGCGGCAAGGCTTGTGGAATGTGTTTTTGCCTGCTTCTGATGCCGAAATTTTATTTTTCTTGCCGAACAATTTGTTTTCTCAAGGCAAACTTGATTATAATGGCGGGTATGAAAAAATACCTTATCCCTCTTTCCATTGCGGCAGTCCTTTCCGGCTGCCAGTCTATTTATGTGCCCACATTGACGGAAATCCCCGTGAATCCTATCAATACCGTCAAAACGGAAGCACCTGCAAAAGGTTTTCGCCTCGCCCCTTCGCATTGGGCGGATGTTGCCAAAATCAGCGATGAAGCGACGCGCTTGGGCTATCAGGTGGGTATCGGTAAAATGACCAAGGTTCAGGCGGCGCAATATCTGAACAACTTCAGAAAACGCCTGGTCGGACGCAATGCCGTCGATGACAGTATGTATGAAATCTACCTGCGTTCGGCGGTAGACAGCCAGCGCGGCGAAATCAATACGGAACAGTCCAAGCTGTATATCGAGAATGCCTTGCGCGGCTGGCAGCAGCGTTGGAAAAATATGGATGCCAAACCCGATAATCCCGCATTTACCAACTTTTTGATGGAAGTGATGAAGATGCAGCCCTTGAAATGACGCGGTACGCAAATGCCGTCTGAAAGCTTTTTCAGACGGCATTTGCGTTTGAAGCCCCGATTTATTTTTGCCCGCCTTCTTTCCGGTATTGCCCCGGCGAAACGTGATATTGCCGTTTGAACGCCTTGCCGAAATGCGTTTCCGACTGAAAGCCCACCGACAGCGCGACCTCCAAAACCGAATCCGGGGTTTTCTTCAGCAGCAATGCGCCTTTTTGCAGGCGGATATGGTTCACAAAGGCGTGCGGGCTGAGTCCGACTTGGCTTTTGAAGCGGCGCATCAGTTGCGCGCGCGACATATTGGCGGCGGCAACCATTTTGTCAATATTCCATTCGTCTTCCGGTTTGTCTATCACCTTTTGGATCAAATGTCCCAAACGTTTGTCCTGCCAACCTTTCAATACGCCCGAGAGTTCGACATCCTTATCCTGTTCGAGATAGGCGCGCAGGATAAGCACCAGCAGGACGGACGGTAATGCGTTGACCACGGAAACCGTCCCCGTCAAAGGTTTTTCGCTTTCCAGTTGCAGCATTGAAACCACATACTGCAAACTTGGATGGGCAATGTTCAGAAAAACGGTTTCCGGCAGCCCGTTCATCAAATCGGCGTGGGTGTCGTAGCGGAAACGGGCGCAAAACAGGCTCATATCCAGCCCGTTGCCGCACTGTTTGACCATAAATGTGCCGTTTTGTCGTATGTCCGGTTGTAAACTTTCTCCGTATTTTCCGTCGTGGCTCAACACATGACCCAAGCCGCGCGGGAAAAATACAATATCGCCCGTGCCGACCGGACGCGGGGAAGTTTCGCCGTCGATGCAGAGATAACCGCTGCCCGCCGTAACAATGTGTACCAGCCCTTCGCGTTGCAAGGTTTCATCATTGTCCGCCCAAAAGGCACTGCACATCCGCACTGCCCGTCAATTGGGCGAGATCGACCAGTTTGTCCAGAATGTCCATAAATCTTTTTGAACCATAAAATGAGATGATTAAACGAGAAACACAACTGAATAATTGCAATAATACGCACATCAAAAACAGATACGCAAGCGCGTATCAGGGTTAAACGCAAGAGAAAGGAAAAGAAAATGTTTAAAGATTGGAAAGAACATACCGCATTGGTTAAAAAATCATTCGGCGAGCTGGGTAAGGCGCATCCTAAAATACTGCAAGCCTACGGCGCATTGGAACAGGCCGCCGCCGCCGAAGCACTCGATGCCAAAACGCGCGAACTGATTGCCATCGCCGTTGCCATCACCACCCGTTGCGAGAGCTGCATCAGCGTTCACGCCGCCGCCGCCGCCAAAGCCGGTGCGACCGACAGCGAGATCGCAGGTGCATTGGCAACCGCCATTGCCCTGAATGCGGGTGCTGCTTACACTTACGCCCTGCGTGCATTGGAAGCGGTTGAAACGCAAAAATAATCCGTTTCGGATAAGAAATGCCGTCTGAAAATATTTCAGACGGCATTTTGCCTGTTATGCTTCCCGATATTTTGCAGACAACATATGCAGCCGTTTTTTTCAGACGGCATTTGAGAAACATGGAACAAGTATGAAATATCACCGCTTGGCATTGTTTGCCGCCATAAGCTGCCTGTTGTTGTCCGCCGTTTTTATTGCACCTTACCTGACGGCATTTCACGAACAAGAAAAAATATTTGAATATGCGGATTTGACCGTTACCGCCCCCAACCGCAGCGGACGGGCAATCAAATTGGAGGCGGACGGGCGGCAGTACCGGCTTTCCTGCTACGGGTTCGACAGTTTGTGCACAGGCGGCAATATCGGCAGAGCCATCAGGGCGCGGCAGGTTAAGATTGTTTTAAGCGAAACCGTCGGCAAAGGTTTTTTAAACGGCGTTCTGTTGGAATACCGCAACAGTGGCAGTGTCTATAGCAATAAAGATTTTTCCCGCACGGAAGACCGCCTTGTCGAAGTGTTGGCACAACCTGCCGTTTTCAGCCTGAAACCGGGTATTTTGCTTTTATTGCCCGCCATTTTCCTGCGTTTGAAAAAAATGTGAAAACAGATTGGCGGGGCGGGGGAATGACTATGCGGCAATTTTACGTTTTGGGTTATGAGGATAACCGTTATAATCATAATTTTACAGTCCGCACAGAGAAAACCGATGCCTTGGAACATCCCCATCTTCCTCACATGGTTGAGGGTCTTGCTCATTCCCGTACTGATTGTCCTTTTCTACCTGCCGTTCTCATGGTTTTCAGAAGAAGCAGTCAATGTTGCCGCCGCCGTCATTTTTGCCGTTGCCGCCTTGACCGACTGGTTTGACGGATTTTTGGCAAGGTTGTGGAAACAGACTTCCGATTTCGGCGCATTCCTCGACCCCGTCGCCGACAAGCTGATGGTTGCCGTATCGCTGCTGCTGCTGGTCAAACTCGACCGGACCTATGTTTTGTTCGCGATGATTATCATCGGCAGGGAAATTACCATTTCCGCATTGCGCGAATGGATGGCGCAAATGGGAAAAAGGAGCAGCGTTGCCGTCGCCACCGTCGGCAAGTTCAAAACCGCCGCGCAAATGCTGGCGATTTTCTTTTTGCTGCTGAATTTTCCCGATTTTTACGGATTTAATCTTGTTGTTATCGGCAACATATTGATGTTTATCGCATCTTTGCTGACAGTCTGGTCGATGCTGTATTATCTGAAAATGGCGTGGAAAGAAATTGCCTGAAAAAAACATAAAAATAGCTTGACGGTAAAAACATAATCCATAATAATTGCGTCTTCTTCGATGTCGGAGAGTGAAATCGGGCGGGAATAGCTCAGTTGGTAGAGCGCAACCTTGCCAAGGTTGAGGTCGCGAGTTCGAGACTCGTTTCCCGCTCCAAAAATTTCATTCTTCCGTAATCATTGCGGGAATAGCTCAGTTGGTAGAGCGCAACCTTGCCAAGGTTGAGGTCGCGAGTTCGAGGCTCGTTTCCCGCTCCAAAAATTTCATTCTTCCGTAATCATTGCGGGAATAGCTCAGTTGGTAGAGCGCAACCTTGCCAAGGTTGAGGTCGCGAGTTCGAGACTCGTTTCCCGCTCCAAGTTTTGTAGACAAGCCAGTTTTAGGGCGAGATAGCAAAGTGGTTATGCAGCGGATTGCAAATCCGTCTACGCCGGTTCGATTCCGACTCTCGCCTCCATATATCTTACGGCGGGGTGGCAGAGTGTTTATGCTATGAGGGGTGCAACCTTCATATAGGCCGGTTAAAATCCGCGCCCCCGCCTCCACCTTTCACAAATGCCCGGGTGGTGAAATAGGTAGACACAACGGACTTAAAATCCGTCGGGACTAAACATCCCATGCCGGTTCGATTCCGGCTCCGGGCACCAAGCTGAAAATGACAATGCCGCTCCAAGCGGTTATTTTTTTATCTGTCGGATGGGGATGGACAATATTGATATGTTCATGCCTGAACAAGAGGAAATCCAATCAATGTGGAAAGAAATTTTACTGAATTACGGTATTTTCCTGCTCGAACTGCTTACCGTGTTCGGCGCAATTGCGCTGATTGTGTTGGCTATCGTACAGAGTAAGAAACAGTCGGAAAGCGGCAGTGTCGTACTGACAGATTTTTCGGAAAATTATAAAAAACAGCGGCAATCGTTTGAAACATTCTTTTTAAGCGAGGAAGAGACAAAACATCAGGAAAAAAAAGAAAAGAAAAAGGAAAAGGCGGAAGCCAAAGCAGAGAAAAAGCGTTTGAAGGAGGGCGGGGAGAAATCTGCCGAAACGCAAAAATCCCGCCTTTTTGTGTTGGATTTTGACGGCGATTTGTATGCACACGCCGTAGAATCCTTGCGTCATGAGATTACGGCGGTGCTTTTGATTGCCAAGCCTGAAGATGAGGTTCTGCTCAGATTGGAAAGTCCGGGCGGCGTGGTTCACGGTTACGGTTTGGCGGCTTCGCAGCTTAGGCGTTTGCGCGAACGCAATATTCCGCTGACCGTCGCCGTCGATAAGGTCGCGGCAAGCGGCGGCTATATGATGGCGTGTGTGGCGGATAAAATTGTTTCCGCTCCGTTTGCGATTATCGGTTCGGTGGGTGTGGTGGCGGAAGTGCCGAATATCCACCGCCTGTTGAAAAAACATGATATTGATGTGGATGTGATGACGGCGGGCGAATTTAAGCGCACGGTTACTTTTATGGGTGAAAATACGGAAAAGGGCAAACAGAAATTCCGGCAGGAACTGGAGGAAACGCATCAGTTGTTCAAGCAGTTTGTCAGTGAAAACCGCCCCGGGTTGGATATTGAAAAAATAGCGACGGGCGAGCATTGGTTCGGCCGGCAGGCGTTGGCGTTGAACTTGATTGACGAGATTTCGACCAGTGATGATTTGTTGTTGAAAGCGTTTGAAAACAAACAGGTTATCGAAGTGAAATATCAGGAGAAGCGAAGCCTGATCCAGCGCATTGGTTTGCAGGCGGAAGCTTCCGTTGAAAAGTTGTTTGCCAAACTTGTCAACCGGCGAGCGGATGTGATGTAGTTTGCCGAACGGATGGAAATGCCGTCTGAAGTGTGTTCAGACGGCATTTTTCAAGTTCCGGCTTTGATGTTCCGTTCCGACCACTCTATCCGTTGTCCGATGTCTTTCAAATTGGAATATTGTTCGACCAATCGCGGCACATCGTCCAAACTCATGGCAAACATCCACAGATAAGTGCCGACCGAATAAATATGCCCCGCGCTGCCGTAGCCTTTGAGCGTCATCATCACAAAAGCAAAGCCGAACAAAATACCCATCGCCGCGCCGACGCAGAGATAGCCGAAGGCTTCGCGGTTGGAAATCAGCACACGCAGGCGCGAAACCAGTCCGTAATGGCGGTACAGCTGCCGCTCGTCGAAGTGGTTGTCGCGTTCCAAGCTGTTGTTCAGGCGGAAATACAGGTTTTCGCTGATGGCGGCAAAACGTGGCAAAAGCCATAAAAACAACGCAAGTATGCCCACCGCCGACACGCCGACCCAAAATTCCAGCACCAGCAGCATGATGCACGCGCCGAATATGGATACGACGGATGTCGCGGCAATCGGCAGGTGTTCTTCAAAAAAGCTGACAAATTCACGCGACAGGGCAACCCGTGCAGTTACCGCTGAATGCGGGACTTGCCGCTGCCGTTGTTCCAACACAACCGGCACGGCGATTTCGGTATAAATCCGCGTAAACGTGCGCGTATCGGCAATCCGCCGTGCCGCACCGACCAGCCACATCAAAAATACAACCAAAGCGTACAGCAACGCCTGCCACACCCTCCCCGCAATCACGGCATTAATCGCCCAGCCGCCAAACACCGGATACCCCAGCATCAAAAGGTTTTCCAGTCCGACCGGGGAAAATGTGCCAATCAATCGCTTGCGGTGGGTTTTGGCTATGTGTTTCAACATTTTCCACATATTTGTCCCTCTATTTTTTATTTTCCGAGATTGTTTTTTCCATCACTTCCGCCAGTGCATCCAAATCGGCAAACAGCCGGGTTGTGCGCTTGTCGCCGAATGTGGAAAATACTTTGTCGCTGAATTCCTGCGCGTTTTCTGTTAAAGGTGCGGCATGGACTTTGCCTTTTTCGGTCAGCGACAGCAACCGTTCGCGCCTGTCCTGTTCGCCTTCCTGCCATTCAATCAACCCTTGTCCGGCAAGGGTTTTGCATACGCCTGAAACGGTCTGTTTGGGCAGACTCCACTCTTCTCCGATGTGCTTTTGCGTGCGGCTGCCTTCGGTTGCCAGGGTATAAAGTACGGTAAAGAGGTTGTAATTCAAATCCTGCTGCCCGATCCATTTGTCAAAGACATTGCAAATCAGGTTGATACGGATTCCAAGTTGGTCGAGTCGGTTCATAATTGGTCTTGATATTGACTAAATTTGTGCGGATTATAGTGGATTAACAAAAACCGGTACGGCGTTGCCTCGCCTTGCCGTACTATCTGTACTGTCTTCGGCTTCGTCGCCTTGTCCTGATTTTTGTTAATCCACTATATAGTCATAATCGGGACTGATTTCAAGCGTGGGGCGATAAAAATGCCGTCTGAAACGCTTTCTGGCTTCAGACGGCATATTGTTTGGAAAGGGAAGTCAGTGTTCTGCCAATTTCAGGTAAACGCCGGAAACGTCCTGTTCGCCGTAGCCGGCTTCAACTGCTTTGCGGTAGCTGGCAGCAACGGTTTCGACGGCGGGCAGGGTGTTGCCTGCCTGTTCAAGCTCTTTGACGGCGAGGTTAAGGTCTTTGGAAGCGTGTTTGAGTGCAAAGGCAGGGGGGAACTCACGGTTTGCCCATAGTGATTTTTTTGTTTGAAACATAGGCGAGTCCATTGCCGAGCCGCCGATGGCTTCGACGATGGTGTCGGTATCGATGCCGAACTGCCGCGCCATCAGCATCGCTTCGCTGTACGCTTCGCCGAAAATGCCTAAGAGCGAGTTCAAGACGAGTTTCGCGCCCGAGCCTTTGCCGACATCGCCGAAATGGAAGGTTTTTTTGCCGACAAGGGAAAATATTTTTTGCAGCGGGTTTAAAACGGCTTCGCTGCCGCCGAACAGAATCAGCAGTGTGCCGTTGGTGGCGGGTCCGACCGATCCGGAAACGGGTGCTTCGGCAAACTGTCCGCCTGCGGCTTCGACAAGTGCTTTGACGGCGAGGTTTTCGGTCGGGGAGATGGTGCTCATGTTGACGATGATTTTGCCGGCCAATCCGTCGCGGACTCCGTTCAGGATGTCGCACACGGCGGCATAGTCGGAAACCATCAGGAAAATGACGGGGCAGGCGCGGACGAGTTCGGCGGTGCTGCCGTAAACTTTTGCTCCTTTGGCGGAGATGGGGGCAGTTTTGTCGGGCGAGCGGTTGTATACGCCGACTTCGATGCCGCCGTCCAAGAGCCGCGTTACCATAGGCAGACCCATTTGCCCTAAGCCTACCCAGCCGATTTGTGTGTATGTTTCTGCGGACATAGTGTTTCTCCTTTGTTGGGGCGCTGTAATGCCGTCTGAAGGCTTCCTGCGCTTCAGACGGTCTGTTTGGGGATGTTATGCGGTCAGCGTGCCTTTGGTCGAGGGGGTTTGCCCAGCCATTCTCGGGTCGTGTTCGACTGCCATACGCAGGGCGCGCCCGAAGGCTTTGAATACGGTTTCCGCCTGATGGTGGGCGTTTTTGCCGCTGAGGTTGTCGATGTGCAGGGTCATCATGCTGTGGTTGACGATGCCGTGGAAAAATTCTTCAAACAAATCGACATCGAAACGTCCGATTAGTGCGCGGGTAAATTCGATGTTGTACACGAGTCCGGGGCGGCCGGAAAGGTCGATGACGACGCGGCTGAGGGCTTCGTCGAGCGGGACGTAGGAATGTCCGTAACGGCGGATGCCTTTTTTGTCGCCGAGTGCCTGCCGGATTGCTTGTCCGAGTGTGATGCCGATGTCTTCGGCGGTGTGGTGGTCGTCGATGTGCAGGTCGCCTTTGCAGCTGATGTCGATGTCAATCATGCCGTGGCGGGCGATTTGGTCGATCATGTGTTCGAGGAAGGGAACGCCGGTATCCAGCCTGCTTTTGCCGCTGCCGTCGAGGTTGATGGAGACGGTGATTTGGGTTTCGCAGGTATTGCGGTTGACGGTAACGCTGCGGCAGCCGGCAGCAGATGCGGTTTCGGCAATTCGGGTTTCGGCAGTTCCGGTGCTTTCTGCGGCGGTTTCGGGGACAGTGCGTTCGCGGTGTTTTCTGTCGAGCCAGCCTTTGGGTTTGCCGGTGTGTTTTTCGAGTTTTGCCATCAGGCTGGGACGGATGCCGCGCGCATCGGGGTCTTCTGCCTGCTTTTCAAGGCGTTGTTTGAGTTTGTAAAGTGCGACGGGGGTACGGTAGCCGCAGAGTTTGGCAAGCTTGGGCAGCGAACCTGCTTCTTGGGCGAGAGTCAGGAAGTTGTTCAGGTGGAGTTGTGTCTTGGTCATAGGGATTCCGTTTGGTTTATCGGTAGAGCCGGCGGATAACGTCGAGGACGGCATCGTTTTGTGCGGAGCTGCCTATGGTAATGCGCAGGCAGTGTTCCAAAAGCGGATGTGCGCCGTGCAGTTTTTTGACGAGGATGCGGTTTTGTTTGAGTGTGTCAAACAACAAATCGGCATCGGGTACGCGTATGGTAATGAAGTTTGCCTGACTTGGAAAGGCGTTCAGACGGCATATTTTGCCCAATTCGGCGAACATCCGTTCGCGTTCGTTTTTCAGGCTGTCGATGTTGGCAGAAATGATGCCGTAGTGTTGCAGGGCGAGTTTGGCGGTGGTCAGGCTCAGTTGGTTCATATTGTAGGGCGGCAGGATTTTTTGCAGTTCGCCGATGACTTCGGGACAGCCTGTCGCATAACCGATACGCAGTCCGGCAAAACCGATTTTGCTGAGGGTGCGTAAGACTATCAGGTTGGGAATCCTGCCCGCCTGCGGCAGGAAGCTGTCGCCGTTGAATGCGCCGTAGGCTTCGTCGACGACGACGATGCCGTCTGAAGCTTCGATGGCGGCTTCGATTTCGGCACGCGTGAAACATACGCCGGTCGGGTTGTTCGGGTAGGCGATAAAGGTCAGGGCAGGGCGGTGCTTCCTGACGGCTTCGAGGACGGCGGGCAGGTTGAGGGTGAAATCTCCGTTCAGTGGAACGCCGACATAATCCATGCCGTACAGCGCGGCGTTGTGGCGGTACATGATGAAACCGGGTTCGGCTGCCAACATTGCCGCGCCGGGTTTGGCGGTCAGCATGGTGATGAACTGTATCAGTTCGTCCGAACCGTTGCCTAAGGCGACGGCGGCGCAGTCAGGGATGTCGAACGCCGAACGCAATGCTTCCTGCAAACCGCAGCCGGAGGGGTTGGGATAGAGGTGGATGGGGGCGGATGCCAGTTGCGCCCGCCATTCCCGCATCAGGGCTTCGTGCCCCTCAAAAGGATGGGCGGGGCTTTCCATCGCATCGAGTTTGGCAAAACCGGGCGGAACATCGGTGATTTTGTATGCGGACATGGCGAGGATGTCGTTGCGGATGAAGGAGCGGACGGATTTCATCGTGTTTCCTTAATGGTTGGAATATGCCTGTACGCCGTTTCGGCATTATTTCATACGGAACTCTGCCGCGCGTGCGTGGGCGGTCAGGCTTTCGCCGTGTGCCAGCACGCTGGCGGTTTCGCCTAATTTTTGCGCGCCCTGTTCCGAAACCTGAATCAGGCTGGAGCGTTTTTGGAAATCATATGTCCCCAAAGGCGAGGAAAAGCGGGCGGTTCGGCTGGTGGGCAACACATGGTTCGGGCCGGCGCAGTAGTCGCCGAGGCTTTCGCCGGTGTAGCGTCCCATGAAAATCGCGCCGGCATGGCGGATTTTTTTCGCCCATTCCTGCGGGTTTTCGACTGACAGTTCCAAGTGTTCGGGGGAAATGTAGTTGGAGATTTCGCAGGCTTCGTTCAAGTCTTTAACGAGTATCATCGCGCCCCTGTTGCCGAGCGAGGCCTCGATGATGTCGCGGCGCGGCATGGTTTCGATGAGCCTGTCCATAGCGGCTTCTACTTCGTCGAGATACGCTTGCGACGTGCCGATGAGGATGGCTTGGGCAATTTCGTCGTGTTCGGCCTGGCTGAACAAATCCATCGCCACCCAATCGGCGGGTGTCGTGCCGTCGGCGATGACCAGTATTTCAGACGGCCCCGCCACCATGTCGATGCCGACCACGCCGAACACGCGGCGTTTGGCGGCGGCGACGAAGGCGTTGCCCGGACCGGTGATTTTATCGACTTGGGGGATGGTTTCCGTGCCGTAGGCGAGGGCGGCGATGGCTTGCGCGCCGCCGACGGTGAAGACTTTGGTTACGCCGGCGACGTATGCGGCGGCAAGCACGATGTCGTTGCGTTCGCCTTTCGGTGTCGGTACGACCATAATGATTTCTTTCACGCCTGCGACGTGGGCGGGCATCGCGTTCATGATGACGGAACTCGGATATGCCGCCTTGCCGCCTGGGACGTAAATGCCGACGCGGTCAAGCGGGGTAATCTGTTGCCCCAGCAGCGTGCCGTCTTCATCGGTGTAGCTCCACGATTCCATTTTTTGGCGTTGGTGGTAGCTTTCGACACGGCGGGCGGCGGTCTGCAATGCTGTCTGAACGTCGTTCGGAATGCGCTCGAACGCCGCGTTCAAATCGGCTTGCGTGAGTATTAAATCATCGATGCTTTTAGCGTTTGTCTGATCGAATTTGTTGGTGTATTCAATCAAAGCCGCATCGCCGCGCTTTTGCACGTCGGCGCAAATGTCGGCGACGATGCGTTCGGTTTCGGGGTTTTGCGCGGTTTCAAAAGCCAGCAGGGCTTTGAGTCCGGCTTGGAAATCGGGCGATTGGGTGTTGAGTTTTTTCATGATTTGGGATTCTCCTTTGTTATTTTGGGACTTGGGATCGTCTGAAGCGTCTCTTGCTCGGTTTTGGGTCTGATATACGCTTTTCCTCCCCCGCTACCAAACTTCAATTCGGGCAGGCATTTTTGTTGCAGACCGAGTTTGGCTAATACCTCTTCGCTACGAGAGGTAGTACGGAAACGGTAACGGGTTTGTTTTCTGCCGTTTTTGGTTTCCTCAGTCATTGTTTCAAAACCGTCCACTTCGTACGCACTGACAACAGCGTTTTGCAGACCGGTGTGAACGCCGATAACGTATTTCACTTTTGAAGCAACATCTTTACCGATAACCCAGTTGCCCAACGTACGCGATTTGAGGTTGGCATCGTCTTGGTTGTCGAAAAGGTAGTCTAATTCTTCGTCAGTATCTAAATCGAAAGCATTGTGGATTTTGATGGCGAGAATCAGCCCGTCGGGGTTAATCTCGCTAAGTGGGAGAGAAGAGAATCCAAAGCGGCGATCTAGTTCTTCTACGCTAATACCACCCGGACCATGCCCGGCAATTTTATTTTTGAGTTTTTTACCCAAGACAGATTTAACAAAATGAATTAAGGCAGATTCGGCGGCGAGCGCTTCGACTTCAGTCAGATGATAGCTGATGATATAGCGACCGAGTTTCTTGCATTTGGAGATGGCTTTGAGTTTCCGATCGATAACCTCGCCGGAGACTGGGTCTTGTGAACGACTAGCAACCCATTCATGCTCGAAGATACGATTACCGCAACCTTTTCCGATGTAGAGGATTTTGTCTTTTTTCAGGTCGGTCAGACAATAGACATAAAACCGACGCTCGCCGTTATTCAAAACGGAAAGGGTCGAATCTGAGAATTTTTTTATTTTTGCAACCATTTTAACTTCTCCTATACAGTTTACTGCCGGTGATATTTTCAGACGGCCTGTCGGCGGGAACGGATAGGGTCGTCTGAAAACGCATCTTTATTCAAATGAATGCCCACTTCGCCTTCACTGCGCCGCCGAACGACTGAATAATCGGCTTCAGCAGCGCGTATTTCGTTTTCAAAGCAGCCTTGTTGACCACCAGGTAGCTGGAAATGTCGACGATGTGTTCGACTGCCTCCAAGCCGTTTGCCTTCAAGGTGTTTCCCGTCGAAACCAAGTCCACAATCGCATCGCTCAAGCCGACCAGCGGCGCAAGTTCCATCGAGCCGTACAGTTTGATAATGTCCACATGGACACCCTTGCCGGCAAAATGAGATGCCGCGATTTCAGGATACTTCGTGGCAATCTTCAGACGGCATCCGGGTTGCGAAGCGGCTTCGTAATCAAACCCTTTACGCACAGCAACCATCATGCGGCACTTGGCAATCTCCAAATCCAAAGGTCGGTAAAGCCCCGTGCCGCCGTGTTCGATCAGCACGTCTTTGCCCGCAATGCCGAAGTCCGCCGCGCCGTAGCGGACATAAGTCGGCACATCGGTTGCGCGGACAATGACAAGGCGGATGTTTTCATGGTTCGTCCCGATAATCAGCTTGCGCGATTTTTCGGGCTCTTCAGTCGGAGCAATGCCGGCAGCGGCAAGCAGCGGCAGCGTCTCCTCAAAAATGCGCCCTTTGGATAAGGCGATGGTCAAAGCATTATCCTGCATGGTGTGGATGTCCTTTGTCGGTTGAAACAATAATGCCGTCTGAACAGGCACCGGCGGTGCAGACGGCATACGGTTTTATCAGAGCAGGGTCCTTACATCGGCAGCAATCGTTTCCGGCTCGCTTCCGTAAGGCGAGAAAATGGCAACCTCACCGTTTTTATCGATAAGATACGCACCGGAAGAGTGGTCGACCAAATAGTTTTCGCTGTCGTCTTTTTGATTGATTTTGGCAGAAACCACGCGGTATTGCTGCTTGATGACCGGCAGGTTTTGACCGCCCGTTGCCGTCAGACCGATAAAGTCCGGATTGAACTGTTTGGCATACTTGCCGATGATTTCAGGCGTGTCGCGTTCCGGATCGATGCTGACGAACACCACTTTCACGTCCTTAGCCTGCCCGCCCAACTGCTTCAAAGTGTCGCTGTACGTCAAAAGCTCTGTCGGGCAGACATCGGGACAGTGCGTAAAGCCGAAAGACAGAATCACGACCTTGCCTTTCAAATCGCTCAGGCTGAAAGGCTTGCCTTCGCCGTCGGTCAGCGTGAAATCGCCGCCGATGTCTTCCTTACGCATATCCGTACCGCGCGTTTGCGGCTTTGCCGCATTTTCCGCAGCCGGCGCGGATGCACTTGAAGAAGCGGCTTGCGCCGCACTGTTGTCTTGAGGTTTGCAGGCGGCAAGCGCGGCAAGTACGAAAACGCCCGGCAAAAAGGAACGCGGTACGGAAAACATGACAATCTCCCAAGAATAAATAGAAAAACCTGATTCGTACGGAATTTGAATATTTCCATCTTAACGCGTTTGGCAGATTTAATGTAGTATTTTTTTACGTTGTCCGTACGGCAGGAATTGCCGAATCATACAGAATCTTTGGAGCGGAAAGAACAGTAAGATTAAAATAATAAAAATTCTATTTAAAATCAAAAACAAAATAAAAACAGATAAAATAATTTCAAAAAAAGGTTTACAGAATCTCAAAATCCATTATAATGGCAATTTCTTCACCAGCCCAGGTGGCGAAATTGGTAGACGCAGGGGACTCAAAATCCCCCGCCGCAAGGTGTGTCGGTTCGAGTCCGACCCTGGGCACCACAACCGCTTTTGGAGCGGTTATTTTTTTGTCTATTGCTGTTTAATGAAATAGATAAGACTAAATATAGTGGATTAAATTTAAACCGGTACGGCGTTGCCTCGCCTTGCCGTACCATCTGTACTGTCTGCGGCTTCGTCGTTTTGTCCTGATTTAAATTTAATCCACTATACAATCAATATATTTAAGTCGTTGTTAGCCCTCTTGGTTCTGTCAATGCCGTCCGGTGCAATGAGCCATTTTCAGGAAGTATGGTTGGGAATATTTTTGATATATCAAAAATAAAATCAAGTTCAATCAATATCCCGAGTGAAACCCTGTAAATTTTAAAATTCTTGATACTTTCACATCTGCCCCCATGCAAACTGTCAACAATTTCCATCTTTCAAAAAAGGTACTCCTGATTTTATTCTTTTAAAATCAATCAATAATTTCTCCGCTTTCAAAAAAATTTCTCCGCTTTCAAAAAATATTAAAAGATGAAAGATTTTTCTTGATTGAACTGTCGGTTTGCGTTATCGTTTTTACTCTTTTTCACAAACTCTGTGTTCCTTTCCAATTGATTGGATAATCTGTCTGTTGCCGTGTTCCCCCAATGCGCGTACCCTAAATCGCTGCTTGGTGGAATTGCATTACAGGTGCTGTGGCAAAGCGGTTTGTCCCTATTGGTTTGAAACCGTATAAAAGAGGTCGTTATGCAGTTATCAGGCGCGCAAATCATAGTGCAGAGTCTCAAAGCCGAAGGCGTCGAGTACGTTTTCGGTTATCCCGGCGGTGCGGTTATCGAAATCTACGATGCCCTGTTCCAACTCAATAAATTCAAACACATTCTTACCCGCCATGAGCAGGCGGCAGTACACGCGGCAGATGCGTATGCGCGCGTCAGCGGTAAGGTGGGCGTGGCATTGGTTACATCCGGCCCGGGCGTTACCAATGCGCTGACCGGTATTGCTACTGCCTATACGGATTCGATTCCGATGGTGGTCATCAGCGGACAGGTAGGCAATTCCCTGATTGGTACGGATGCGTTCCAAGAAGTTGATACGGTGGGTATTACCCGTCCGTGCGTCAAACACAATTTCTTGGTTACGGACATCAATGAGTTGGTGGAAACCATTAAAAAGGCGTTCCAAATTGCCGCAAGCGGCCGACCGGGGCCCGTGGTGCTTGATGTCCCGAAAGATGTTACGCAGGCGATGGCGAAATTCAGCTATCCTCAGGAAGACATTTTTATCCGTTCGTATCAACCGGTTGTTCAAGGGCATATCGGTCAGATTAAAAAGGCCGTGCAGATGTTGGCATCTGCCAAACGCCCGGTCGTCTATTTTGGCGGCGGCGTGGTGTTGGGTAATGCTTCTGAAGAGCTGACCCGATTTGTCCGAATGACGGGTGCTCCGTGCACGGGTACGCTGATGGGCTTGGGCGCTTATCCTTCCGGCGACCGCCAATTCCTCGGTATGCTCGGTATGCACGGTACTTACGAGGCAAACCTTGCCATGCAGAATGCGGATGTCGTTCTTGCCGTAGGTGCGCGTTTTGACGACCGTGTGGTTTCCGTACCGTCCAAATTTTTCGAGAAGGCGAAGAAGGTTATCCATATCGATGTCGATCCTTCCAGCATCGCCAAACGCGTGAAGGCGGACATTCCGATTGTCGGCGACGTGAAAAACATTTTGTCCGAGATGGTTGCGCTGTGGCAAAAACAAGAGTCCGTGCCGTCTGAAGATGCTTTGGGCAAATGGTGGAAAACCATAGAGGAATGGCGTTCCCGCGATTGCTTGTGGTTTGACAACGGCAGCGAAATTATCAAGCCCCAATATGTGATTCAGAAGCTTGCCGAGATTACCGGCAATTCGGCAATCATCACATCGGATGTAGGGCAGCATCAAATGTTTGCGGCTCAATATTATCCTTTCGAACGTCCGCGCCAATGGCTCAACTCCGGCGGTTTGGGTACGATGGGCGTGGGTCTGCCTTATGCGATTGGTGCAAAACTTGCCGCCCCGGATCAAGACGTATTCTGTATTACCGGCGACGGCTCGATCCAGATGAACATCCAAGAGTTGTCCACCTGTTTCCAATATCGGATTCCGGTTAACGTCATTACGCTGAACAACGGTTATCTGGGTATGGTACGCCAGTGGCAGGAAATATATTACGGCGGTCGAGAGTCGGAAACCTATTTCGATTCTTTGCCCGATTTCGTCAAACTTGCCGAGGCATACGGCCATATCGGCATCCGCGTGGACAAGAAATCTGATGTGGAAGGTGCCTTGTTGGAAGCATTGAACCAAAAAGACAGGCTGGTGTTTATCGACTTCCTGACCGACCAGAAACAGAATGTGATGCCTATGGTCGGCAACGGCAAAGGTTTGGACGAAATGGTACTTCCGCCGCATATGCGTACGGACGGAAAGGCGTAAGGAGAGGCAAATGCGACATATCTTATCTGTTCTGATCGAAAACGAATCAGGTGCGATGAGCCGCGTGGTCGGTTTGTTCTCTGCACGCGATTACAATATCGATTCTTTGGCGGTTGCGCCGACCGAAGACAAAACCCTGTCACGGATGACCATCGTTACCCACGGCGACGAGCAGGTTATCGAACAAATCACCAAGCAACTCAATAAATTGATTGAAGTGATTAAAGTGGTCGATTTGAACGAAAGCCGTTTTGTCGAACGCGAACTGATGTTGGTAAAAGTCCGTGCCGCCGGCAAAGACCGCGACGAATTTTTACGCTTGACCGAAATCTACCGGGGCAGCATCATCGACGTAACCGACCGCAGCTATACGATTGAAATTACCGGCTCGACCGACAAGCTGGATTCCTTTTTGGAAACGGTCGGACGCGCCCAAATTTTGGAAACCGTACGTACAGGTGCGGCCGGCATCGGTCGCGGTGAGCGTATTTTGAAAATTTAACGCCGTAACCTTTCAGACGGCATGGTATTTGAATGCCGTCTGAAAAACGAACGGCAGGAGAGATTTATGTCGAACATTAAAATTGTCGCACTGGTTACCGTCAAACCGGAATACACGGAAACACTGGCAGCACAGTTTAAAGAACTGGTCAAAGCCAGCCGTGCGGAAGAGGGCAACATCAGCTACAATCTCCATCAGGAAATCGGCAAACCGAACCGTTTTGTTTTCGTGGAAAATTGGAAATCCCAAGCAGCTATTGACGAACATAATGCCAGCGCGCATTTCCAAGCCTTCGTCCAGTCCGTCGACGGCAAAACCGAAGCGTTGGAAATCGTATTGATGAATGAAGTTGCCGTTTAAGCGGCACACTCTGTTTAACCCGTCCGAAGCCGCTCAACATTTTAAGGCTTCGACAACCATTTACCTTAAAGGAAATCAAATGCAAGTCTATTACGATAAAGATGCCGATCTGTCCCTGATCAAAGGCAAAACCGTTGCCATCATCGGTTACGGTTCGCAAGGTCATGCCCATGCTGCCAACCTGAAAGATTCGGGTGTAAACGTGGTGATCGGTCTGCGCCACGGCTCTTCTTGGAAAAAAGCCGAAGCAGCCGGCCATGTTGTTAAAACCGTTGCTGAAGCGACCAAAGAAGCCGATGTCGTTATGCTGCTGCTGCCTGACGAAACCATGCCTGCCGTCTATCACGCCGAAGTTGCAGCCAATTTGAAAGAAGGCGCGACGCTGGCATTTGCACACGGCTTCAACGTGCACTACAACCAAATCGTTCCGCGTGCCGACTTGGACGTGATTATGGTTGCCCCCAAAGGTCCGGGTCATACCGTACGCAGTGAATACAAACGCGGCGGCGGCGTGCCTTCTCTGATTGCCGTTTACCAAGACAATTCCGGCAAGGCCAAAGACATCGCCCTGTCTTATGCGGCTGCCAACGGCGGCACCAAAGGCGGTGTGATTGAAACCACTTTCCGCGAAGAAACCGAAACCGATCTGTTCGGCGAACAAGCCGTATTGTGCGGTGGCGTGGCCGAGTTGATCAAAGCAGGTTTTGAAACCCTGACCGAAGCCGGTTACGCGCCTGAAATGGCTTACTTCGAATGCCTGCACGAAATGAAACTGATCGTTGACCTGATTTTCGAAGGCGGTATTGCCAATATGAACTACTCCATTTCCAACAATGCGGAGTACGGCGAATACGTTACCGGCCCTGAAGTGGTCAATGCTTCCAGCAAAGAAGCCATGCGCAATGCCCTGAAACGCATCCAAACCGGCGAATACGCAAAAATGTTTATCCAAGAGGGTAATGTCAACTACGCGTCTATGACTGCCCGCCGCCGTTTGAATGCCGACCACCAAGTTGAAAAAGTCGGCGCACGACTGCGTGCCATGATGCCTTGGATTACGGCCAACAAATTGGTTGACCAAGACAAAAACTGATTGTTTTCAAACGGGACTGCCTACACATCGTGTAGGCAGTTTGTTATATGGATACCGTCTGAACATCGTGTTCGGACGGTATCTGTGTTGCGGATGAATTTAAACAGGCACAGTTCTGTCAGTCGCCCAGAGCCGCGACCATTACCGCTTTAATCGTGTGCATACGGTTTTCCGCCTGATCGAACACGATGCCGGCCGGACTTTCGAATACTTCTTCTGTAACTTCCACACCGTTCAGCCCGAAGGTTTCGTAAATCCATTCGCCGACTTTGGTTTCGCGGTTGTGGAAGGCGGGCAGGCAGTGCATGAATTTGACTTGCGGATTGCCCGATGCCGCCATCAGTTCGGGCGTAACGCGGTAATCTTTCAGCAAATCGATGCGTTCCTGCCAGACTTCTTTCGGCTCGCCCATGCTGACCCATACGTCAGTATGAATGAAACCGACACCTTTGACGGCTTCATGCGCGTTTTCGGTCAGGGTAATTTTTGCACCGGTTTCTTTGGCGGCGGCGTGTGCGGCGGCGATAATGCCTTCAGACGGCCACAGGCTTTGAGGTGCGCCGATACGCACGTCCATCCCCAATTTTGCCCCTAAAATCAGCAGGGAATTGCCCATGTTGTAACGCGCGTCGCCGACGTAGGCAAACGCGGTTTGGTTCAAAGGTTTGCCGCTGTGTTCGCGCATAGTCAGTGCGTCGGCAAGCATTTGTGTGGGATGGAACTCGTTGGTCAGCCCGTTGAACACGGGTACGCCCGCATATTTTGCCAATTCTTCGACAGTTTCCTGAGCGAAGCCGCGATATTCGATGGCATCGTACATTCTGCCTAAGACGCGCGCCGTGTCTTTGATGCTTTCTTTGTGCCCGATTTGGCTGGCGGACGGTTCCAGATAGGTTGCATCCGCGCCTTGGTCGCGTGCGGCGACTTCAAACGCACAGCGTGTGCGCGTGGATGTTTTTTCAAAAATCAGGGCGATGTTTTTCCCTTTCATCCGCTGAATCTCGCGCCCTGCCTTTTTGGCGTCTTTCAACTCGGCGGCAAGGTCGAGGTAGGCGGTGATTTCTTCCGGCGTGAAGTCCAAAAGTTTCAGAAAATGGCGGTTTTTCAGGTTCACTGTCGTTTCCTTTATGTGGGGGCGTGAACGCCGTATTTGCAGCGTTTGCGGAAAGAAGGGTTAGCGGAATGTTGCAATGCCGTCTGAAGGTTGTTCAGACGGCATTGCGGTCAATCCCTTACTCCATACGGATGACGGGGATCAAACATTCACGGTCTCGGCTACTTCGTTGTAGCTGTCGATTTCGTTGAAGTTCATATAGCGGTAGATTTTATCGCCCTGTTCGTTGATGATGCCGATATTGGCTTGATATTCTTCAACGGTCGGGATTTTACCCAGTTTGGAGCAAATCGCCGCCAACTCTGCCGAGCCGAGGTAAACGAAGGTGTTTTTACCCAAGCGGTTCGGGAAGTTGCGGGTCGAAGTGGACATGACAGTTGCACCTTCGCGTACTTGGGCTTGGTTACCCATACACAACGAACAGCCCGGCATTTCCATACGCGCGCCGGCGCGGCCGAGTACGCCGTAGTGACCTTCGTCGGACAACTCTTTCGCGTCCATTTTGGTCGGCGGCGCTACCCACAGGCGGACGGGGATGTCGCTCTTGCCTTCCAAAAGTTTGGAGGCGGCGCGGAAGTGGCCGATGTTGGTCATACAAGAACCGATGAACACTTCGTCGATTTTGGTGCCGGAGCGTTCGGACATAAAGCATACGTCGTCCGGGTCGTTCGGGCAGGCGATAATCGGCTCTTTGATGTCGTCCATGTTGATTTCAATCACGGCGGCGTATTCGGCATCTTTATCCGCTTCGAGCAACTCGGGATTTGCCAGCCATTTTTCCATAGCTTTGATGCGGCGTTCCAAAGCGCGCGGATCTTGATAGCCGTTGGCAATCATATTTTTCATCAACACGACGTTGGATTTCATGTACTCGATAATCGGCTCTTTATTGAGCTTCACGGTACAGCCGGCGGCGGAGCGTTCGGCGGATGCGTCGGTCAATTCAAAGGCTTGTTCCACTTTCAAATCGGGCAGGCCTTCGATTTCGAGGATGCGGCCGGAGAAGATGTTTTTCTTACCGGCTTTGGCAACGGTCAGCAAACCTTGTTTAATCGCGTAAAGCGGGATGGCGTTCACCAAATCGCGCAGGGTTACGCCCGGTTGCAGCTTGCCGCTGAAACGTACCAATACGGACTCGGGCATATCGAGCGGTATTACGCCCGTTGCGGCGGCAAAAGCGACCAAGCCTGAACCTGCGGGGAAGGAAATACCGATGGGGAAACGGGTGTGGCTGTCGCCGCCTGTACCGACTGTATCAGGCAACAGCAGGCGGTTGAGCCACGAGTGGATGACGCCGTCGCCCGGACGCAGGGACACGCCGCCACGGGTAGAAATAAAGGCGGGCAGTTCTTTATGGGTTTTTACATCGACAGGTTTCGGATAGGCAGCGGTGTGGCAGAAAGACTGCATCACCATATCGGCGGAGAAGCCCAAACAAGCCAAGTCTTTCAACTCGTCGCGGGTCATCGGCCCGGTCGTATCTTGCGAGCCGACCGTCGTCATGCGCGGTTCGCAGTAAGTACCCGGACGCACGCCTTGTCCTTCGGGCAGACCGCAGGCGCGACCGACCATTTTTTGCGCCAAGGTGAAACCGACTTTGCTTTCGGCAGGCGCTTGCGGCAGGCGGAATGCAGTAGAGGCAGGCAGTTTCAGGGCTTCGCGCGCTTTGGCGGTCAGACCGCGACCGATAATCAGGTTGATACGGCCGCCGGCTTGCACTTCGTCCAGCAATACTTGTGATTTCAATTCAAACTCGGCAACAGTCTCGCCGTTTTTCACGATTTTACCTTCATAAGGAAGGATATTGACGACATCGCCCATTTTCAGCGCGGAAACATCGACTTCAATCGGCAGCGCGCCGGAGTCTTCTTGAGTGTTGAAGAAAATCGGCGCGATTTTACCGCCCAAGCACACGCCGCCGAAGCGTTTGTTCGGCACGAACGGGATGTCTTCGCCGGTATGCCAAATGACGGAGTTGGTCGCGGATTTGCGTGAAGAACCGGTACCGACCACGTCACCGACGTAGGCAACCGGATGGCCTTTGGCTTTGAGTTCTTCCAACAATTTAATCGGACCGACTTCGCCCGGTTTGTCGGGCGTGATGCCGTCGCGCGGGTTTTTCAGCATGGCCAGCGCGTGCAGCGGAATATCGGGACGACTCCACGCGTCGGGCGCGGGAGAGAGGTCGTCTGTATTGGTTTCGCCGTCAACTTTGAAGACGGTAACGGTGATTTTTTCGGGAACTTTGGCACGGGAGGCGAACCATTCGGCATCTGCCCAAGATTGCAAAACTTCCTGCGCGTATTTGTTGCCTTTTTCGGCTTTTTCCTGAACGTCGTGGAAGGAATCGAACATCAGAAGCGTATGTTTCAAGCCTTTGGCGGCAATGGGCGCGAGTTTGTCGTCGTCCAAGAGTTCGATTAAGGCGTGGATATTGTAACCGCCGAGCATCGTACCTAAGAGTTCGGTCGCATATTTGGGGGAAACCAGCGGGCTGGATGCGCTGCCTTCGGCAACGGCAGCCAGGAATGAGGCTTTGACTTTGGCGGCATCGTCCACACCGGGCGGAACACGGTGGGCAAGCAGCTCGACCAAGAACTCGCCTTCGCCTGCGGGCGGGTTTTTCAGCAGCTCAACCAAATCGGCGGTTTGCTGCGCATTCAAAGGGAGGGCGGGAATGCCGAGGGCGGCGCGCTCGGCGGCGGCTTTACGATAGGCTTCTAACATCTCTTTGTTCCTTTTTCCGTTTTTCTTTTGTCGGGTTGCAAATGATCTGCGTTAAATATTGTAAACAACATTTGTACCGCTATCATAGACTAGTTTTAACAAAAATGGAACTGTTATGACAGGTAATGTATAGTGGATTAAATTTAAATCAGGACAAGGCGGCGAAGCCGCAGACAGTACAAATAGTACGGCAAGGCGAGGCAACGCCGTACCGGTTTAAATTTAATCCACTATAATAGGGAACGGCTATATGTCTGCGGGAATGTGTCAATGAAAACAAATGCCGTCTGAAGAGAGGTTCGGACGGCATTTGTTCAACGTTTTTCCTGTTTGCGTATCAGCCAAACAGCGAGCAAGGCGAAGGCTATGGTAGGCAGTGCGCCGGCGAGGAAGGGTGGGGTGCCGTAGAGTTGGCTGGTAAACCCGAAGAGCCTGCCGGCAAGGTGGAACAGCAATCCGAGACAGATGCCGCCGAAGAGTTTTAAGCCCATATTGCCGTGGCGCGTGGTTTGCGGCGTAAAGGCGAAGGCAACGAGCGCCATGACCCATGCGGCGACGGGGTAAACGAGTTTACGCCACCATGCGATGGCGTAGATTTGGGTGTTTTGGCTGTTGTTTTGGAGGTGGCGGATGTAGGTGGTCAGCTCGCCGACGGACATTTGGTCGGGCTTGACGAGCAATACGTCCATCAGGTTGCGTCTGACGGCAATCGGCCAAGTTTCTTCGGCGGCGGCGGATGTTTCGATTTTGTCTGTACCCATGATGCTGCGGCGGATGTTTTTCAACTGCCAGCTGCCGTCGCTGTTCAAAACGGCGGAATCGGCTTCCACTGCCTCTGCCAATTCGTTTTTATCGTTGCGCGCCCAAATTTTGATGCCCAAAAGCGTATGGTCGGGCAACATTCCGCGCACATTGATAATGCTGTTTTTTTCTTTCAGCCAAAGGCCGGTATGGCCGGTGCTGATTTTGCCGTTAATGGCGGCGGCTTTGATGTTTTCGGCTTTTTGGCTCAGCGTGGGCGCAACCCATTCGCCGAGCGCGACGGCGGCAATAGCAAAAATAAAACCGAACTGAGACAGAATCAACAGCAGCTTTTTGGTGCTCATGCCGCTGGCTTTGATGACGGCCAGTTCGCTGCCGGCGGCAAGCTGGCTGAGAGAGGCCAGTCCGCCGATGAGGACGGCGAGGGGCATGAGTTCGTAGGCGCGGGCGGGCATTTTGAGGGCGGTGTAGCCCAGCATTTCCCATATGCCGTAACTGCCTTTGCCGAGGTTGCCGGTTTCGTACAGGATTTCAAAAAAGCTGTACAAAGCGAGGAAGGCAAGGAGCGCGTAAACCGCCATAACCGCCATTTGGCGGATGATGTAACGTGAAATCAGGTTCATTTTCCGCCTTTCAATGTCAGACTTTTGCCAACCGCCTGCCAGAAGGGCTGGCTGGGCATACTGCGGACGCGCAGAAGTACGATTGCGATGACGAACATGATGATGTGCATAGGCAGCAGTCCGAGCCAAAAATGGATTTTGCCGTCTTCCACGGCTTCAAAAAGCAGGGTCAGCCCGTTTTGGTAAATTAAAAACAAACCGATGGCAATCAAGATATTGTAGGTATGTCCGCTGCGCGGGTTGAAATAGGAAAGCGGCACGGCGAGTAGGCAGAGCAGGAGGACGCTGACGGTCAGCGAGATGCGCCACATCAATTCTGCCTGATGTTGCGGATTGCTGCTGCCAATCAGTTGGGCGGTCGAAATGGTGCGGCGGTGGGAAACGGGGTCGATAAGTTTGGGCGTGGTGCTGATAATCAGGTTGAGTTTTTGGAAGGAAACCTGATTGTAGTCGGCGCGTCCGGGCGTGCCGCTGTAACGGTAGCCGTGGCGCAATTCGAGCGTGCGTTTGTTGTCGTTCAGCGAGAAGTTACCTTCTTTGGCGAAGATGATGTTGTCGCCGCCGTTTTTGTCCTGTTCGCGCAGGAACAGGTTTTTCATGATGCCGGATTCGGTGTCAAAGGTTTCGACGAAATAAACCCTGCCGTTGCGCTTGCCCAAGTTATTGAACTCGCCGGCTTCCACCAAAGACAATTCCTGCTTCTGCTTCAAAATTTCGGCATATTCGCGGTTGCGCAGTTCCGCCCACGGTATCACCCAAAGCTGCATGACGGCAATCAGGATGGCAAACGGCACGGCAAACTGCATGACGGGGCGTATCCACTGTTTCAACGCCAATCCGCAGGATAGCCAGACCGACATTTCGCTGTCGCGCCAGTAGCGGGTCAATACGGTCAGCGTGCTGATGAATGCGGTCAACACCAGCAAAAGCGGGGTCATACCGATGACCCAGAAGCCGACTAAGGCCAACACGGCATCGATGGCGACACGCCCGTCAGCTGCGCGGCCAAGCAGGTTGATCGCCTGCGTGGACACCAACACCGCCAAGAGGACGACGAAAATGCCGACGGCGGTAAAAGAGAGTTCTTTGATGAGGTTTCTTTGATAAATCATAAAATCGCGGTCAGGGGGGCGGTAAGCGGTTCGGCGCAGGCGGATTGTCCGCGCAAGGTTTCAGACGGTGCTTCAAAAAATGGGGTACAATCGTGCCAGCCGTCTTCAGACGGTCTTTTGAGCGAAAGGCCGTCTGAAAACTACCGACAACCGTCTCAATCAGGAGAATAAACGTGGAATTTAGCACAAAAACCGAAATCTTGCAGGAACAGCAGGCAGGCGCGCAGTTATTTGTCTGTGCCGACAAAGCACCCGAGCACAACACCGCCGCACATGCGCTCTTCTCTGCTTTGGAAGAGGGTCAGAATTTTTCCGACACCAAAATCCCGACGGACAACGGTTTGCAGGCAGTCGCCGTCGTCCGCCTCGAAAAAACCGACCGCGCCGCGCTGAACAAAGCCGCCGCCGAAGCCGCCAAATGGGCGCAAAATCAAGAAACGGTCAATGTGGACGTTCACGCCTTTGATGAGGCGCAAGCAGCAGCCGTTGCCGAAGCTTTTGCCATCGCGTTCGGCAACGCTGCATATCGTTTCGACCGCTACAAAAAAGAAGCCAAGCCCGCCAAATTTTCGCAAGCCGTGTTCCACAGCGCACACGAAGCCGCCGTCAAAGAAGCCCTGCGCGTTGCCGAAGCACAAGTTTACGGACAAAGCCTCTGCCGCGACTTAGGCAATGCCGCACCGAACGAATGCACGCCTGAGTTCCTCGCACGTACCGCCAAAGCCGAAGCCGAGAAACTGGGCGCGCACGCCAAAATCATCGAAAAAGACTACATCAAAGAAAACATGGGTTCGTTTTGGTCGGTTGCCAAAGGCAGCGTCGAAGACCCATATTTGGTTGAACTGAGCTATTTCGGTGCGGCCGACAAAGAAGCCGCGCCTGTGGTATTGGTCGGCAAAGGCATTACCTTCGACACCGGCGGCATTTCCCTCAAACCCGGCCTGAACATGGACGAAATGAAGTTTGACATGTGCGGCGCGGCAACCGTCATCAGTACCTTCTGCGCCGCCGTCAAACTGCAACTGCCGATCAATCTGATTGCCATCGTCGCCACTTGTGAAAACATGCCTTCCGGTGCAGCCAACAAACCGGGCGATGTTGTGAAAAGTATGAAAGGGCTGACGATTGAAGTGTTGAACACCGATGCCGAAGGCCGTCTGATTTTGTGCGACGCGCTCACTTACGCCGAGCAGTTCAAACCCAAAGCCGTCATCGATGTCGCCACCCTGACCGGCGCGTGCATCGTCGCCTTGGGGCACGATGTCAGCGGCGTGATGGGCAATAATCAGGATTTGATCGACAGCCTGCTTGCCGCTTCCTACAACGTGGACGACAAAGCGTGGCAACTGCCGCTCTTTGAAACCTACAAAGACCAGCTCAAATCCAACTTTGCCGACATCCCCAATATCGGCACGCCCGGCGCGGGCACGATTACCGCCGCAACATTCCTGTCCTATTTCACCGAAGGCTACCCGTGGGCGCACCTTGACATCGCGGGTACGGCGTGGAAATCCGGAGCGGAAAAAGGTGCGACCGGCCGCCCCGTACCGCTGCTGATGAACTATCTGCGGAATCTTTAATTTTGCCACAATGCCGTCTGAAGCTTTTCAGACGGCATCATCCTGTCAAATGCTCAAACAATATGCCGAAAGTTACCTTTTATACCCATGTTGACCAAATCCCCCTTTTTACCTGTCGGTTGATTGCGCGCGCTATCCGAGACGGCGGCAGGATACTGGTGTGGTCCGACTCGTTCGGGCGGCTTCAGGAATTGGACAAAATGCTTTGGCAATACGAGGCCGAGAGTTTTATTCCGCACGAAATTTGGGAAACGGAAGAAGCCATGCCGTCTGACACATCCGTCCTGCTTGCCTGCGACGGCAATCTGCCCCGAATTCCCGAAGGCATGGCCGTTTTGAACCTGTCCGACGGTTTTTGGAACACCGCTTCGGTCTTGCCCGCGCGCGTTTTGGAAATCGTCGGCAACAGCCTGGAAGATCTCGCCGATGCGCGCGAACGCTTTACCGCCTACCGCCGAAGCGGTTTTGCCATCGAACATCACGGCATGGAGGGCAAGGCATGAAATGCCGTCTGAAATGCCGCATTTACAAAATTTAAACAGGCTTGATTCTATTTGATTAAAATTTCCTTATCGGTTGAACCCCGCCACTTGGACATCTGTCCTTCGGGGCGGTAGAATCAAACCTTATTTTGGAAGGTTCAATCCCTTCCAAAACAGGGCAACACACAGATTGACGCTTTATGTGCCATCCTGTGTGTTGAAACATTCAAACTCGGCTATAATCCCGTTTTTCCGACTTTATCGACAGCGAAGATCCATCATGAACACCATTTTCAAAATCAGCGCACTGACCCTTTCCGCCGCTTTGGCGCTTTCCGCCTGCGGCAAAAAAGAAGCCGCCCCCGCATCTGCATCCGAACCTGCCGCCGCTTCTGCCGCGCAGGGCGACACCTCTTCAATCGGCGGCACGATGCAGCAGGCAAGCTATGCGATGGGCGTGGACATCGGACGCTCCCTGAAACAAATGAAGGAACAGGGCGCGGAAATCGATTTGAAAGTCTTTACCGATGCCATGCAGGCAGTGTATGACGGCAAAGAAATCAAAATGACCGAAGAGCAGGCCCAGGAAGTGATGATGAAATTCCTGCAGGAGCAGCAGGCTAAAGCCGTAGAAAAACACAAGGCGGATGCGAAGGCCAACAAAGAAAAAGGCGAAGCCTTCCTGAAGGAAAATGCCGCCAAAGACGGCGTGAAGACCACTGCTTCCGGTCTGCAGTACAAAATCACCAAACAGGGTGAAGGCAAACAGCCGACAAAAGACGACATCGTTACCGTGGAATACGAAGGCCGCCTGATTGACGGTACCGTATTCGACAGCAGCAAAGCCAACGGCGGCCCGGCCACCTTCCCTTTGAGCCAAGTGATTCCGGGTTGGACCGAAGGCGTACGGCTTCTGAAAGAAGGCGGCGAAGCCACGTTCTACATCCCGTCCAACCTTGCCTACCGCGAACAGGGTGCGGGCGAAAAAATCGGTCCGAACGCCACTTTGGTATTTGACGTGAAACTGGTCAAAATCGGCGCACCCGAAAACGCGCCCGCCAAGCAGCCGGATCAAGTCGACATCAAAAAAGTAAATTAAGTCCGAATCCATGCCCGAAACAGGTTTTCGGGCATTTTTACGGCAAATGCCGTCTGAAGCCACCAAACAGCGGTTCAGACGGCATCCCTTTCAAAAGCGCACCATTATGAAAAACATCGTCATCCTGATTTCCGGACGCGGCAGCAATATGCAGGCAATCGTCAATGCCGCCATTCCCAACGTCCGCATTGCCGCCGTGTTGAGCAACAGCGAAACGGCTGCCGGTTTGCAATGGGCGGCCGAACGCGGCATCCCGACCGAGAGCCTGAATCATAAAAACTTTGAATCACGACTTGCCTTCGATACGGCCATGATGGAAAAAATCGACGCATATCAACCCGATTTGGTGGTTTTGGCAGGTTTTATGCGGATTCTGACCCCTGAGTTCTGCGCCCATTACGAAGGCAGGCTGATGAACATCCATCCGTCCATCCTGCCCTCGTTCACCGGGCTTCATACGCACGAACGCGCTTTGGAAGCAGGTTGCCGCGTTGCCGGCTGTACGATTCATTTCGTTACGGTCGAGCTGGATTGCGGCCAGATTGTATCGCAAGGGATTGTGCCGATACTTGACGGCGATACGGCAGACGATGTTGCCGCCCGGGTTTTGGCTGTCGAACACAAACTCTATCCGAAAGCCGTTGCCGATTTTGCCGCCGGCCGCCTGATTATCGAGGGAAACCGTGTCAGAAATTCGGAAAACGCCGATGCCGCCCGTTTCCTGACGGCGTAAACCGGGCGGGAGCAAATGATGAAGACTTTTAAAAATATATTTTCCGCCGCCATTTTGTCCGCCGCCCTGCCGTGCGCGTATGCGGCAAGGCTACCCCAATCCGCCGTGCTGCACTATTCCGGCAGCTACGGCATTCCCGCCACGATGACATTTGAACGCAGCGGCAATGCTTACAAAATCGTTTCGACGATTAAAGTGCCGCTATACAATATCCGTTTCGAGTCCGGCGGTACGGTTGTCGGCAATACCCTGCACCCTGCCTACTATAAAGACATACGCAGGGGCAAACTGTATGCGGAAGCCAAATTCGCCGACGGCAGCGTAACCTACGGCAAAGCGGGCGAGAGCAAAACCGAGCAAAGCCCCAAGGCTATGGATTTGTTCACGCTTGCCTGGCAGTTGGCGGCAAATGACGCGAAACTCCCCCCGGGTCTGAAAATCACCAACGGCAAAAAACTTTATTCCGTCGGCGGCCTGAATAAGGCGGGTACGGGAAAATACAGCATAGGCGGCGTGGAAACCGAAGTCGTCAAATATCGGGTGCGGCGCGGCGACGATACGGTAACGTATTTCTTCGCACCGTCCCTGAACAATATTCCGGCACAAATCGGCTATACCGACGACGGCAAAACCTATACGCTGAAGCTCAAATCGGTGCAGATCAACGGACAGGCCGCCAAACCGTAAATCGGTTTTCAGGCGGTTTTTTGCCGTTTTGTCCATATTTCTGTATAAGCCGCTTGAAATTGTTTACAATAACGCCATATGCAAAGCGGTTTTAACGCTATTTTCGGGAATGACACCATGCAGGTTACATCAAAATGGATAGACGGAATGTGTTTTGTCGGCACGGCGGAAGGCGGGCACAGCGTCGTTATGGAGGGATCGGCGGCAGAAGGCGCGGCCAAGCGCGGGCCCAGCCCTTTGGAAATGCTGCTGTTGGGGGTGGCGGGCTGTTCGAGCATCGATGTGGTGATGATTGCCGAAAAACAGCGTCAGAAAGTGACTGACTGCCGTGCGACGGTTACGGCGAAACGGGCGGACGATGCGCCGCGCGTGTTTACCGAAATCCACATCCATTTCAAGGTAATCGGGCATGATTTGAAAGAATCGGCCATTGAGCGCGCCGTTCAGATGTCTGCCGAAAAATACTGTTCGGCTTCGATTATGTTGGGCAAAGCGGCAAAGATTACCCACAGTTTTGAAATTGCCGGGGCGGAGAAATAGGCATCGGGCGGCATTATGGGGAAACGGCTGATGCCGTCTGAAGGGGAAAGGTGCGGCAGGCAATCCGGAGGCGCATAGAAAAGCAGATATATTCGGACTGCACCTCCCGAATATATCTGCCTGCTGTTTCCTCTTTATTCAGCCTTTATAATACTTGGACTTGTCGGGGTATTGTGCAGGCTTGATTCCGGATTGTCAACAATTTTCGGTCAAATTTTAAATGCCGCGTTTTAAAATGATGCCCGCCTGATTTTGCGGGCGGGCGGAAGGCGGGAATCCCGTTATTTTAAGCCATATATTAATTTATTGAATTAAAATAAATTTGTGCAATATAGTGGATTAACAAAAACCAGTACGGCATTACCTCGCCTTGCCGTACTATTTGTACTGTCTGCGGCTTCGTCGCCTTGTACTGATTTAAATTTAATCCACTATACTTTAATTTCTCCTACACGATTTGAAACACAGCCGTCTTAAAACATCTTAAAAAATTTGAAAGCGTAAAAATACGGAAAACATCATGAACTTTGAAAACGACGACATTATCCATGCGCCGACCACGTCTTCCCTGATTCTCGAAGAGCGGCACGATTCGGAGCTGTTCCGTGTTTACGCCCTGATTTTGGACGGCATTACCGATCAGGTGCTGCTGCCCGGCAAAAAGCTGACCGAATCCGAACTTTGCCGTCAGATGGTGTGTTCGCGCAACACCGTCCGCGGCGCGCTGTCGCTTTTGGCGCACGACAAGATTGTCGATTTGCAACCCAACAGGGGCGCGTTCGTCCACGTTCCCGATTTGAAAGAAATGCAGGATGTGTTCAATGCGCGCATCGAAATGGAGACGATGATTTTGAACATCCTCGCCGGCCTGCCGGATTTGGAAACGCGCCTCAAGCCGCTTTATGCGATGATAAGGTGCGAAGAAGAGGCCTCCGGCAGGGGCGACCGCGTCGGCTGGAACCGCCTGTCCAATGCCTTCCACGTCGAACTGGCGCGCCTGGTGGGCAACGATGTGCTGTTCGACATTATGAACACGCTGTGCGCGCGGTCTTCCCTGATTGTCGCCGTGGCGGGCGTGCATCGTGAGAAAAAACACGCCATCAATACGCATACGCATTCCGAACACCGCGAAATCCTCGACCTGCTGCTGGCGGGCAGGCGCAACCGCGTGGTCAAAATCCTGCGCCGCCATTTGGGCAACTGTATGGAGCGTTTGGAAAAGACTTTGGAAGATTGAATGCCGGAGCGGATAAGCCGCCTGAACCTTCAGGCGGTTTTTTAATGGCGAACCTGATGCCGTCTGAAATATGGATGCGGGTATCTGCAATTTTCAGACGGCAATTTTTAAGCCGCACATATCATGCGGCAATAAAGGAGGGTAGGGGATGAGCAGCCTGATGACGTTGTTTTCGGTATTGGTACCGATGTTTGCCGGATTTTTTATCCGTGTTCCCAAGCCTTACCTGCCCGCTTCGGACAAGGTGCTGTCGGTTTTGGTGTATGCCGTGCTGCTGCTGATCGGCGTATCGTTGTCGCGCGTGGAGGATTTGGGTTCGCGGTTGGGCGATATGGCGTTGACGGTTCTGTGGCTGTTTGTTTGTACGGTAGGGGCGAACCTGCTTGCCTTGGCAGTGTTGGGAAAGTTGTCCCCGTGGCGGATAGGGGGAAAAGGGAAGGGCGTTTCGGTCGGCGTGTCGGGCAGTGTGAGGCAGCTCGGATGCGTACTGATCGGTTTTGTGTCCGGCAAATTGATGTGCGATATTTGGATGCCGTCTGAAAACGCGGGTATGTACTGCCTGATGCTGCTGGTGTTCCTCATCGGCGTACAGCTCAAAAGTAGCGGCGTATCGTTGCGGCAGGTTTTGCTTAACCGGCGGGGCATCCGGCTGTCGGTTTGGTTTATATTGTCATCTCTTTCAGGCGGGCTGCTGTTTGCCGCATCGGCAGATGGTGTGTCGTGGACGAAAGGTTTGGCGATGGCTTCCGGCTTCGGTTGGTATTCCCTCTCGGGTTTGGTAATGACCGAGGCTTACGGGGCGGTATGGGGCAGCATCATGCTGCTGAACGATTTGGCACGAGAGCTGTTTGCACTGGCATTTATTCCGCTGCTGATGAAGCGTTTTCCGGATGCGGCGGTGGGGGTCGGCGGCGCGACCAGTATGGATTTCACATTGCCCGTAATTCAGGGTGCGGGCGGTTTGGAAGTCGTGCCGGTAGCGGTCAGCTTCGGCGTGGTGGTCAATATCGCCGCCCCGTTTCTGATGGTGGTGTTTTCCACGCTGGGCTGAACGCGGTAAAATCGGCATCCCGATGCAAGGAAGCAAAAAACGATGAAACCGAAAATCCAAAGGCATGGAGAGATTTTAAGCCTTGTCCGCCGGCATCAGTTTATGTCGGTGGACGAGCTTGCCGCCGCATTGGACGTTACCCCGCAGACGATACGTTGCGACATCCGCGAGTTGGAGGAGGGCGGCAGCCTGAAACGCCATCACGGCGGCGCATCTTCGGGCGGAAACTTGCCGGAGGGTCTGCCCGCCGACCGCCAAACCCGGTGTCAAAACGAAAAAAACGCCATTGCCCGGCTGATTGCGGAACACATCCCCGACGGTTCGTCGCTGTTCGTCAGTATCGGTACGACCATGGAAGCCGTGGCATCAGAGCTGGTGAAGCGGCGCAGCAGCCTGCGGATTATTACCAACAATATCCACGTCGCCTCCGTCGTTTCGGCACGTACGGATTACACGGTCATCATCACATCCGGCGTCGTCCGCCCTTTGGACGGCGGTATTACCGGCGTGGCGACCGTCGACTTTATCAACCAGTTCAAAGTCGATTATGCCGTGATGAGCACGCACGGCGTGGAAAGCGACGGTTCGCTTTTGGATTACGATTACAAGGAAGTCAGCGTCATGCAGGCGATGATTGCCAACGCGCGCGTCCGTTTTCTCGGCGTGGATCACAGCAAATTCCGCAGCAACGCGCTGGTCAGGCTCGGCGGCATTACGGCGTTTGACAAAGTATTTACCGACAGGTTGCCTGATACCGCGATGCAGAAGATGCTGAAAGAGGCGGGGGTGGAATGCCTGATTGCCGATGCCGTCTGAACGCTATGTCAAAGCGCGCAAGTCGGGTACAATAAACACATCATCAAACCGCTTCAGACGGCATACGGAACCGCCCCAATGCCGTCTGAAGCCATCTGTTTAAAGAAAACCATGCTCAATAAAGACCAATTCGCGGACAACCATTTCATCCGCACCATCATCGAAGACGACCTCAAAAGCGGCAAACACGAAGCCGTCCAAACCCGTTTTCCGCCCGAACCCAACGGCTATTTACATATCGGACACGCCAAATCCATCTGCCTGAACTTCGGTTTGGCGTATATTTACGACGGTTTGTGCAACCTGCGTTTCGACGACACCAACCCGGAAAAAGAAAACGACGAATACGTCAACGCCATCAAAGAAGACGTCGAGTGGCTCGGTTTCCATTGGGCGGGCGAACCGCGTTTCGCTTCCGACTATTTCGACCGGCTTTATGACTACGCCGTCGGTTTAATCAAAGACGGCAAAGCGTATGTCGATGATTTGACGCCCGAAGAAATGCGAGAATACCGCGGTACGCTGACCGAAGCGGGTAAAAACAGCCCTTACCGCGACCGCAGTATCGAAGAAAACCTCGACCTGTTCACGCGTATGAAAAACGGCGAGTTCCCCGACGGCAGCAAAACCCTGCGCCTGAAAATCGACATGGCGGCAGGCAACATCAATATGCGCGATCCCGTCATCTACCGCATCCGCCGCGCCCATCACCACAACACCGGCGACAAATGGTGCATCTACCCGATGTACGATTACACGCATTGCATTTCCGATGCCATCGAAGGCATCACGCATTCCTTGTGCACGCTCGAATTTGAAGCGCACCGTCCGCTTTACGACTGGGTGTTGGACAACATCCCCGCGCCGCACGCCACCCGTCCGCGCCAATACGAGTTTTCCCGTTTGGAGCTTTTGTACACCATTACCTCCAAACGGAAATTGAATCAGTTGGTTGTGGAAAAACACGTTTCCGGCTGGGATGATCCGCGTATGCCGACCATTTCCGGTATGCGCCGCCGCGGCTACACGCCCGAAGGGGTGCGCCTGTTTGCCAAACGCGCCGGTATTTCCAAATCTGAAAACATCGTCGACATGAGCGTGTTGGAGGGTGCGATTCGCGAAGAGCTGGAAAACTCCGCCCCGCGCCTGATGGCGGTTTTGAACCCGCTCAAAGTGACCCTGACCAACTTTCAAGCCGGCAAAACCCAAAGCCGCCGTGCCGCGTTCCATCCGAACCACGAAGAAATGGGCGATCGCGAAGTACCTGTTTCACAAACCATCTACATCGAAGCCGACGACTTTGCCGAAAATCCGCCCAAAGGCTTCAAGCGTCTGATTCCCGGCGGCGAAGTACGCTTGCGCCACGGCTATGTCATCAAGTGCGGTGAAGTCGTCAAAGACGAAGCAGGCAATGTGGTTGAACTCAAATGCAGCATCGACCACGACACCTTGGGCAAAAATCCAGAAGGCCGCAAAGTTAAAGGCGTGATTCACTGGGTTTCCGCCGAACACGCCGCCGAAATCAAAGTCCGTCTGTACGACCGCCTCTTTACCGTCGAGCGTCCCGATGCCGTGCGCGGCGAAGACGGCGAATACCTGCCGTTTACCGATTTCCTCAATCCGGAATCCGTTAAGGAAATCACTGCTTACGCCGAACCTGCCGCGAAAGATTTGCCGGCGGAAAGCCGTTGGCAGTTCGAGCGTATCGGCTATTTTGTGACCGACCGCCAAGACCACGGCAAAGACACGCCGGTGTTTAACCGCACGGTGACGTTGAAAGATTCTTGGCAGCCTAAGTAAACCCCATCCTTGCCGTCTGAATATTGTTCGGGCGGCATTTCTCCTTTACCCGCGAAATGCGGCACATTCGGCACACCGGAAAGGAAATATGATGAAAGTCCTCTTTATCGCCGACCCGATGGCAAGTTTCAAAACCTACAAAGACACCACCTACGCGATGATGCGGGAAATGGCAAAACGCGGCTGGCGGCTGTTTCATACCTTGAGCGGGGAATTGTCTGTAAACGGCGGTTTGGTAACGGCACAGGCATCGGCATTTGAATTTTCGGGTGCAAAAAACGATGATGACCATGAATGGTTTAAAGCGGCGGACAAAGTTCAGACGGCATTAAAAGCATTTGATGCCGTGATTATGCGTACCGATCCGCCGTTCGATATGCAATACCTTTACTCCACCCAATTACTGACGCTGGCGGAACAGCAGGGCGCGAAAGTGTTCAACAGCGGACGGGCGATGCGCGACTTTAACGAAAAACTGGCGATTTTGAATTTCAGCCGCTTTACCGCGCCCACGCTGGTAACGACCCGTTCCGCCGATGTCCGCGCATTTTTGAAAGAACACGGCGACATCATCGTCAAACCGCTCGACGGCATGGGCGGCATGGGCATCTTCCGCCTGACCGAAAAAGACCCCAACATCGGCAGCATCCTCGAAACCCTGATGCGGTTTGATTCCCGCACCATTATGGCGCAACGCTACATTCCCGAAATCGTACACGGTGACAAACGCATCTTGATTATCGGCGGCGAAGTCGTCCCCTATGCTTTGGCGCGTATCCCGCAAAACGGCGAAACACGCGGCAATCTGGCGGCAGGCGGGCGCGGTGTGGCGCAGGAATTGGACGGACGCGACCGGGAAATTGCAGAGACTCTGGCTCCCGAGCTTAAACGGAGCGGCATCCTGCTGGCCGGTTTGGACGTTATCGGCAGCAACCTGACCGAAGTCAACGTAACCAGCCCGACCGGATTCCAAGAAATTATGAAACAAAAAAGTTTCGACGTGGCGGCAATGTTTGCCGATGCCGTTGCCGCGTGGTCGGTACGTTAAACCGATGCCGTCTGAAAGGCTTTTGCTTCGTAACCGCTTGGTTTGTTCGGGCAGGCAGGGTTTTCCCTCAGCCGGCAGGGATGCGCTTAATGCCGTACGGACACCCCTCCGCCCCGTTTTCAGACGGCATATATTGAGGACATTTTGAAAGGATACCGATGGAACCTTCCTCCTACGCGGCAGAAAAAAAAGGCAAAAGCGGCATCAGGCGCGTCATCAACGCATTCGGCTATTCGATAGACGGCATCGCCGCCGCCTACCGTTACGAAGCGGCATTCCGTCAGGTTTTGTGGCTGAACGCGCTGCTGGTGTGCGCGGCATTTTTTTGGGTTTCCGAAACCGCCGTCCGCCTGCCGTTGATTATCGCGTCTTTTGTGTCGGTCATTGTCGAACTGTTCAACACCGCCGTCGAAGCCGCCGTCGATCATACTTCGACCGAAAAACACGAGCTGGCCAAACGCGCCAAAGATGCAGGTTCTGCCGCACAACTGGTTGCCATGCTGATGTTGGCGGCGGTTTGGCTGTCCGCCCTGTTCGGGTAAAACGCTTGCAGCAGGATTTGTAATCCTTTAGGATTAGTATTTATTATTCACTTAATCTACATCAAATTTCCGAGCAGTATTTGTATGTAAGATTAAGCACATTCCCCGTCTGATATTAAAGGAGCAGGAAGATGAAAAAATTATTGGCAGCCGTGATGATGGCAGGTTTGGCAGGCGCGGTTTCCGCCGCCGGAGTCCATGTCGAGGACGGCTGGGCGCGCACCACTGTCGAAGGTATGAAAATGGGCGGCGCGTTCATGAAAATCCACAACGACGAAGCCAAACAAGACTTTTTGCTCGGCGGAAGCAGCCCCGTTGCCGACCGCGTCGAAGTGCATACCCACATCAACGACAACGGCGTGATGCGTATGCGCGAAGTCAAAGGCGGCGTGCCTTTGGAGGCGAAATCCGTTACCGAACTCAAACCCGGCAGCTATCACGTGATGTTTATGGGTTTGAAAAAACAACTGAAAGAGGGCGACAAGATTCCCGTTACCCTGAAATTTAAAAACGCCAAAGCGCAAACCGTCCAACTGGAAGTCAAAACCGCGCCGATGCCGGCAATGAACCACGGTCATCACCACGGCGAAGCGCATCAGCACTAATCTGCTGGAAATATTTGAAATGCCGTCTGAAAAAGCCCGGGCTTTCAGACGGCATTTTTATGCCCGCCTTTAAAATGTGTTAAAATCCGCCTTTAAAAACCGCCGTTTCCAAGCCATCCTGCGTATGAATACGACATCAAACACTTCCAATATCATCGTCGGGCTTTCCGGCGGTGTCGATTCTTCCGTAACCGCCGCCCTGCTCAAGCAGCAGGGTTATCAAGTGCGCGGTGTGTTCATGCAGAACTGGGAAAACGACGACAACGACGAATATTGCAGCATCAAACAGGATTCGTTCGATGCCATCGCCGTTGCCGATATTGTCGGCATCGACATCGACATCGTTAATTTCGCCGCGCAATATAAAGACAAAGTTTTTGCTTATTTTCTTCAGGAATACAGTGCGGGGCGCACGCCGAATCCGGATGTGTTGTGCAATGCCGAAATCAAATTCAAATGCTTTTTGGACTACGCCGTAGGGCAGGGCGCGGATACCATTGCCACCGGACACTATGCGCGCAAAGAAGTCCGCAACGGCGTGCATTACCTGCTCAAAGGTTTGGATCGAAACAAAGACCAAAGCTATTTTCTCTACCGCCTCAAGCCTTTCCAACTCGAACGCGCGATTTTTCCGTTGGGCGGTTTGGAAAAACCCGAAGTGCGCCGCCTTGCCGCCGAATTTAATTTGCCGACTGCCGCTAAAAAAGACAGTACCGGCATCTGTTTCATCGGCGAGCGTCCGTTCCGCGAGTTTCTGCAGAAATACTTGCCGACCGACAACGGCAAAATGGTGACGCCCGAAGGGAAAACCATCGGCGAACACGTCGGGCTGATGTTTTACACATTGGGTCAGCGCAAAGGATTGGGCATCGGCGGCGCGGGCGAACCGTGGTTTGTTGCGGCTAAAGATTTGACGAAAAACGAACTCATCGTCGTACAAGGACACGACCATCCGCTGCTCTATACCCGCAGCCTTGTGATGAACGATTTGAGTTTCACGCTGCCCGAACGTCCGAAGGCAGGACGCTATACCTGCAAAACGCGTTACCGTATGGCGGACGCGCCTTGCGAATTGTGCTATTTGGATGATGAAACCGCCGAGCTGGTGTTTGACGAACCGCAATGGGCGGTTACGCCGGGTCAGTCCGCCGTGCTGTACGACGTCGACATCTGTTTGGGCGGCGGCATCATCCAAACGACCGACAAACCCGTCATCATCACGCGATAAAGGTAATGCCGTCTGAAACGGTTTTCAGACGGCATTGTTCCGCTCAATTCCACTTTAAAGACCGATACCTATGGAAAAAATCTGGTTAGAAAGCTACGAGAAGGGCGTCAGTGCCGAAATCGACATCACGCAATACAATTCCGTCAGCGACGTATTCCGCCAAAGCGTGGAAAAATTTGCCCGTCTGCCCGCTTTTCAAAATATGGGCAAAACGCTCACTTATGCCGAAACCGGCAAACTGGCGACCGATTTCGCCTCTTATCTGCAAAACGTCCTCAAGCTGCCGCGCGGCGAACGTGTTGCCATTATGATGCCGAACGTATTGCAATATCCGATTGCCCTTTTCGGTATTTTGCAGGCAGGTTTGGTGGCGGTGAACACCAATCCGCTCTATACGCCGCGCGAGTTGGAGCATCAGCTGAAAGACAGCGGTGCGACCGCCATCATCGTTTTGGAAAATTTCGCCAACACGCTGGAGCTGGTGCTGCCGCGCACGCAGATCAAACACGTCATCGTCGCCTCCGTCGGCGAAATGTTCGGGCTGCTTAAAGGTTCGCTGATCAATTTCATCATCCGAAAAATCAAGAAAATGGTTCCCGAATACCGTATTCGGGAAACCGTTTCCTTTCAGACGGCATTGAAAGAGGGGGCGAAGCACGTTTTCCAACCTGTCGCATTAAACCGCGAAGATACCGCATTGTTGCAATACACGGGCGGCACGACAGGCGTTGCCAGAGGCGCGGTGCTGAGCCACGGCAACATCTGCGCCAATATGCTTCAGGCAAAAGAATGGATTAAAAACCAATTGCGCGAGGGAAAAGAAACCGTTATCGCCGCCCTGCCGCTGTACCACATCTTCGCCCTGACAGTGAATCTGATGATTTTTGCCAATGCCGGCTCGAAAATTGTCCTGATTGCCAACCCGCGCGATATGAAAGGCTTTATCGGCGAACTGAAAAAGCAGCGGGTTAACGTATTTATCGGCGTGAACACGCTGTTTAACGCGATGGTCAACCGGCCCGATTTCGCCGAAGTCGATTTTTCAGGATTGCGGCTGACTTTGGGCGGCGGTATGGCGACCCAAAAAGCCGTTGCCGAAAAATGGAAAAAAATCACCGGCACGCCCATCGTCGAAGCCTACGGTTTGACCGAAGCCAGCCCCGGCGTGTGCTGCAACCCCTTAAACATCGAATCATACAGCGGCAGCATCGGTTTGCCCGTCCCGTCCACCGAAGTCGAACTGCGCGACGCAAACGGCAAAGAAGTCCCCGTTGGGCAGCCGGGCGAATTGTGGGTAAAAGGCCCGCAAGTGATGCAAGGCTACTGGAACCGCCCCGAAGAAACCGCCAAAGCCATAGACGCGTGCGGCTTTTTGGAAACCGGCGATATTGCCGTGATGGACGAAAAAGGCCGTCTGAAGCTGGTCGATCGCAAAAAAGACCTCGTCGTCGTTTCCGGATTCAATGTTTATCCGAACGAAATCGAGGAATTCATCGCGCACCACGAAAAAGTTATGGAAGTTGCGTGTATCGGCGTTCCGAACGAAAAAACCGGCGAGGCACTCAAAGTGTTCGTCGTCAAAAAAGACCCGTCTTTGACCAAAGAAGAACTCACCGCTTTCTGCCGTACCGGTCTGACCGCATACAAAGTGCCGAAAGACATCGAATTCCGCGACGAGTTGCCCAAGTCCAATGTCGGCAAAATCCTGCGCCGCGAGTTGCGCCAAAGTGCCGGGAAATAAAGAAAAGATACCGTCTGAAAACAGCCGTCCACCGTTCAGACGGCATCCGTCCGTTTGCCAGAACCGCGCGCTTCACGTTAAAATCACGCATTCCAACATGGGTATTCCATCATGACCAAATTCATTTTCGTAACCGGCGGCGTTGTCTCCTCACTGGGTAAAGGTATCGCCGCCGCTTCTATTGCCGCCATCCTCGAATCGCGCGGCTTGAACGTTACCATGCTCAAGCTTGATCCTTATATCAACGTCGATCCCGGCACGATGAGCCCGTTCCAACACGGCGAAGTGTTCGTAACCGACGACGGCGCGGAAACCGACCTCGACTTGGGACACTACGAACGTTTCATCGATTCCACGATGACCCGCCGCAACAGCTTCAGCACGGGTCAGGTGTACGAAAACGTTATCGCCAAAGAACGCCGCGGCGACTATCTCGGCGGTACGGTTCAAGTCATCCCGCACATTACCGACGAAATCAAACGACGCATCCACGAAGGCGCGGCGGGTTACGATGTGGCGATTGTCGAAATCGGCGGTACGGTCGGCGACATCGAATCGCTGCCGTTTTTGGAAGCCATCCGCCAGATGCGAAGCCAGTTGGGACGCAACAACACCCTGTTCGCCCACTTGAGCTACGTTCCCTACATCGCCGCCGCAGGCGAAATCAAAACCAAGCCGACCCAGCACACCGTGAAAGAAATGTTGAGCATCGGCTTGCAACCCGACATCCTGATTTGCCGTATGGACAGGAAAATGCCGGCAGACGAACGCCGCAAAATCGCCTTGTTCTGCAACGTGGAAGAGCGCGCGATTGTCGGCAGCTACGATGTGGACAGCATCTACGAATGCCCCGAAATGCTGCACGACCAAGGCATCGACAACATCATTACCGAGCAGTTGCAGCTTAACGTGCAGCAGGCGGATTTGACCGCGTGGAAAAAAATCGTCCACGCCGTCAAAAACCCGAAACACACCGTCAAAATCGCGATGGTCGGCAAATACGTTGATTTGACCGAATCCTACAAATCATTGATTGAAGCCTTGAAACACGCGGGCATCCATACCGAAACCGATGTGCAGATTACCTTCGTTGACAGCGAAAGCATCGAGAAAAACAAGGGCGACGTTTCCGTACTCAAAGATATGGATGCCATCCTCGTTCCCGGTGGCTTCGGTTCGCGCGGCGTGGAAGGCAAAATCGCCGCCGTGCGCTACGCCCGTGAAAACAACGTGCCATACTTGGGCATCTGCCTCGGTATGCAGATTGCGCTGATTGAATACGCCCGCGACGTGGCAGGTTTGAAAGGTGCGAATTCCACTGAGTTTGACTTGAAATGCGCTGCCCCCGTCGTCGCCCTGATTGACGAATGGCAAACCGCCGACGGCAGCGTCGAAACCCGTGACGAATCCGCCGATTTGGGCGGCACGATGCGTTTGGGCGCGCAAGAAGTCGAATTGAAAGCAGGCAGCCTCGCCGTCAAAATCTACGGCAGCGGACACATTCGCGAACGCCACCGCCACCGCTACGAAGTCAACAACAACTACGTTTCCGCGCTGGAACAGGCAGGTTTGGTCATCGGCGGCGTATCCGCCGGACGCGAACGCTTGGTCGAAACCATCGAACTGCCGAACCATCCTTGGTTCTTCGCCTGCCAGTTCCATCCCGAGTTCACGTCCAACCCGCGCAAAGGGCATCCTTTGTTCACCGCGTTTGTCAAAGCCGCGTTGAACAATAAAAAAGCCTGATAAAGCGTTACTTGATGATCAAAATGCCGTCTGAAAGCCTGACAAAGACTTTCAGACGGCATTTTCGCAAATCGGGGATCATAAAAGCCATCAATTTAATTTGGGTCTGTACCAGATTAGCAGATATGTTACCCTCGAAATATGAAGATAACACACTGCAAATTAAAGAAAGAAGTACAGAAAGAACCGCTCCGTTCTTTTGTACCGGAAGTTACCGCCCGTTCTGCCGCCGATATTTTGGGTATCCATCCCGATTCGGCGGCACTGTTTTACCGTAAAATCCGCACGGTTACCAACCATCGTTTGGCCTTGGCTGCCGATGAGGTTTTCGAGTGCCCCGCCGGGCCGGGCGGAAGCTGTTTCGGCGTACGGCGTAAAGGCAGACGCGGTCGCGGCGCGGCAGGAAAAGCGGTTGTCTTCGGCATTCCGAAACGCAACGGGCGGGTCTATACCGTTGCCGCGGACGATGCCGAGCCTGAAACGTTGCTCCCTGCCGTCAAAAAGAAAATCATGCCGGACGGTATTGTTTATGCCGATAGCCCGGGCAGCCGCGGCAAGTCGGACGCGGGCGGTTTTACCCGTTGCCGCATCAACCGTTCCAAGGAATTTGCAGACCGTCGGAACCACATTAACGGCATTGGGAACTTTTGGAATCAGGCAAAACGCGCCTTGCGGAAATACAACGGAATCGATCGTAAACCTTTTCCGCCGTTCTTGAGGGAATGCGAATTTCGACTTAACTTCGGCACACCGTCCCGGCAGCTAAAAATCCTGCGGGATCGGTGTGGAATTTAGGGATAATCTAGTACAGCCCCTAAGTTTTTAGTATGAGGGGAATATGCGGAGAATTTGGTTTTAATCAGCCGCCGGAGTAGGGAATAATCCGCATCGTCGGGCGGCAGCGTCCAAATGGCGTGAATATGGTTCGGCAGCACGCATACGGCGACGGTTTCAAAGGGATATTGTTTTTGCACATCCATATAGGCAGCCCGCGAAGCCGATATGTCCGACAAGCAGGCGCGATTTCGGGGCGGCGGGTTTGACGGTGAAAAAGAATGTGCCGCCGGCAATGAAGTTTCTGCGATAACGCGCCATAGGATTTTGTTTGTGGTTGGGGTGTTGGAGAAGGAATGGTTTGTTGTTTAAGGTTTAACTTTGTTGGACCTGATGTTTCCAAACGACATTGGAGGCCGTCTGAAAGCACTAGCTTCAACGAAGTTAAAAGTTGAAACGGCAAACCGTCAATCAAGCAGCCACGTGCGTAGTTACACCACACACGTGGTTGGGAATGTGGGCTATGGTTCTCTAATCCACCCTTTTATATATTCTATCCAAGAAGGAACTTGATAATCTTCTTGAGACATTAGCTCTACATATTTTTCAGCGAATTTAATTTTCATATCTCCATCTTCTGAATCAAAAAATTCTTTTAATTTATCAGCTTCACTTGGTCGTAAATTGAGTGAAAAATATGAAGCTTCCTCAGAATATTTTTTATCCTTATCTATAATACTTTCTAAATATTCATACTCTTTTATTTCTCTAAAATATTTCAATGTTTCCACAAGTAATTTTCCATTTAAGCAATCTTCAATTTCAGTTGCCGGAGAGGTTAATGAGTCATTTATTGCTACTGTTTCAGTCAATCTTGTTGATTTATTATTAATCAATCTATAGCATTGCAATCTGGAATATTGGTTATTGTAGTTTTTTGCTTCATAATGAGTAAGTTGATTATCTGTATCTGACAAAAACAGTATTTTTCCCCATTTGTTGTATGTGTTCCCATCAATATTTTCTTTAATTTCTCCATACGGGGTCAAAATATTTTGATATATCCGTTTAATTTTCTTTGCACCTCCTGTTGGAATAATTCGCAAATTAAAATTTTGAATCTCGTCTTCAAAATATTTATCAAAATAAATTTTTTCCGAACTACCCTCACAGAAAATCCAACTGTATGGAGTATCAGATGTAATGCTAGAGAGAATAGACTGAATAAAGTCTGTAATACTTTTTAAATTAATATCATAGGGAAGCTTCCCTTTAGAACTTTGCATTAAATGTACAATTTGTTCTTGATAATTTTGAAGGTTAATAAGGTCAAAGTGATGAGTTTTATCTTTTTCTGATATAACGCTTACGTTTCCATATGTTAAAGTTGGAAGGAAGCCATACCAATGCGATGAAAAAATTATTTGCCTACATTTATTACTCATTTTAAATAAAGAATCAAATTGTTCAAAACATGCAGAAACATGTAATGAGGATTCAGGCTCATCAATTCCAACGATTAAATTTTTACCATCAGCTCGATGATTTTCCAGCAATCCTTTTGCTACATCAATAATTGCTTTTTGCTTTTCTCCAGAACTTAATGAGCTAATTTCTACATAATTGTTTGATTCATTAACCCTTTTGTGTAACTTTCTTATATTAAAAAAAGAGTCAATAATTAATTTATGAATATCACTTTTTCTTAAATTTTGTTGCCTATCAGTGGAGGTTCTATATACATAACCATCTAACTCATTGCTAATTTCATTGATAAAATCAGTTAGACCTTTATTTATTTCACTAATTGCAGTTTCTGTAATCCTGTCTCTTAAAATGTGATCTAATTTTTCACCCATTAAAGTCTGAATTTCTTGATTTTCTAGTCGGGTAAATAACTCAGAATCTATATCTTTAGGAATATATATATATTCCAAATTTTCTACTAAGTAAGTATAAACAGCTTTTAATTGAGTATCGATTAGGTGGTCTCTGTTTTCTGTATCATTATCTTCTGCTGAAATATCATCCAAGAGCAATGAATCAAAGATTGCAGAAGTTGCTTTTTTGTTATGGTCGATACCTATTGGAAATACATAGTCATTATCGAATAAAGGATTGTTGATAATACTATCTCTTAGACTTATAAAAGTGTCTTTAACTGATGAGTGAGTACTACCAAAGTTAAGTTTCTCTTTTGGAGTTGTTCTAAATAAATTATCAAGTTTAGTAATAATGGATTTCACCTCTTCAGGAATTTTAGTGTCCTTATTTATAGAGAAAATAGGCACAATATAAGGGCGAACTTTTAGCCCATTCCTTTTAACAGTAAAATGAAGATTCCATTCTTTGCCATTAAAAAAACAATCTAGAGCTTCTAATACTGAACTTTTACCTATCCCATTTTTTCCTAGTAATCCACAAAATTTGTGATTATCTGATAAAGGAACAAAATTCATACCTTGATAAGTTTTAAAATTTCTAATAAATAATCCTAAAATCATTTGAGCATCCTTACTTATTCAACGCTACTTTCAAATACTTCCCAGTATAACTCCCCTTAATTTTAGCCACTTGTTCAGGGCTACCTTTCGCGATAACCTTACCCCCACCATCGCCGCCTTCCGGCCCTAAGTCCACAATCCAATCCGCGGTTTTAATTACATCCAGATTATGCTCGATAATCACAATCGAGTTGCCTTTGCCTTTCAGACGGCCTATGACTTCCAGCAGCAGGGCGATGTCGGCGAAGTGCAGGCCGGTGGTGGGTTCGTCGAGGATGTAGAGCGTTCTGCCGGTGTCGCGTTTGGAGAGTTCCAAGGCGAGTTTGACGCGCTGGGCTTCGCCGCCGGAGAGGGTGGTGGCGGATTGGCCGAGGCGGATGTAGCCGAGACCTACGTCCATCAGGGTTTGCAGTTTGCGCGATACGGTGGGGACGGCGTCGAAAAATTCGCGGGCTTCTTCGACCGTCATGTCGAGGACTTGGCTGATGTTTTTGCCTTTGTATTGGATTTCGAGGGTTTCGCGGTTGTAGCGTTTGCCGTGGCAGACTTCGCAGGGGACGTACACGTCGGGCAGGAAGTGCATTTCGACTTTGATTACGCCGTCGCCTTGGCAGGCTTCGCAGCGGCCGCCTTTGACGTTGAAGGAGAATCTGCCGACGTTGTAGCCGCGTTCGCGCGAGAGGGGTACGCCGGCGAAGAGTTCGCGGATGGGGGTGAACAGACCGGTGTAGGTGGCGGGGTTGGAGCGCGGGGTGCGGCCGATGGGGGATTGGTCGACGTTGATGACTTTGTCGAGGTGTTCGAGGCCGCGGATGTCGTCGTATGGGGCGGGCTCTTCTTGGGCGCGGTTGAGTTCGCGGGCGGTGATTTTGGCGAGGGTGTCGTTAATCAGGGTGGATTTGCCGCTGCCGGATACGCCGGTGATGCAGGTAATCAAACCAAGCGGCAACTCGAGGGTTACGTTTTTGAGGTTGTTGCCGCGCGCGCCTTTGAGGACGAGCATTCGGCCGGGATTGACGGGCGTGCGTTCAGACGGCACGGCAATGGATTTTTTACCGCCGAGGTATTGTCCGGTAACGGATTTTTCGCATTTGGCGACATTTTCGGGTGTGTCGGCAATCAGTACGTTGCCGCCGTGTTCGCCCGCGCCGGGGCCCATATCGACGACGAAATCGGCTTCGCGGATGGCGTCTTCGTCGTGTTCGACCACAATTACGCTGTTGCCCAAATCGCGCAGGCGTTTGAGGGTGGCGAGCAGGCGGTCGTTGTCGCGCTGGTGCAGGCCGATGGAGGGTTCGTCCAAAACGTACATCACGCCGGTCAGGCCGCTGCCGATTTGGCTGGCAAGGCGGATGCGCTGGGCTTCGCCGCCGGAAAGGGTTTCGGCGGAACGGCTTAGATTCAGGTAATCCAGTCCGACGTTAATCAAGAAGCCGAGCCGCTCGGTGATTTCTTTGAGGATTTTTTCGGCGATCTGTTTTTTGTTGCCGTCCAAATCCAGCGTTTCGAAGAATCGGTGGGTTTTGGTCAGCGGCCAGGCGGAGACTTCGTGCAACGGTTCGCCGCCGACGTAAACGTAGCGTGCTTCTTTGCGCAAACGTGCGCCGCCGCAGCTCGGGCAGGCACGGTGATTTTGGTACTCGCGCAGTTTTTCGCGCACGGTTTCGCTGTCGGTTTCGCGGTAGCGGCGTTCGAGATTGGGGATGATGCCCTCGAAGGCGTGGCTGCGGTTGAAGGTGGTGCCGCGTTCGGACAGGTAGGTGAAATCAATGACTTCTTTGCCCGAGCCGTGCAACACGACTTTTTTGACTTTTTCAGGCAAAGTTTCCCAAGCGACGTTGACATCAAATTTATAATGATGCGCCAGCGATTGAATCATTTGGAAATAGAACTGGTTGCGCTTGTCCCAGCCGTCAATCGCGCCCGTTGCCAATGACAATTCAGGGTGGGCGACCACTTTTTCGGGGTCAAAGAAATTGGTGTTGCCCAAGCCGTCGCAAGTCGGGCAGGAACCCATCGGGTTGTTGAACGAAAAGAGGCGCGGTTCCAATTCGGGCAGGCTGTACGAACACACGGGGCAGGCAAAACGCGCGGAAAACCAATGTTCTTCGCCGCTGTCCATTTCCATTGCCAGCGCGCGCTCGTTGCCGTGGCGTAATGCGGTTTCAAAACTTTCCGCCAGTCGTTGTTTGATGTCGGCTTTCACTTTCACGCGGTCGATGACGACGTCGATATTGTGTTTGATGTTTTTTTCCAGCTTCGGTACTTCGTCAAGCTGATAGACTTCGCCGTCCACGCGCACACGGGCAAAGCCTTGCGCCTGCAAGTCGGCAAAGAAATCGACAAACTCGCCCTTACGCTCGCGCACCGCCGGCCCCAGAATCATCACGCGCGTGTCTTCCGGCAGCTTCAACACGGCATCAACCATCTGCGACACGGTTTGGCTCGACAGCGACAAATTGTGTTCGGGGCAATACGGCGTGCCGACACGGGCGTATAAAAGGCGCAGGTAGTCGTGGATTTCCGTTACCGTGCCGACGGTGGAACGCGGATTGTGGCTGGTGGATTTCTGCTCGATGGAAATCGCAGGCGACAGGCCTTCAATCAAATCGACATCGGGTTTGTCCATCATCTGCAAAAACTGCCGCGCATAGGCAGACAGGCTCTCGACATAACGCCGCTGCCCTTCGGCATATAAAGTATCAAACGCCAGCGATGATTTGCCGCTGCCTGACAATCCTGTTACCACCACGAGCTTGTGGCGGGGAATGTCCAAATCGATGTTTTTCAAATTATGCGTGCGCGCGCCGCGAATGCGGATGGTGTCGTTGTCGTGCGAATGTCGGGGATGATGGTTGCACATAATGGATGCCGCCTGAAAAAATAAAGGAAAACCGATATTGTAGCACTTTCTCGGATGCCGTCTGAAGCCGCGTTCAGACGGCATTTGTCGGCGGAACGCGGCGGATTCCGTTATAATGTCGCTATTTAATATATTTGAATAAAAGGATGACAAATGAACCGTCTTTATCCCCACCCGATTATCGCCCGTGAGGGCTGGCCGATTATCGGCGGCGGTTTGGCTTTGAGCCTGCTGGTGTCGATGTGCTGCGGCTGGTGGTCTTTGCCGTTTTGGGTGTTTACCGTATTTGCATTGCAGTTTTTCCGCGACCCTGCGCGTGAAATTCCGCAAAATCCTGAAGCGGTGTTGAGTCCGGTTGACGGCCGTATCGTGGTGGTCGAGCGCGCACGCGATCCGTATCGTGATGTCGATGCTTTGAAAATCAGTATTTTTATGAACGTGTTCAACGTGCATTCGCAAAAATCGCCTGCCGATTGTACGGTAACGAAAGTGGTCTATAACAAAGGCAAATTCGTGAATGCGGATTTGGACAAAGCCAGCACGGAAAACGAACGCAACGCGGTTTTGGCGACTACGGCTTCCGGTCGTGAAATTACTTTTGTTCAAGTGGCCGGTCTGGTGGCACGCCGTATTTTGTGTTACACCCAAGCAGGTGCGAAACTGTCCCGCGGCGAACGCTATGGCTTTATCCGCTTCGGTTCGCGCGTGGATATGTATCTGCCTGTCGATGCGCAGGCGCAAGTGGCGATTGGTGATAAAGTAACCGGCGTAAAAACCGTATTGGCGCGTTTGCCGCTGACTGATTCTCAAGCCGATCCTGTTTCACAAGCTGCTTCGGTTGAAACAGCGGCAAACCCATCTGCCGAACAGCAGCAAATCGAAGCGGCGGCGGCTAAGATTCAGGCGGCTGTGCAAGATGTGTTGAAAGATTAATTTTGCGAACTGAAATAGAAAATATCAGTACCATCATTCACACGAATGAGGAAGTTTGGTTTTTTGAATTTTTGCTAATGTTCACACCGTTATGTTCACGAAAATGGGAATCCGGGAACTTAACGTTACGGTGATTTATCAGAAATAACAGAAACCGAACGAATTGGATTCCCGCCTGCGCGGGAATGACGACTCATTAGTTACCTAAAACTTAAAAAACAGAAACCTTTACGCCGTCATTCCCACGAAAGTGGGAATCCGGGAACTTAACGTTACGGTGATTTATCGGAAACGGCTGAAACCGAATGAATTGGATTCCCGCCTGCGCGGGAATGATGGGATCTTGGGTTTTTGCTTTTGATTTTTCTGCTTTTGCGAGAATGACGGCGTGAAAGCAAGAATGATGAAACAAAGAAAATGGGAATGATGGCACAGTGGTTTGTTCCTTGTCTTTGCCATATTTCCTAACAAGTTGATTAAAAAGAAAAAAAGGTTTTCATAATGCCGTCTGAAAACCTTTTTTGTTTGCCTGTCCGATTTTAAAACTTCACGTTTACGCCGCCGGTAAAGCTGCGGCCCATTTGCGGCGTATCAGAGAGGAAGCTGCTGTGGGCGTAAACGGATTGGTTGAGCAGGTTGTCGGCTTTGACGTACCAATTCCACTCGCCATAGCGCGTATTGCGGCGGTAGTTTGCACCGAGGTTGAGCATATGGTGTCCGGGCGTACGCGTTTCGTAGCGGGCGAGTTTGTTTTGGGCGAACACGCGGTAGTAGTCCAAATTGGCATCGATACGGTCGGTTAGCGAGGTTTTCAGGTGGAAGCCGAGGCGCGCAGCCGGAATGCGGGGGGCGTTTTGGTCGTCCTGCGCGATGAAGGGACGTTTGCCGTAGGGATCTTCCCTGCCGGGTAGGGACGGCAGGTTTTTCAGACGGCCTCGTACATAGTCGCCGGAAACGCCGATGCGGTAGCGCGGTGTCGGTTTGAAGTAGATTTCGCCTTCCGCGCCGTAGAAGTCGGCACCGGATTGGTTGTAGCGCACGAGCTTCATTTCGCTGTTGTCTTCGATGGATTTGGGGCCGCGTCCGTCGTTTAAGGTTTGGGCGTAAATGTAGTTGCCGAATCGGTTGCGGTAGGCTGCCAGATTGTATTGCCAGCGGTCGCCTTCGTAGCCCAGCGCGAGTTCGATATTGTTGGAACGCTCTTTGTTGAGGTGTTTGTTGCCGACTTCAAAGGTGTTGGTGGCGACGTGCTTGCCGTGTGCGTACAGTTCTTGCGTTGACGGCAGGCGTTCCTGATGGGAGGCGGTCAGGCTGAGTTTGTGGTGTGGCGTGAAATACCAGTTACCCGAAAGTGCGAACGAGCGGGCGGTTTGGCGGTGCGCGCCGAGGTCGGGCAGGGGCTGGTTGTAGTAGTTTTCTCGATCAATCAATGCTTTGTCGTACCGGATGGAGGCTTTTTGTTTTTCCACGCGTACGCCGCCTTCAAGCGTGAAGTTGTCCCAATTTGCCTGTTCTACACCGAAAAAGCTGTAATGGCGGACATTGTTGTCAATCAACATCGGTTGTTGGACGGTTTCGGGAATGGCGGAAAGCGCGCTGGATTTTTGTCCCAAATATTGCACGCCCCAGCTGCCTTTCAGACGGCCTATGGGTTGGTGGCGCAACTCGATACGGGCGTTGTGTGTTTTGTTGTTGAAGAAGTTTTCTACTGCATCGCCTGCTTTTTCGTCGTGGTGGTAGTCATTGCGGTTCAGATGTACGCGCAGGGCTTCAAAACCGGGGAATGGCTGCTTCCATTCGGCGCGGAGTTCGTAGCGTTTGTTGCGCAGGTCTATCCACGGTTTGCCGTTGTGGGTGTGTGCGTGTGCACCGTCGCCGTCGTGGAAGCCGCAGCTCAAGCCCGGATTGTCGTAATCGATGTCTTCTTCGGTCAACAAGTGCGGATAAAGCTGCAAATAGCGTTTGTTGATCAAACTCTTTTGCCAGATGATGTCGGCGTGGCAATCATCGTATTCGTGGCTGTGGGCAGGCAGGCCGTAGCGGTCGCGACGGTCGCTGTATGCTGCGCCGATAAAGCCTTTTTCGCCCACCCAAGACAGCCCGATGCTGCCCGTTTGCGAATCGGCATGGCTGTCGGGCAGGCGTTTCAGATTGCGGTAACGCGGTACGGCGTAATCGCCCGATTTGCGGTACAAGCCTTCGGTATGCAGCACGAAGTTTTTGCCCAGTCCGATATTGATGCCTGCGGATGTCAGTTTTTCTAAATTGCCGCTGCTCAAACGCAATCCGGCTTCGCCCGATACGCCGTTTTCAGGCATTTTTTCGGGGATTTTTCCATCGGCAACATCGACCAGCCCCGCCACATTGCCCGAGCTGTACAAGAGCGTAACCGGCCCGCGCAGGATTTCAACCTGTTGCGACAAGGCGGTATCTACCATAATGGCGTGATCGGGAGAAAAGTCCGCCATATCGCCCGTTTCGCCGTGATGGTTCAATACTTTAATCCGTCTGCCCGTTTGACCGCGAATAACGGGAGCGGATGCGCCGCCGCCGTATTGCGAAGCGTGGATGCCCGGTACGCCGTCCAAAGCGTCGCCCAAGTTGACGGCTTTTTGGCGCAAAGTATCGCCGGAGATGATTTTGTCGGAGGCGGTCGAAGTGTGCAGCAGCCCCGAAGTCGCGCGCGGACGGCTTTTGCCGACGACGCTGACCGTTTCCAAGCCCACCGATTGCTCAGTTTCATGCGCTTGGGCGAGGAGGGGTGTGTTGATTAAAAGAATTGATAAAACAATTGGTTTGAGTGTGATTTGTGCCATTTTGGCTTCTCGTCGCATTTCAAAATTTTGTTATTATATAACATTGCATTTTTTATATCATAAGATTTTGAGAATACTCAGAGGGCATAGGCAAAAGTTTTTCAAATGACACGGTTGTGATATTTAATGGCGTTAATTTGTATTAACCCTAATTTTAGGGAAGTTAATGATGTGAACACGAACGCCGCTATATGTTAGCTATCGGATAACCAAAATTTATGAGGGCATAAAAACGGTACGTTCCCGAACGGTCGAAAAGGTGGCAAAATGGCGTACTTGTCAGAACGCGAGGCTCTGCGCCAGATTCACGAGGGCGCATCGGGCACGCTAAGATATAAGGGGGTATGGATGGGGGTATCGGAAATGCAGTTAATAATAAACAAATTATAAATCAATAGGTTAATCACAAAATGCTTTTGTTTATCGACAATTACGACAGTTTTACTTACAACATCGTCCAGTATTTCGCAGAATTGGGGCAGGAAGTCGCCGTGCGCCGCAACGATGATATTACGTTGGAGGAAATCGAGGCATTGAATCCGCAATATCTCGTTATCGGTCCCGGACCGTGTTCCCCTAAGGAGGCGGGTATTTCAGTAGAAGCCATGCGCCATTTTGCCGGCCGGCTGCCGATTATGGGCGTGTGCCTCGGGCATCAGACGATAGGCGAAGCGTTCGGTGGAGATGTGGTACGGGCAAAAACCTTGATGCACGGTAAGGTGTCGCCCGTGTCCCATTCGGGCAAGGGTATGTTTAAGGGTTTGCCCAATCCGGTTACCTGTACGCGTTATCACAGCCTCGTTATCGAACGCGGCACGCTGCCGGATTGCTTGGAAATCACGGCGTGGACGGAAGACGGCGAAATTATGGGCGTGCGCCATAAGGAATATGCCGTCGAGGGCGTGCAGTTCCACCCCGAAGCCCTCTTGACCGAACGCGGACATGATATGTTGAACAATTTTTTAGTTGAATTTCAAAACTTCAAACCGCAAAAAATCTGACGTGATGCCGTCTGAAGCCCTTCGGGCGGCATTTTCGTCCGAATATTGAACGGAGGACAAAAAATGATTACACCGCAACAGGCTATCGAACGATTAATCAGCAATAACGAGTTGTTTTACGATGAAATGACCGACTTGATGCGCCAAATGATGAGCGGAAAAGTGCCGCCCGAACAAATTGCGGCGATTTTGACCGGCTTGCGTATCAAGGTTGAAACCGTTTCCGAAATCACCGCCGCCGCCGCCGTGATGTGCGAGTTTGCGTCAAAAGTGCCGCTGGAGGATGCGGACGGGCTGGTCGATATCGTCGGTACGGGCGGGGATGGCGCGAAAACCTTCAATATTTCGACGACTTCGATGTTTGTTGCTGCAGCGGCAGGCGCAAAGGTTGCCAAACACGGAGGCCGGTCGGTCTCTTCCTCCAGCGGTGCGGCTGACGTGATGGAGCAAATGGGCGCAAACCTCAACCTGACTCCCGAACAGATTGCCCAAAGTATCAGGCAGACCGGTATAGGGTTTATGTTCGCACCCAATCACCACAGTGCCATGCGCCATGTCGCCCCGGTGCGCCGTTCGCTCGGTTTCCGAAGCATTTTCAACATATTGGGTCCGTTAACCAATCCTGCGGGCGCGCCGAACCAGCTTTTGGGCGTGTTCCACACCGATTTGTGCGGCATTTTGTCGCGGGTCTTGCAACAACTCGGCTCAAAACACGTTTTGGTCGTTTGCGGGGAGGGTGGTTTGGATGAAATTACACTGACGGGCAAAACGCGCGTTGCCGAACTCAAAGACGGAAAAATCAGCGAATACGACATCCGCCCAGAAGATTTCGGTATCGAAACCCGCCGCAATTTGGATGAAATCAAAGTTGCCAATACTCAGGAATCTTTGTTGAAAATGAACGAGGTACTGGACGGGAAAGAAGGGGCGGCGCGCGATATCGTATTGCTTAATACCGCCGCCGCCTTATATGCCGGAAATATCGCTGCTTCGCTTTCAGACGGCATATCTGCCGCACGGGAAGGCATCGATTCAGGTAGGGCGAAGGCGAAAAAAGAGGAGTTTGTCGGTTTTACACGGCAATTCGCCTAAGCCGGCAAACTTGATATAAAGCAACAAATGCCGTCTGAACGGCGGAATTGGCGTTTCAGACGGCATGAGGCCTTTGCAAAAAAGCCCTTCCTTCGACATCCGAAACCCAAACACAGGTTTTCGGCTGTTTTCGCTCCAAATACCTCCTAATTTTACCCGAATATCCCCTTAATCCCCCCGGATATCCGATAATCAGGCATCCGGGCCGCCTTTTAGGCGGCAGCGGGCGCACTTAGCCTGTTGGCGGCTTTCAACAGGTTCAAACACATCGCCTTCAG
>NZ_QNRU01000011.1 GCF_003315235.1 Neisseria gonorrhoeae | reverse complement strand
TTGGTTGCCTGATAGTGTGGGAATTCATGAACGTTATGAAAGATTCACAACGATGCTCCGTTATATTTTTACCGAGAAAGACATAGTCAACGTGCGATTTGATTATTACAACAAAAAATAGCAAAACCCGGCAATCAAAATGCCGTCTGAAGCGTTATCCGGCTTTCAGACGGCATTTTTGTATTTAAAGCCGGGTAACGCTCAATACGCCTTTGACATCGCCGAGGCCGACGAGGACGCGCGGGAGGTCGTTGACTTGTTTGACTTCGAGCGTGAACCTCATGCTGGCTTCCAAGTCGCGGGACTGGGTTTGTACGGCGGTAACGTTGAGTTTGTGGCGGGCGAGCGCGTCGGATACGTCGCGCAAAAGCCCGGAGCGGTCTTGGGCGCGGATTTCGATATCGACGGCGAACACTTGCCCTTCCTGCAACGCCGCCCAACTTGCGTCCAGTACTTTTTCGGGCGCGTGTTCGGCAAGGTGTCGGAAAGAGGGGCAGGTTTTGCGGTGGACGGAAATGCCGCGCTCGCGGGTAACGAAGCCGGCAATATCGTCGGGCGGCGCGGGTTTGCAGCATTTGGCAAGCGTGGTCATCAAGCCGTCTTCGCCGTCGATGAGCACGCCGGTTTTGCCACCTTTTTTGATTTTGGACTGTTTGACGATGGTGGTTGCGCTGACGGGCACGGGCGGCGGTTCGTTCAGCGTGCCGCAGGCTTTTTGGATGGCGCGGTTGGAAATTTCGCCTTGTCCGACGGCGGTGTAGAGGTCTTCTGGCTTTTTGTAGCCGAGATTTTCGGCAAGCTCTTGCAGGTTGGGTTTGGGCGTGAGTTTGGCAAGCTGCTTGTCGAGTTGGACACGGCCTTCTTCGCGCACGGTGTCGGCGTTTTGCTGGCGGATGTAGGCGCGGATTTTGCCGATGGCCTTGCCGGATTTGACCCAGCCTTCGTAAAGCCAGTTGACGGAAGGATGCCCTTCTTTGGCGGTAATGATTTCGACGCGCTGTCCGTTTTCGAGCGGGGTGGACAGCGGCACAATCTGCCCTTCGACTTTCGCGCCCCGGCAGCGGTCGCCGATGCTGCTGTGCAGGGCGTAGGCGAAGTCGATGGGGGTTGCGCCCGTTGGCAGAGAGAGGACTTTGCCGTGCGGGGTCAAAACATAAATCGTGTCGTTGAAAAGCTCGGTTTTGAAGGCGGCGGCGAGGTCTTCCTTGCCGCTTTCCGCCATATTTTCGCGCCAGTCCAAGAGTTGGCGCAACCAGGCGATTTTTTGTTCGTAGGCGGAATCGCCTTTGCCGCCTTCTTTGTAACGCCAGTGGGCGGCGACACCGAATTCGTTGAATTGGTGCATATCGAAGGTGCGGATTTGCACTTCCACACCTTTGTCTTCCGGGCCGACGATGACGGTGTGCAAACTTTTATAACCGTTGCCTTTGGGGTTGGCGATGTAGTCGTCGAACTCGCCGGGAATGGGCTGCCAGAGGCTGTGGACGATGCCCAGCGTGGTGTAACACTCGGGGACGGTATCGACCAGAATCCGCACGGCGCGGATGTCGAACAGGCCGTCGAAGCTGAGTTTTTTCTTCACCATTTTTTTGTAAATGGAGTAGATGTGTTTCGGACGGCCGGCGACTTCAAAGTGGATATTGTATTTTTTGAGTTCCGTACGCAGGATATCGAGGAAGTTTTCGATGTATTCGAGGCGTTCGGTGCGTTTTTCGTCCAAAAGCAGGGCGATTTCGCGGTATTTTTCGGGTTCTTGATGGCGGAAGCCCAAATCTTCGAGCTGCCATTTGAGCTGCCACACGCCCAAGCGGTTGGCGAGCGGGGCGAAGATGTCGAGGGTTTCTTTGGCGACGGCGCGTTTTTCGGGGCTGTCGGGGGCGTTGCTTAAAAATTGCAGGGTGCGCGTACGCATCGCCAGTTTGATTAATACGACGCGGATGTCGGTAACCATCGCCAGCAGCATTTTCCGCATGGTTTCGGCTTGCTGCGCGCGCTCTTCGGAAGTGGCGAGGCTGTCCACCCGGGCGAAGTGGGTGAGCTTCTGCACTTCGTCCACACCTTTGACCAGCTCGGCGACGGTGCTGTTGCAGCGCTCGGAAACCAATAGGTTCCAATCGGGGACGTAGCGTCCGATGTCGGCAAGCAGGGTGGCGGCGACGGCATCGGGCAGCAGGTCGAGTTCGTCGACCATTTGCGCCGCGCCGAGGAAGTGGTCGGGCAGCGGCTCGCCATACGGCGTGGCGGCATCGGCAGGATAATGTTCCTGCGCCAGCGACCATGCGGTACCGATGAGGTTTTTATCGTTGTCCGGCAGAGCGGCGCAGTAGCTGTCGAACCATTCGCGCAATTCTTGCAGGGTCGCGCTTTGCGTGTCTTGAATCGGGCTGATGGCGGTCATGATGGGATCTTCCGTTCCGATAAAAACGAGTTCATTGTAACAGCTTATTTATTTACGGTGCATAGGCGGGAAGATAAACTTGTTTCGGGCGGCGCCGGGTGTTAAGGTAGCCGGTACCGACAGGTTGACGAGGAATATTTTGATGAAACTGTATATTTACGACCATTGCCCGTTTTGCGTGCGTGCGCGGATGGCTGCCGGGCTGTTTGGTGCTGACGTTGAAGAAGTCGTGCTGGCAAACGACGACGAGGCAACGCCGATCGGTATGATCGGTGCGAAACAAGTGCCCGTCCTGCAAAAAGAAGACGGTTCGTTTATGGGCGAGAGTTTGGACATTGTGTGCCATTTCGACCGAGAAGGCCGTCTGAAAGACGAAGTCCGCCCCGAGATACAGGCGTGGCTGGACAAGGTAGGCGGATACAACAACAAATTGGTTCAGCCACGCTTGATCAAAATCGGGCTGCCCGAATTTGTAACGCCGGAAGCGGTGAAATATTTCACAGACAAAAAAGAGAAAAGCATCGGCAGCTTTTCCGCCAATTTGAATAAAACCGCCCAATACCTTGAACGGATAAACGCAGATTTGCAAGAGTTGGAGAATTTGATGGACGGTACTTCAGACGGCATCAACGGTGGAATCGGTATGGAGGATATTTTGGTTTTCCCCGTTTTGAGGAATCTGACCGTGGTGCGCGGCATCGCGTTCCCTCGGAAGACGATGGATTATTTAATCGGTATGAGTGAAAAATCAGGCGTGCCGCTTTATTTCGACAGGGCATTGTAAAACCAAAAAAAAGCGGCAGGGCAATATGTCCTTCCGCGTTTTTTGGAACGTTTATGCCGTCTGAGAGCCAGTCAGACGAACATCTGCACAAACGCAATCACCAGCCGCACAATCGGTGCAATAAACGCACCCAAAACCCCGGTCAGCATAAGCAGCAGGATAATCCACGTCCCATAAGGTTCGATTTTGCGGAACGCTTGCGAATATTTCGCCGGCAGGAAGGTGTCGATGAAAATGCCGCCGTCCCAAGGCAGGATGGGGATGATGTTGAGCGCGAACAAAATCGCATTGATCAGAATACCGTAGTTTGCCATTTGAGCCAGCGGCATCTGATACGCCCCGCCGGCATACGGAGTTAGCACCAAAACCACGCCCCACAGAACAGCCATCGCCAGATTCGACAGCGGGCCGGACGCGGCAATGCAACGCCATGCAAGGCGCGGGTTGCGGAAGTTGCGCGAATCGATAGGAATCGGACGCGCCCAGCCGAACAGGAAGGGCGTGAACATCAAAGTAAGCAGCGGTACGATGATTGTGCCGACCAAATCGATATGGGGCAGGGGGTTCAGTGTCAGCCTGCCGTATTGTTCGGCAGTGTTGTCTCCCCAGTAGCGCGCCGTATAGCCGCGCGCCACCTCCCTGACGGTAATGGCGAGCAGCACGGGCAGGACAGCAAGCAGAAACACGCCCAAGTCAAAATTTTGAAACATGGTTTTCCTTTGAACAGATGTGGTGTGCAGCCCGAAACGGCTGACAGACAGAAGCGGCAATATATCATCTAACCTGATTTTATTGGAATAAGAAATCAGACGGAATCATTTTTTCTGCCGGCCCGTTATCTGATGATTTGCTGTAATACCGCGTTTAAACACGGTTTGCCTATGAATGGAGCAGGCGTTCACATGACAACAAATTATAAAAAATAGGTTGCAAATAGGAATTGTTGCTATTATTATGCCCGAATTATGGATAAAGAACGAATTTTAACCCCCGCAGTCGTGTTTTCCGTCGCACTGCTGCATTTGGCAATAGTGGCATTGCTCTGGCAGGCGCACAAGCTGCCCGTGATAGAGTCAGGAAATGTTATCGAATTTGTCGATTTGGGCGATTTTGGCGGAGGGGGCGGCGCACCCGAAGGCGCAGGCGCGCCTGCCGCGCCCGAACCGCAACCCGCGCCCGATCCGCCCAAACCTGTCGAACCGCCCAAGCCGGTTTTGAAGCCGGCGGTTACAAAAAAGGCGGATGCGGATATTCAGCAACCTAAGGAAAAGCCGAAACCCGAAGAAAAACCTAAGCCCGAACCCGAACCGGAAGCGAAGCCTGCCCCGAAACCGGCGGAAAAACCGGCAGAGAAGCCGTCTGAAAAACCTGCCGAACATTCCGGTAATGCTTCTGCCAAAGCCGGCAGCGAGCAGGGTAATGGGGAAGGTAAGGGAACCGGTACCAAAGGCGACGGAACGGGGCGCGGAGAAGGCAGCGGTAAAGGAAGCGGCGGTGCCAAAGGCGAACACGGGGAAGGAGCCGGCGGCAGCGGCGGCGGAACCGGTGTCGGCAGCAGCAAAGGCAATCCTTTACGCGCCAACGGCAGCATCCCGCGCCCGGCCTATCCCGCACTTTCTATGGAAAATGACGAGCAGGGTATGGTTGTTTTGAGCGTTTTGGTTTCTCCGGGCGGTCATGTCGAGTCCGTCAAAGTGGTGAAAAGCAGCGGTTTTTCCCGTTTGGACAATGCGGCACGCAAAGCGGCGCAAAACGGGCATTTTCAAGCCAATGCCTGGACGGAGTTTAAAGTCCCCGTCAAGTTTGAATTGAATTAGGCGGTTGTCGCGGCAGTTTGCGGCAGCTTGGATGTTTGATTGGTTTTTTCAGTGTTGGAATCATTATGAATTTGAAATTAGTGTTTGAATCGGGCGATCCCGTCCTGATCGGTGTGTTTGTGTTGATGCTGTTGATGAGTACCGTAACGTGGTGTCTGGTTGTCTTGCGCTGCATCAAGCTGTATCGGGCGCGCAAAGGGAATGCCGCCGTCAAACGGCATATGCGCGATACTTTGTCGCTGAACGACGCGGTCGAAAAAGTGCGCGCCGTCGATGCGCCTTTGTCCAAACTGGCGCAAGAGGCATTGCAGTCTTACCGCAACTACCGCCGAAACGAAGCGTCCGAACTGGCGCAGGCTTTGCCGTTGAACGAGTATTTGGTCATTCAAATCCGCAACAGTATGGCGCAGATTATGCGCCGGTTTGATTACGGGATGACCGCGCTTGCCTCCATCGGCGCGACCGCGCCGTTTATCGGGTTGTTCGGCACGGTTTGGGGGATTTACCACGCCCTGATCAATATCGGGCAAAGCGGGCAGATGAGTATTGCGGCGGTTGCCGGCCCGATTGGCGAGGCACTGGTGGCGACGGCGGCGGGTTTGTTCGTGGCGATTCCGGCGGTGTTGGCATACAACTTCCTCAATCGCGGCACAAAAATACTGACCCAGGATTTGGATGCGATGGCGCACGATTTGCATGTCCGCCTGCTTAATCAAAAGGATAGCTGATTATGGCATTTGGTTCGATGAATTCCAGCGACGATTCTCCGATGTCCGACATCAACGTTACGCCGTTGGTGGACGTGATGCTGGTGTTGCTGATTGTGTTTATGATTACTATGCCGGTGCTGACGCATTCCATCCCTTTGGAACTGCCGACCGCGTCCGAGCAGGCAAACAAGCAGGACAAACAGCCTAAAGACCCCCTGCGCCTGACGATTGATGCGAACGGCGGCTATTATGTCGGCGGGGATTCTGCAAGCAAAGTGGAAATCGGGGAAGTGGAAAGCCGTCTGAAAGCCGCCAAGGAGCAGAATGAAAACGTGATTGTGGCGATTGCGGCAGACAAGGCGGTGGAATACGATTATGTAAACAAAGCTTTAGAAGCCGCCCGTCAGGCAGGAATCACCAAAATCGGTTTTGTAACCGAAACCAAGGCGCAATAAAGTTCGACGCTTGAACGAATGCCGCCTGAAAGTCTTTCAGACGGCATTTCTTATGTTTAATCAGTTATATATAGTTGATTAAAACAAAAATGAGACGACAGAGCACCGTCTCCATTTCTGCGCAGGCGGGAATACAAACATCTGATTTTTCTTTTATTTTCAAACATTACTGAAATGGGTAAGTCTGGAGTCCTGCCTGCGCGAGAATAATGAAAATGTGCATTTCTAATTTTTATAGTGGATTAACAAAAATCAGGACAAGGCAACGAAGCCGTAGACAGTACAAATAGTACGGAACCGATTCACTTGGTGCTTCAGCACCTTAGAGAATCGTTCTCTTTGAGTTAAGGCGAGGCAACGCCGTACTGGTTTTTGTTAATCCGCTATACCCGCTGTAAAAACGGAGAAGGACAGAGGACGGCAGTAAGGTTTGCCGTCCTCTTTTTCAAGTTGCGGTGGAATGCCGCTTGAAGGTGTGGTTTAAACGTTTCGGCTTGTAATCAGACGCGGGCGTTGTCCAGCCGCTCTCTGAAGTTTTCCAGATTTACACCTGCCGCTTGGGCGCGGCGGATGATTTCGTCAACCGGCATACCTTCTGCCGCCCGGCGGAAGCCCCACAGGAGGGAGCAGCGCGTACCGGTCCGGCAATAGGCAAGGACGGGATATTCGGCTTGTCCGATGAGTTGGCGGAAGGTTTCGACATCGTGTTTTTGGATGTCGCGTGCGGTAACGGGTTGGTGATGGAATCCGGTAACGCCTGCTTGTTCCAGCCACTGTTTGATTTGGGCGAAGTCGGGTTGCGATTCTTCTTCGCGGTCGGGGCGGTTGCAGATGACGGTTTTGATGCCAAGTTGCGCGATTTGTTCCGCATCGGCTTTGGTCAGTTGCGGGGAGATGTAGAGATGTTCGTCAAGTTTGAGAATCGCCATTTTGTTTCCTTTGCTTTGCGGTTGGTGTTCAGACGGCATTTTGTGTGCAATGCCGTCTGAAAGTTTAACCGAACAACCAGTTTTCCAACAGGTTGCGATCTGTGATGTGTAGGATGGCAGTATCCGCCGCCGTTGCCTGAACCGTCAAGACGGTTTGACGCAATATGCCTGCACGGAAGAAGTGGATATTGATTTTTGCCCTGACGTGGTATCGGGCCCATTGTGCGGCAAAGTCGGTGCAGGCATAACCGTCTAAAGCAATGATTTTGTCTTGCGGGCACAGTGCCGCAGATTCCGCACTTCCGCCGTTGAAGACATGGGTCAGGACGATATGGTCGGCGTTTTGTTTGAAGCGTGCGCCGAAATCGCCCGTCGGCGGGATGGGGAAAATGTGTTCCGCATATCCGCCGCCGTGTTGTCGGGGAAGCGGCAGGAAGGTCAGTTTCACGCCTGTGGTTGCCAGGCATTCGGCAAGCGGCAAATCTTCGGTGCTGTACAATGCCGTCTGAAAAAAATCTGTCAAATCCAAGCCGGTAATTTCCTGACAACGGATTTGCCAGTGTTTTTCCGGAATACCCGAGTGTGTGTCCCTCCACTCCCGATAGAGTTTGTCCATTACCGTATCAAGGGAATGTCTGCCGTTGCTTCGGTTGCGTATTATCAGATCAAGGCACAATGCGGCAAGTGCGCCTTTTTGGTAGTAGCTGACGATGGCGTTGGGGCTGTTTTCATCCGGTTTGTAAAATTTGTTCCACGCGGTAAAACTCGATTCCGCCAAGGTCTGCCTCAAACGGCCGCGGGTTTGTTGTACGCGCGTAATGCCTTGTGCTAGCAGGTTTAAATAAAATTCGGGCGAGATGGTGCGGCTGCGTGCCAAAAACAAATCGTCGTAATAGGATGTAATGCCTTCGAATGCCCATAGTTGTTCGGTATAGTTTTCTTTGTCGAGGTCATAAGGGGCGAATGCGGCAGGTTTGATGGATTTGACGTTCCACGCGTGAAAATATTCGTGGGAGAAAAGTCCGAGCAATGTGGTGTAGGCATCGTCGGCATCGGTCATACCGTACGGCGGAAGGCTGTGGCGATCGGCGAGCAGTGCGGTGCTGTCGGTGTGTTCCAAACCGCCGTAAATATGGTCGCCGACGTGGAGCAGGAACAAATATTTCTCAAATGGGGCAGGGGAGGAGAACATCGCCAGTTCTGTTTCGCAGATTTTTTTGATGTCCGAAACCAGCCTGTCGCGGTCGAAATCGGGATATATGCCGCTTAAGGCAATCGTGTGCGGAATGCCTGCCGCCTCAAAATCTAAAAATTCAATCAAGCCCATCTCGACAGGTCGGTCAATCAATTCGTCATAAGATGCCGTCTGAAAGACAAGCCTCCCTGTTTCCGGCAGCGTTGTGGCAATACGCCATTCGGGTGGAATGCCTGTCAATTCCAAGCGGTGCGGCAGCGTTTCCGTTCCTTCGACTTTCAAAAACAGGCACGATCCGTCAAAAAAACCGCGTTCTGTCGTCAGGAAAGAACCTCGAACCGACAAATCGAATGCATATACGGTGTAGCGGATTTGCCACTCGCCGCGTACGGCGGCAGTGTGCCAGCGGTTTTTTGCAATTTGTTCGAGCGGCATGGACGTGCCGTTGCAGGATGCATGGATAGAAGTGATGTGGCGGGAAAAATCCCGAATCAGATAGCTGCCCGGCACCCAATTCGGAAGGCTTATTTCTATAGGAAAATCATTATCTTGTGTGAATTTCAGCAGGATGTGCCATTCATGGTCTAGAGGGGACGGGGCTATTTTATAATGAATCATAACTATCAAATATATCGTTAAACGGGATGGATTAAATGCCTTTAAAATGCAGCTTAACCTACATCAATAAAGTGCCACAAAAAGGGAAAATTGGAAACAAAAGCAATGGCGGCCGGGTTGTAATTTATTATAACAATATGATTTATATGTAATAAAAAACAGATTAAGCAAAGGGTTCGCCGGCGGCGCGAATGTAATTCCGCTTGGCGTAATAAGGCAGATATGTTAAATTTAGAAAAAATTATGCTTGCCCGGATTGCACCTTAAACAGGCTGCGGAAGCGGCAGGATAAAAATCTTTATTCCCATAATTCATGGAGACTCTCATGGACACACAAACTTACAACTACAAAGTGGTGCGCCAGTTCGCCATCATGACTGTAGTTTGGGGGATTGTGGGCATGTTGGTCGGCGTTATCGTCGCCGCCCAGCTTTTTGCTCCTGCCCTCGACTTGTCTAATATCGGACCTTGGTTCCACTTCGGCCGCCTGCGTCCGCTGCACACCAATGCGGTTATTTTCGCATTTGGCGGTTGCGGTCTGATCGGCACATCATACTACGTTGTCCAACGTACTTGTAATACCCGTCTTTTCGGCGGTTGGCTGCCGGCATTTACCTTTTGGGGTTGGCAGGCGGTAATCGTTGCCGCCGTCGTCAGCTTCCCTATGGGTTGGACCCAAGGTAAGGAATATGCCGAACTGGAATGGCCGATTGACATTCTGATTACTTTGGTTTGGGTGGCTTACGCCATCGTATTCTTCGGTACGATTGCCAAACGCAAGGTAAAACACATTTACGTTGCCAACTGGTTCTACGGCGGCTTTATTTTGGCGGTCGCACTTTTGCACATCGTCAACAATATCAGCATCCCGGCCGGTTTGATGAAGTCATACCCCGTCTATTCCGGTGCGATTGATGCTATGGTTCAATGGTGGTACGGGCATAACGCCGTGGGCTTCTTCCTGACTGCCGGCTTTTTGGGTATGATGTACTATTTCGTACCCAAACAAGCAGCCCGCCCCGTTTACTCCTACCGCCTGTCCGTCGTTCACTTCTGGGCGTTGATTTTCACCTATATGTGGGCGGGTCCGCACCATCTTCACTACACTGCGCTGCCTGACTGGACGCAATCTTTGGGTATGGTTCTGTCCTTGATTTTGTTCGCACCCTCTTGGGGCGGTATGATTAACGGCATTATGACCTTGTCCGGCGCGTGGGACAAACTGCGTACAGACCCGATTCTTAAATTCCTGATTGTATCCTTGTCCTTCTACGGTATGTCTACCTTTGAAGGCCCGATGATGTCGATTAAAACGGTCAATGCATTGAGCCACTATACGGACTGGACCGTCGCGCACGTTCATGCGGGTGCGTTGGGCTGGGTAGGCTTTGTAACCATCGGTTCCGTCTATTACATGATTCCCCGTCTGTTCGGCAAAGAGCAGATGCACAGCACCAAGCTGGTAGAGGCGCATTTCTGGATTGCGACTATCGGTGTGGTTCTGTATATCGCCGCGATGTGGATTGCAGGTGTGATGCAGGGTTTGATGTGGAGTTCTCTGAACGATGACGGTACGCTGACCTACTCGTTTGTCGAATCCGTAAAACGCACCATGCCTTACTACATGATCCGTTTTGCAGGTGGTTTATTGTATCTGAGTGGCATGTGCATTATGGCGTACAACGTGTACCGCACAGCCATCGGTGGTAAAGCAGTCGATGCCGAAATCCCTGCGGTTTCCCAAACACAGCACCACTAAAATACTAAGAAAGATAGGCTACCAAAATGAAATTACAACAATTGGCTGAAGAAAAAATCGGCGTTCTGATTGTGTTCACGCTGCTTGTAGTCAGTGTCGGTCTGTTGATTGAAGTTGTGCCCTTGGCCTTTACCAAGGCGGCAACACAGCCGGCGCCGGGCGTGAAGCCTTACAATGCCCTGCAGGTTGCCGGACGCGATATTTACATCCGTGAGGGCTGTTACAACTGCCACTCTCAAATGATTCGTCCGTTCCGTGCGGAAACTGAGCGTTACGGTCATTACTCTGTTGCCGGAGAGTCGGTTTACGACCATCCGTTCCAATGGGGTTCCAAACGTACCGGTCCTGATTTGGCACGTGTGGGCGGCCGCTATTCCGACGAATGGCACCGCATCCACCTGCTGAATCCCCGTGATGTCGTGCCTGAGTCCAATATGCCGGCATTCCCGTGGCTTGCACGCAATAAAGTCGATGTCGATGCAACCGTTGCCAACATGAAGGCTTTGCGTAAAGTAGGTACTCCTTACAGTGATGAGGAAATTGCGAAAGCGCCTGAGGCTTTGGCAAACAAATCCGAGCTGGATGCTGTAGTCGCCTATCTGCAAGGATTGGGTCTGGCTTTGAAAAACGTAAGGTAACATCATGGATATTAACGGTATTCGCGCTCTTTTCACGGTATGGATCTTTATCTGTTTCCTGTTAGTACTCTATATCGTCTTCAACAGGCGGAATAAGAAAAACTACGATGATGCCGCAAACAGCATTTTTGCTGAAAACCAAGATGCGCAAGATAAGAAAAGCGAAAACCGTTAATATTGTGATAACGGAGCAAAACAATGAACGCAACATCCCAATTTACCAGTAATTTCTGGAATATATATATTGCAGTTATTGTCTTACTGAGCTTTATCGCTTTGGCTTGGCTGCTGCTGTCTCAAAATGTTGTCAAACGTCCGAAGAAGGGCGAAGAAGTACAAACTACGGGTCATGAGTGGGACGGCATTGCCGAATACGACAATCCGCTGCCCCGCTGGTGGTTTTGGCTGTGTGTTTTGACGTGGCTGTTCGGTATCGGTTATCTGGTTATGTATCCGGGTGTCGGCGACTACAAAGGTCTGCTGAAATGGACCAGCCATAACCAATATGAAAAAGAGGTCAAAAAAGCCGATGAGCAATACGGCAAACTGTATGCCAAGTTTGCGGATATGCCGATTGAAAAAGTGGCAAAAGACCCACAGGCCAAGCAAATCGCCCAAAACCTGTTTAACACTTATTGTATCCAGTGCCACGGCTCTGATGCCAAAGGTTCTAAAGGTTTTCCGAATCTGACCGATAGCGATTGGTTGTGGGGCGGCGATCCCGATAAAATCCACGAGACCATCGAAAAAGGCCGTGTTGCGACTATGCCTGCCTGGGGTCCTGCTTTGGGCGAAGAAGGCGTGAAAGACGTTGCCCATTATGTGATGTCCCTTTCAAAACCCAAAGGTCAGTATGATGAGGAACGTGCCGCGCGCGGACAAGCCTTGTTCAGCGGTCCGCCTGCCAACTGTTTCACTTGCCACGGCGATAAGGGACAAGGTATCCAAGGTTTGGGTCCGAACCTGACTGATGACGTGTGGTTGTGGGGCGGTACGCAAAAATCCATTATCGAAACCATTACCAACGGTCGCAGCAGCCAAATGCCCGCTTGGGGACATTTCTTAGATAAAGACAAACTGCATATCATGACTGCTTATGTATGGGGTCTTTCCAATAAAGACGGTAAAGCTCCGGTGAAAAAAGCCGAGCCTGCACCGGCGGCAGAACCCGCACCATCTGCTCCTGCAGAAGCAGCACAAGCCGCTTCTGAAGCCAAACCTGCCGCAGCAGAACCTAAAGCCGAGGAAAAAGCCGCACCTGCCGCCAAAGCGGATGGCAAACAGGTTTATGAAACCGTTTGTGCCGCCTGCCATGGCAATGCAATTCCAGGTATTCCCCATGTAGGCACCAAAGCCGACTGGGCCGACCGCATCAAAAAAGGTAAGGACACGTTGCACAAACACGCGATCGAAGGTTTCAATACGATGCCCGCAAAAGGCGGTCGCGGCGATTTGAGCGATGATGAGGTCAAAGCTGCGGTTGACTATATGGTCAACCAGTCAGGCGGTAAGTTCTAACCGTTGTTTTCCGACTTTGTCGGATGCAGAAATCCGGATTCATATCGAATCCGGATTTTTTATTTTGAACGGAAATCCTGTTTTTGATTTATGCCGTCTGAAAGTGGGGATTTTGATGCTTAAGCAGTCAGACCGACTGATATTTTTGTATGGTTTAAAGAATGGTGCAGTTGGGTGTCGGACAGCATTGTTTGATGCTTTCAGACGGCATATAGGTTTGTTTCTTCAAAATTGAATCTTTTTTCATATGTTGCAAAAAAAATTGATTTTAGTCATAAAGAATTAGTCTTTATTGTTTATAATCGCGCATCATCACGATAGCCTTAATTTCAAAAGGACGATTAATGGATACACAAATCAAAACTGAAGCCGGTCAGCAGAATAACCGGCATTATCTGAGCGTTTGGAGGTGGCATTTTTATGCCGGTTTATTGGTTATGCCCTTCTTGACCCTGCTTGCCGTTACAGGTTTGGGTATGCTGTTGTTTGCCAATATTACCGGTAAAGAGGGAGAGCGTATTCACGTTTTCCCTCAGGCAGTGGTGCAACCCCTCTCTGTTCAGGCAGAAGCGGCACGCGGTGCCATTAATCCGGAGACTTCGTCCGTCGTCCAATATATTGCACCGCGTGCCGATGATATGGTTGCTGTGTTCCGTGTCAACAATGAGGGTAAGGCAACCATGGTTGCGGTCGATCCTTATACGGCAAAAGTGGTCAACACCATGCCGCGCAATCAGGGTTGGTATCACACTATGGATGAAATCCACGGCGATATGATGCTCGGTGCGGCAGGCGATTATCTTTTGGAAACGGCAGCTTCACTGACCATTATTATGGTTGTCAGCGGCTTGTACCTTTGGTGGGCGAAACAGCGCGGCATTAAAGCGATGCTGCTGCCGCCAAAAGGCAGGGCGCGTTCTTGGTGGCGGAATCTGCACGGCGCGTTTGGAACTTGGGTGTCGTTGATTTTACTGTTGTTCTGCCTGTCGGGTATTGCTTGGGCAGGTATTTGGGGCGGCAAGTTCGTGCAGGCTTGGAGTCAGTTCCCGGCCGGCAAATGGGGTGTCGAACCGAACCCCGTTTCAGTCGTGCCGACCCACGGCGAGGTATTGAATGACGGCAAGGTTAAGGAAGTGCCGTGGATTTTGGAGCTTACGCCTATGCCTGTCTCAGGGACGACTGTGGGTGAAAACGGCATTAACCCCAGCGAGCCGATGACATTGGAAACCGTCGACCGTTTCGCGCGGGAAATCGGTTTCAAAGGGCGTTATCAGTTGAATTTGCCCAAAGGCGAGGACGGGGTATGGACTTTGTCGCAGGATTCTATGAGTTATGACATGATCAGCCCGTTTGCCGACCGCACGGTGCATATCGACCAGTACAGCGGCAAGATTCTTGCCGACATCCGTTTTGACGATTACAACCCGTTCGGCAAATTTATGGCGGCAAGCATTGCGCTGCATATGGGGACTTTGGGCTGGTGGAGCGTGTTGGCGAACGTCGTGTTCTGCCTTGCCGTGATTTTTATCGGCATCAGCGGCTGCGTGATGTGGTGGAAACGCCGTCCGTCCGGCGTGGCGGGCATTGTTCCTCCGGCGCAAAAAATCAAACTGCCCGTCTGGTGGGCGATGGCATTGCCGCTGCTGTTGATTGCACTGCTTTTCCCGACCGCGCTGCTTGCCATTGCCGTGATTTGGCTGTTGGATACCTTGCTGCTGTCGCGGATTCCTGTGTTGAGGAAATGGTTTAAATGACCCGATGCCGTCTGAAGCGTTCAGACGGCATTTTGTTTGCGGGCGGCTTGCCCGAGAAGCTATATAATTCCGCATCACTGTCATTTTGAAAAAGCAAGCCATGTTTTACCTGTACCAATCCAACCGCCTCGAATCGCTCGCTGCACTGTTTGCCCGCATTCAAAAAGTCAAACCGCTGAAATGTGCCTTGCAGCCCGAACAGATTGTTGTGCAGAGCCAGGGGATGCGCCGCTACCTCAACACCTGCCTCGCCCGCGATTTGGGCGTGGCGGCGAATTTGGCGTTCAGCCTGCCCGCCGGCCTGACGTGGAAGTTGATGAAAAAACTGATTCCCGGTATTCCCGAACTCAGCCCGTTTGCACCCGAAGTCATGCGCTGGCGGCTGCTGGATTTGTTCCGCAGCGCAGAATTTCAAAACGGAGCGGAATTTGAAGATGTGAGGAATGTGCTGCAAGACTATCTGGGCAGCGGAGAATCGGCGGATTACCAGCTTGCGGGACAGCTTGCAGACATATTCGACCAATACCTCGTGTACCGTCCTCAGTGGATAGACGCTTGGCAGCAGGGCAGGATACTCGGTTTGGGCGACGACGAAATCTGGCAGTCCAAACTGTGGCGTTACCTCGACGACGGCAGGCAGAGCGCGCCGCACCGTGTCGCGTTGTGGGAAAAACTGCTTGCCGCGTTGGACAAGGATAAGCTGCCCGAGCGTTATTTCGTGTTCGGCATTTCCACGATGGCGCCGATGTATTTGCAGCTTTTGCACAAGCTGTCCGAACATTGCGACGTGTTCGTGTTCGCACTCAATCCGAGCGGGATGCATTGGGGCAACGTCATCGAAGCGGCGCAAATCCTCAAAGGCGGCGGCGATCCCGATCTGACGCAGGCAGGGCATCCGCTGCTTGCCTCATTGGGCAAGCAGGGGCGCGACTTTTTCGACTTTTTGAACGAAATGGAAATAGAAGAAGAAACGCCGGTATTTGAAGAAGGCGGGCGCGATACGCTTTTGCACGCCCTGCAAACCGATATTCAAAACCTGAAAATGCCGTCTGAAAATGTGGGAAGCGTCAACACGGGCGACGGCTCGATACGCATCGTCTCCGCACACAGCCCTTTGCGCGAATTGCAGATACTCAAAGACAAACTGTTGAAAATTCTGCATGAACATCCCGATTGGCAGCCGCACGACATCGCCGTATTAACCCCGAACATCGAACCCTATACGCCTTTTATCGAAGCCGTGTTCGGACAGGCGCAGCCCGGCGCGCAGGCATTGCCGTATTCCGTTTCGGACGTGAAAATTAGCCGCCGGCAACCGTTTTTTTATGCGTTGGAGTGCGTGTCTGACTTGCTGGAAAGCCGTTTTGAAGTCGGCAAAGTGCTCGCGCTTTTGGAAACCGCGCCCGTGTTGCGCCGTTTCGGACTGACCGGGGACGATTTGCCGCTTTTGCACGATATGGTTGCCGATTTGAACGTCCATTGGGGATTGGACGGCGCAATGCGCGGCGGCACGGATCAGCTGTTTACCTGGAAGCAGGCGGCAGACCGTATGGTATTGGGCTGGATGCTGCCCGAAGGCGGCAACCCGATGTGGCAGGATGTCAGCGCGTGGTATGCCGACGTGAACCAAACCGCCCTGTTCGGACGTTTTGCCGCCTTCCTCGAAACCCTGTCGGATATTGCCCGGATATGGCGGCAGCCCGCGACGGTCGGAGAATGGGTGGCGCGTTGCCGGGATTTGCCCGACAGATTGTTCGAAGCCGGAGCCGATGACCAAAAGGCAGTCCAAAACCTCGAAAACGAATGGGTCAAATGGCAGGCGGAAACCGAATTGGCGCAATTTTCCGGACAGTTGCCGCCGCACACCGTCATCCGCCACATCCGCCGCTTCCTCGACAGCGAAAGCGAGGCAGGCTTTTTACGCGGCGGCATCACCTTTTGCAGTATGGTGCCGATGCGGAGCCTGCCGTTCAAAGTCATCTGCCTGTTGGGTTTGAACGACGGAGATTTTCCCCGCAATACCAAAGCCGCCGTATTCGACCTGGTTGCCAAACATCCCGCCAAAGGCGACCGCGCCCGCCGCGACGACGACCGCTACCTGTTCCTCGAAGCCCTCATCAGCGCGCGCGAAATCCTGTATTTGTCCTACATCGGGCGCGACATCCGCAAAGACGAAGAACTGGCTCCGTCTTCTTTGTTGGGCGAACTCATCGATACCGTTGCCGCTATGGCGGGCATTGGTAGCCGCCAACTTGCACAAAATTGGATAGAACAGCATCCGCTGCAAGCCTTCTCGCGCCGATATTTCCAAGAAGGCGGACGTTCAGACGGCATATTCGGCACGCGTACCGACTACGCCGCCGCGCTCGGACAAACGCCCGAACCGCCGCGCCCTTTTTTCGACCAACCCGTAGAAAACGCCGAACCCGTTGCCGAAATCGGACAGGACGAATTTATCCGCTTCTGGCGCAACCCCGTCAAAGTATGGCTTCAGCAGCAGCTTGCGTGGAGCGAACCCCATATCGGCGAAGCCTGGGAACCTGCCGAACCCTTCGATCCGCAACACGCGGAGCAAATCGCCGAAACCTATATCGGGGCGCGCCGCGAAGGACAAGATTTTTCCCAAACCGCCGCCCGTATCGCGGCGGAAAGCCTCCTGCCGTCGGGAGAGTTGGGCAGACTTTGGCAGCAGGACTTCCAAACCGCCGCCAAACAAATCGACACGTCGGTTTTAAACAGCCCAAAACTTCCTCCGTTCCCATACGCCATACCGTCGGACGGGCAAATCCTGAAAGGCAGCTTGGGCAATCTGTACCGCTGCGGTCAGGTGTTTTACGCCTACGGCAAACCCAATGCGCCGCAACGTGTGGCTTTTTTGTTGGAACACCTGATATTTTGCGCCGTTATGCCGTCTGAAGCCGAAACGCGGCAAACCTTTATCGTCCAATCCGGAGAAACAGAAGTATTGGCGGAAATCGCGCAAGACAGGGCATTGCAGCTGTTGTCGGAATGGATGGCGTTTTTCAATATCGGGCAAAACCGCCCGCTGCCGTTTTTTGCCAAAACCTCGCTTGCCGCCGCCGAAGCGTTTGCCCAAAAACAAGATTGGGAAGCCGCCCTGAAAAAAGCCCAAACCGCCTATTACGGCAGCAAAGTCAGCAAAGGGCAGAAAGACTATACCGAAGTCGCCCTCGTGTTCGGCAACGCAAGCCAAAACCCGCTCGAACAGCCCCTGTTTGAAAACCTCGCCCGCCTGCTCGCCGACACGCTTGCCGCAGCGGAAAAGAGGGAAGGGACCGGAGAAGCCTGACGGGATGGAAAGGCAAATGCCGTCTGAAAACAGAAAAAAGGTTTTCAGACGGTATTTTGTTTATCGTGTTTAAGGTGCGGGATACAAAGTGGGCGCGCCGGGGCCGACGGGCAGGCCCAAAACAAATACCCAAATGCAGAATAAGGCGATCCATGCAATCAAAAAGAAGGCGGAATACGGCAACATCATAGAAATCAGAGTACCCACGCCCGCATCTTTTTTGTATTTCATCACCGTCGCCATAATCAGCCCGAAATAACTCATCATCGGCGTAATAATATTGGTAACGGAATCACCGATGCGGTAAGCGGCTTGAATGACTTCGGGCGCGTAACCGGCCAACATCAGCATAGGGACAAAAATCGGTGCGGTTACCGCCCATTGCGCGGAAGCGGAGCCTATCATCAGATTGATAAAAGCACAAATTAAAATAAAACCGATAAACAACACGCTGCCGGCCAAGCCGACTTCTTTTAAGAACACCGCCCCTTTAACGGCAATATATTGCCCAATATTCGTCCAATTAAAAAATGCGACAAACTGTGCGGCAAAAAAGATGATGACCAAATAAAGTCCCAAAGTACTCATCGATTCGGCCATCGCATTAACGACTTCCCGTTCGCCGCGCAAACTTCGGGTTATCCGGCCATAAACAATGCCCGGTAGCGCAAACAACAAGAAAATAAAAACAACAATCGATTTTAAAAACGGCGAACCGGCAACCAATCCTGTTTCAGGATGACGCAAAATACCGTCGGCAGGGACGATGCTCCAAGCCAATAGGGCGGATAAAGCAATAAACACCACGCCTGCCCAAATTAATCCTTTATATTCCAAAGGCGTGATTTCATTGGAATGCCGGATGTCTTTTTCTTCTTGTGACAAATCTGACTGATAAGGGCCCAATTGCGGTTCGACGATTTTTTCAGTAACAAAATAACCAATCAAAGCAATCACAAACGTACTGGCTGCCATAAAAAACCAGTTGGCTTCAGGGCCTACGACGTAGTCGGGGTGGATGATTTGCGCCGCCTGTTGGGTGATGCCTGCCAAGAGCGGATCGATTGTGCCTAAGAACAGATTGGCCGAATAACCGCCCGAAACGCCGGCGAAAGCCGCAGCCAGACCGGCAAGCGGATGGCGGCCGAGGGAATGAAAGATGACGGCGGACAAAGGGATTAGGACGACATAGCCCAACTCAGAAGCGGTATTAGATAAAATCCCTGTAAAAACAACCATAAAAGTAGTGAGTTTGCGTGGGGATTTTGTGAGCAATAAGCGCATTAATGCGGAAATCAAGCCCGATTTTTCCGCAATCCCCACACCCAATAAAGAAACCAACACCGTTCCCAACGGCGCGAAACCGGTGAAATTTTTAACGGTATGCGTCAGGATTTTGATCAAACCGTCGGCATCGAGCAGGCTGACAACGTGAATCAAACCGTCATCGGCACGTCCTTTCGCCCCAACAGGACGCGGATCGGGGACGGATAGTCCGAAATACGCACCGACGGCAGAGGCAATCAGCAATAACACAATGAAAATAATAAAAAGCGTAACCGGGTGCGGCAACATATTGCCCAGCCATTCGACTGTGCGTAAAAATCGTCCGCTACGACGCGCGTCGGTTTGACTCATCTGCTTCTCCTTAAAAAAATATATTGAGTGCATTAAATTTTTGAATTTAACATGAAGTGTTTTGTAAGCAAACTAAAATAATCGTATATGTATATAACCGTAATAGATTAAAACGGAAAATGCCCACATCGTTATTCTCATAAAGGCGGTAATCCGAAAACTTGACGTTAAAGCCTTATCAGGAATGACTGGAACTCAAAAAAACGAATTCCCGCCTGCGCGGGAATGACGGGATTTTCGGTTTTTGTTTGCAAGAATGCCGGAGAAAAATGCAGTTTGCATTCGAATGGTATTGTTATTAATTGTAAATAAATATTGGAAGGTAAATGATATGAAAAATGAAATTCAAAAAATCATGGATAAATATGATCCATGGCATGAAGATGATTTTGAGTCGTATGAAGACATTGCCAAAGATGTATCGTTGATGACAGATAAAACGTTCATTGAACATTATTTGTTAGAAGTTTATTCAGAAGAAAACGGACATTTTGACCAAGACAATGTTCATGCGATGATAGGGGAAATTAAAAATGCAATTTAGTGAATATGTATTTTTAGAAGAATGCTTTGTGTCATTTTGATGCCGTTTGAAAGGGTTTGTTTGTTTCAGACGGCATTGTTACCAAGGCTTGATTATTTCCGGCGCAGGCAGGGATGGTTTTCCAAGTTGTCCATCATTATCCCGATGATGCGCGGGGCGGTTTTGCCCAAATCGAAACTTTCGCCGGAAGAGAACCAACGCCAAATCAGCCCGTCCAACGTCGATTTGATGAAGATGACCGCCGTTTCCTTGTCCAAATCGTCAGCCAAATCCTGATTTTCCACCGCTTCGGTCAAAACGGCGGTAATTTTCTCGCGCCAGATTGCCTGATGCTTGCGGGCAATGGCGATAACGGCGGCGTTTTGTTCCGTATGTTCGCACTTTAAAAACAGGATGTTGTGGAATTTGTAGTGGATGTCGTTGCTTTGCAGCCGCTCGAAAAAGTGCAGCAGCGTGTGGCGGAATACCGTCCAAGAACCTCCTTCGGCATCTGCGGCATCTTGCGCGATGCAGTTTTCGATGTCGTCGCAGATACGTTGGAACAACGCGTCAAACAAGTCTTCCTTATTTTTGAAATGCCAATAGAGCGCGCCGCGCGTTACGCCGGCGGCTTGGGCGATTTCGTTGAGCGAGGTGCGGGCAATCCCTTTGCGGTAAAAGGTTTCCAAGGCGGCAAGCATCAGGTGTTCTTTGGTTTTCAAGGCTTCGGTTTTGGTTTTTCTCATAATGGCGTTTTCGTTTCGGGTCGGTTTGACGAGGGCGGATTATAAAAAAGACTTTTTATCCGTGCAATCGTGTATGTATAATGAAACCCATAAAATTGAGACTGCATCTCAACTTTGAAAACAGGTATAACCTGCTTTGCAACCCGTTCGAACATTCGGGTATCAAAGCAGGCGGTTTTTATATCCTGAAATAAGAATGCCTGTTGATTGGCAAAACCCTTTACATCAAACCAGACAGATAGGATAAATAATGGCTTTTTATGCTTCTAAGGCGATGCGTGCGGCCGCGTTGGCTGCCGCCGTTGCATTGGCACTGTCGTCTTGCGGTAAAGGCGGAGACGCGGCGCAGGGCGGGCAGCCTGCGGGTCGGGAAGCCCCCGCGCCCGTCGTCGGCGTCGTAACCGTCCATCCGCAAACCGTCGCATTGACCGTCGAGTTGCCGGGGCGTTTGGAATCGCTGCGTACCGCCGATGTCCGCGCCCAAGTCGGCGGCATCATCCAAAAACGCCTGTTCCAAGAAGGCAGTTATGTCCGCGCCGGGCAGCCGCTGTATCAGATCGACAGTTCCACTTATGAAGCAGGTCTGGAAAGCGCGCGCGCGCAACTGGCAACGGCACAGGCAACGCTTGCCAAAGCGGATGCGGATTTGGCGCGTTACAAACCGCTGGTTTCCGCCGATGCCATCAGTAAACAAGAGTACGATGCTGCGGTAACGGCGAAACGTTCTGCCGAAGCAAGCGTTAAAGCGGCGCAGGCGGCGATCAAATCCGCCGGCATCAATCTGAACCGTTCGCGCATTACCGCGCCGATTTCGGGCTTTATCGGTCAGTCCAAAGTTTCCGAAGGTACGCTGTTGAATGCGGGCGATACAACTGTTTTAGCCACCATCCGCCAAACCAATCCGATGTATGTGAACGTTACCCAGTCTGCATCCGAAGTGATGAAACTGCGCCGGCAGATAGCCGAAGGCAAGCTGCTGGCGGCGGATGGTGCGATTGCGGTCGGCATCAAATTTGACGACGGTACGGTTTATCCTGAAAAAGGCCGCCTGCTGTTTGCTGATCCGACCGTTGACGAATCGACCGGTCAGATTACCTTGCGCGCCGCCGTATCGAACGATCAGAATATCCTGATGCCCGGCCTGTATGTGCGTGTGCTGATGGATCAGGTGGCGGCGGATAATGCATTCATCGTTCCACAGCAGGCGGTAACGCGCGGTGCGAAAGATACCGTGATGATTGTGAATGCCCAGGGCGGTATGGAACCCCGCGAGGTAACGGTCGCGCAACAGCAGGGTACGAATTGGATTGTTACGTCGGGTCTGAAGGACGGGGACAAGGTGGTTGTGGAAGGCATCAGTATCGCCGGTATGACGGGGGCGAAAAAGGTAACGCCTAAAGAATGGGCGCCGTCTGAAAACCAAGCTGCCGCCCCTCAAGCCGGCGTTCAGACGGCATCTGAAGCCAAACCTGCTTCTGAAGCGAAATAAGGAAGGCATCGATGGCTAAATTCTTTATCGACCGCCCCATTTTCGCGTGGGTTATTTCGATTTTCATTATTGCGGCAGGTATTTTCGGCATTAAAAGCCTGCCGGTTTCGCAATATCCGTCCGTTGCCGCCCCGACCATTACTTTGCACGCCATTTATCCGGGTGCGTCCGCACAAGTGATGGAAGGCAGCGTACTTTCCGTGATCGAACGGAATATGAACGGCGTGGAAGGTTTGGACTATATGTCCACTTCCGTCGATTCGAGCGGCAGCGGCAGCGTGAGCCTGACCTTTACGCCCGATACCGACGAGAATCTGGCGCAGGTGGAAGTGCAGAACAAGCTTTCCGAAGTATTGAGCACGCTGCCGGCAACCGTCCAGCAATACGGCGTAACCGTATCCAAGGCGCGTTCCAATTTCCTGATGATTGTGATGCTTTCGTCGGATGTGCAGTCAACCGAAGAGATGAACGACTACGCGCAGCGCAACGTCGTTCCCGAATTGCAGCGTATCGAAGGCGTGGGGCAGGTCCGCCTGTTCGGCGCGCAACGCGCGATGCGGATTTGGGTCGATCCTAAGAAACTGCAAAACTACAATTTGTCGTTTGCCGATGTCGGCAGCGCGTTGTCGGCGCAGAATATCCAAATTTCCGCAGGTTCCATCGGTTCGCTTCCCGCTGTGCGCGGACAGACGGTTACGGCTACCGTAACGGCGCAAGGGCAGTTGGGTACGGCAGAAGAATTCGGCAACGTCATCCTCCGCGCCAATACCGACGGTTCTAATATTTACCTGAAGGATGTGGCGAAAGTCGGATTGGGTATGGAAGACTATTCTTCCTCAACCCGCCTGAACGGGGTAAATACCACCGGTATGGCGGTAATGTTGTCCAACAGCGGCAATGCGATGGCGACGGCAAAGGCGGTAAAAGAACGCTTGGCGGTGCTGGAAAAATACTTTCCGCAGGGTATGAGTTGGAAAACCCCTTACGATACTTCCAAATTCGTTGAAATTTCGATTGAAAAAGTGATTCACACTTTAATCGAAGCGATGGTGCTGGTGTTTGTCGTAATGTACCTCTTCCTGCAAAACATCCGTTATACGCTGATTCCGACCATCGTCGTACCGATTTCCCTGTTGGGCGGTTTCGCCTTCATCTCTTATATGGGGATGTCGATTAACGTATTGACGATGTTTGCGATGATATTGGTCATCGGCATCGTGGTCGATGACGCGATTGTGGTGGTTGAAAACGTCGAGCGCATTATGGCGGGTGAAGGCCTGCCGCCCAAAGAAGCGACCAAAAAAGCGATGGGTCAGATTTCGGGCGCGGTCATCGGTATTACCGCCGTTCTGATTTCCGTGTTCGTGCCTCTGGCGATGTTCAGCGGGGCGGCCGGCAATATTTACAAACAGTTTGCCCTGACGATGGCGTCATCAATCGCATTCTCCGCCTTCCTTGCGCTGACCCTTACCCCTGCTTTGTGTGCCACAATGTTGAAGACAATCCCGAAAGGGCATCACGAAGAGAAAAAAGGTTTCTTCGGCTGGTTCAACAAGAAATTCGACAGTTGGACGCACGGCTACGAAGGCCGGGTTGCCAAAGTGCTGCGTAAGACTTTCCGCATGATGGTTGTCTATATCGGCTTGGCGGTTGTGGGCGTGTTCCTGTTTATGCGCCTGCCGACTTCGTTCCTGCCGACCGAAGACCAAGGCTTCGTTATGGTCAGCGTGCAACTGCCTGCGGGTGCGACCAAAGAGCGCACCGATGCGACGCTAGCACAAGTTACCCAACTGGCGAAAAGCATTCCCGAAATTGAAAACATCATTACCGTTTCCGGCTTCAGCTTTTCGGGCAGCGGTCAGAATATGGCGATGGGTTTTGCCATATTGAAAGATTGGAACGAACGTACCGCCTCCGGCAGCGATGCCGTTGCGGTTGCCGGCAAGCTGACGGGTATGATGATGGGGACGCTTAAAGACGGTTTCGGCATCGCCGTCGTCCCGCCTCCGATTCTGGAGTTGGGCAACGGTTCGGGCCTGAGCATCAACCTGCAAGACCGCAACAATACCGGCCATACCGCATTGCTGGCGAAGCGCAACGAGCTGATTCAGAAAATGCGTGCCAGCGGTTTGTTTGACCCCAGCACCGTCCGTGCCGGCGGTTTGGAAGACTCGCCGCAGTTGAAAATCGACATCAACCGTGCCGCAGCGGCGGCGCAAGGCATTTCGTTTGCCGACATCCGCACCGCATTGGCAAGCGCGCTGAGTTCGTCTTATGTCAGCGACTTCCCGAACCAAGGCCGTCTGCAACGCGTGATGGTGCAGGCCGACGAGGATGCCCGTATGCAGCCTGCCGATATTTTGAACCTGACCGTGCCGAACAAATCCGGCGTCGCCGTACCGCTTTCCACCATTGCTACTGTTTCTTGGGAAAACGGTACGGAACAGAGCGTACGCTTCAACGGTTATCCCTCGATGAAGCTGTCCGCTTCGCCTGCAACCGGCGTTTCCACCGGGCAGGCTATGGCGGCGGTTCAAAAAATGGTTGACGAATTGGGCGGCGGTTACAGCTTCGAATGGGGCGGACAGTCGCGCGAAGAGGCAAAAGGCGGCTCGCAAACCCTGATTTTGTACGGTTTGGCGGTTGCAGCCGTATTTTTGGTACTTGCCGCGCTTTATGAAAGCTGGTCGATTCCGCTGGCGGTCATCCTTGTGATTCCGTTGGGTTTGATCGGTGCGGCTGCGGGCGTAACCGGGCGCAACCTGTTTGAAGGACTGTTGGGCAGCGTTCCCTCGTTTGCCAACGACATCTACTTCCAAGTCGGTTTCGTTACTGTGATGGGTTTGAGTGCGAAAAACGCGATTCTGATTATCGAATTTGCCAAAGACCTTCAAGCGCAAGGGAAAAGCGCGGTCGAAGCCGCTTTGGAGGCAGCCCGCCTGCGTTTCCGTCCGATTATCATGACCTCGTTTGCCTTTATTTTGGGCGTGGTTCCCCTGTATATTGCCGCTGGTGCGAGTTCTGCCAGCCAGCGCGCCATCGGCACGACCGTATTCTGGGGGATGCTCATCGGCACGCTCTTGTCCGTGTTCCTTGTTCCGCTTTTTTATGTAGTGGTGCGCAAATTCTTCAAAGAAACTGCACACGAGCATGAAATGGCGGTCAGACATGCATCAAAAGCGGGTATAACCGGTTCGGACGATAAACAATATTAAGCAAAATACCGTCTGAGAACCGCCGGTTTTCAGACGGCATCAGGACTTTTTTATGAATACTACATTGAAAACTACCTTGACCTCTGTTGCAGCAGCCTTTGCATTGTCTGCCTGCACCATGATTCCTCAATACGAGCAGCCCAAAGTCGAAGTTGCGGAAACCTTCCAAAACGACACATCGGTTTCTTCCATCCGCGCGGTTGATTTGGGTTGGCATGACTATTTTGCCGACCCGCGCCTGCAAAAGCTGATCGACATCGCACTCGAGCGCAATACCAGTTTGCGTACAGCCGTATTGAACAGCGAAATCTACCGCAAACAATACATGATCGAGCGCAACAACCTCCTGCCCACGCTTGCCGCCAATGCGAACGGCTCGCGCCAAGGCAGCTTGAGCGGCGGCAATGTCAGCAGCAGCTACAATGTCGGACTGGGTGCGGCATCTTACGAACTCGATCTGTTCGGGCGCGTGCGCAGCAGCAGCGAAGCAGCACTGCAAGGCTATTTTGCCAGCGTTGCCAACCGCGATGCGGCACATTTGAGTCTGATTGCCACCGTTGCCAAAGCCTATTTCAACGAGCGTTATGCCGAAGAAGCGATGTCTTTGGCGCAGCGTGTCTTGAAAACGCGCGAGGAAACCTACAAGCTGTCCGAATTGCGGTACAAGGCAGGCGTGATTTCCGCCGTCGCCCTGCGCCAGCAGGAAGCCTTGATTGAATCTGCCAAAGCCGATTATGCCCATGCCGCGCGCAGCCGCGAACAGGCGCGCAATGCCTTGGCAACCTTGATTAACCGTCCGATACCCGAAGACCTGCCCGCCGGTTTGCCGTTGGACAAGCAGTTTTTTGTTGAAAAACTGCCTGCCGGTTTGAGTTCCGAAGTATTGCTCGACCGTCCCGACATCCGCGCCGCCGAACACGCGCTCAAACAGGCAAACGCCAATATCGGTGCGGCGCGCGCCGCCTTTTTCCCGTCCATCCGCCTGACCGGAAGCGTCGGTACGGGTTCTGTCGAATTGGGCGGGCTGTTCAAAAGCGGCACGGGCGTTTGGGCGTTCGCGCCGTCTATTACCCTGCCGATTTTTACTTGGGGAACGAACAAGGCGAACCTTGATGTGGCAAAACTGCGCCAACAGGCACAAATTGTTGCCTATGAATCCGCCGTCCAATCCGCCTTTCAAGACGTGGCAAACGCATTGGCGGCGCGCGAGCAGCTGGATAAAGCCTATGACGCTTTAAGCAAACAAAGCCGCGCCTCTAAAGAAGCGTTGCGCTTGGTCGGACTGCGTTACAAACACGGCGTATCCGGCGCGCTCGATTTGCTCGATGCGGAACGCATCAGCTATTCGGCGGAAGGTGCGGCTTTGTCGGCACAACTGACCCGCGCCGAAAACCTTGCCGATTTGTACAAGGCGCTCGGCGGCGGATTGAAACGGGATACCCAAACCGGCAAATAACCGCCCGGGCAAACAAATGCCGTCTGAAACGATAAGGTTTCAGACGGCATTTCTTTCTTTATAGTGGATTAACAAAAACCAGTACGGCGTTGCCCCGCCTTAGCTCAAAGAGAACGATTCCCTAAGGCGCCCAAGCACCGGGCGAATCGGTTCCGTACTATTTGTACTGTCTGCGGCCCGCCGCCTTGTCCTGATTTTTGTTAATCCACTATATGTTTGACGGTTGCGGTCAGGCTGCGCGGCGTGCCGTAAACGTGAATGTCGGGCATCGTGCGGCAGCGTTTGTTAAAGACGTTTTCAAAGTCCAAACCGATGCGGGTGGATTTGCCGATTTTGTAATGCGCGGTCAAGTCCAGTGTAGCGTATGGGGCGTTGGGTCAATCCGGCTGCGGCGACAGGGAAGAAACCGCCATACCCGTCGGCATCCCGAAGCCGAATACGGCAACGGCAAGCGCAATCAGCAGCGTATAAAGCCCCGCCTGATAGCCTTTCAGCTTCAGGACGGTCAGCGCGGCAAAGAAAAAGACGATGGGTAAGAGTGCGGCGGCGGCAGTCAGATACAGGCTGCCGCCGATTGCCGTGTAGTTTTGAACCCAAGTTTCCATAATTGAACATCTCCGAAAATATTTTTCTAATCGTCGGCAATAGTGGTCAAACCAATTAAAGCAACGTTGCATTACTTTACGAAACTTTAATATTCAGGTCAATATATTTTTGGGCGGTTCGGCAGATTTGAATCGGAGCTTTCATTTAAATCCCGTTAAAACAAATATTTGCATGAACAAAAATTGTAGTTTGGTGTAGTTTTTTCCTGTGTTTCGGGGGCGGTGCGAGGTAAGTGCCGTTGACGGCGGGAACGGCGTGTCATTAGAATCCGCCCTGATTGGCCAGTCCAATTTGATGTTTGATGTATTTCGGAAGGGTTCTGCAGGGAATCTTTATAAAGGAGGAGTGATGAAACTGGTAAGGCCTCAGAAAATCAGCGATCAGGTATTGTCGGTATTGGAAGGCCGCATCGTGGAAGGGGTTTACGCGGAAGGGGGCAAGATTCCGCCCGAACGCGTTTTGGCGGAAGAGTTCGGCGTTTCGCGTCCGTCGGTCCGGTCGGCATTGAATATTTTGGTTGCCCGTCAGATTTTGGAAGCGAGGCAGGGCGATGGTTATTATGTTTCGGTCAAGCCGCAGCAGGATTTTTTGCAAAGTTGGCAGGAGCTTTTGGGCAAACATTCCAATTGGGAACAGGATGTTTTTGATTTCAGCTGCCACATCGAGGGCTGTATGGCGGCATTGGCGGCAGAACGCCGGACGGATGCCGATTTGAAGCGGATTCGGTTTTGGCTTGAAAAGTTTGAGGAAGCGTGCGGAAGCGGCAATCTGGAACATCAGGGCGAAGCCGATGTCAGCTTCCATCAGACGATTGCGGATGCGGCGCACAATTTGTTGTTCAGCCATTTGTCGGGCGGTTTGTTGAAAATGCTGTACCGGCAGACGCGCAGCAGCCTTATTTATCTGAATCAGGAAGAAGATCCGCGTCCGAAACTGATGGCGCAGCACCGCGTGCTGTATGAGGCGATATCGAACCGCCGGCCGGGCGAGGCTTCGGAGGCGGCAAAGGCTCATTTGAATTATGTGGCGAGCAGCATATTGAAAGACAGGGAATATCAGAGCCGTAACCGCCACGCGGATACTTTGGCGCAAAACGATTTGAAGCGCGTGCAGGATTGGGAGGTATGAATACCGTTCAGACGGTCTGGCATATTCGGATGTATCGGTATAGTGAACTAAATTTAAACCAGTACGGCGTTGCCTCGCCTTGCCGTACTATTTGTACTGTCTGCGGCTCGCCGCCTTGTCCTGATTTAAATTTAATTCACTATAGTATTACCCGATTCGAACGGGCGGATAATGAAATGCCGTCTGAACAGCATTTGCGGTTCGGACGGCATTTTGTTTGCGGGGCGGAGGCGTTTGCTTAGAAGCCTTGCGCCAGCATCGCATCGGCAACTTTGACGAAGCCGGCGATGTTCGCACCGTTGACGTAGTTCACTTTGTCGCCGACTTTGCCGTATTTCAGGCAGGACTCGTGGATGCTTTGCATGATGCCGAACAGTCGGCTGTCCACTTCTTCGCGCGCCCAAGACAGGCGGATGGCGTTTTGGCTCATTTCCAAGCCCGAAGTTGCCACGCCGCCGGCGTTGGAGGCTTTGCCCGGAGCGTAGAGGATGCCGGCTTTGATAAATTGCTCGACCGCGCCCAAAGTCGACGGCATATTCGCGCCTTCGGCAACGACGTAGCAGCCGTTTGCCAACAGGGTTTTGGCGGCTTCTTCGTCCAATTCGTTCTGGGTCGCGCAGGGCAGGGCGATTTCGGCGGCAACGCCCCACGGTTTTTGGTTTTCAAAGTATTGCAAACCTTGCTCTTTGGCGTAGGTGGCAACGCGTTCGCGGCGGACTTCTTTCAATTCGATCAAGGCGGCGAGTTGCGCTTCGGTCATACCGATGTCGGGGAAGAGGACGAAGCCGTCGGAGTCGGAGACGGTCAGCACTTTCGCACCCAGTTGGATGGCTTTTTCAGCGGCGTATTGCGCCACGTTGCCGGAACCGGAAATCAGAACGCGTTTGCCTTCAAAACTATCGTTGCGGGTTTGCAGCATCGCTTGGGCGAAATAGACGCAGCCGTAGCCGGTCGCCTCGGGGCGGATGAGGCTGCCACCCCATTCCAAACCTTTGCCGGTCAGGACGGAAGTGAATTCATTGCGGATTTTTTTGTATTGTCCGAACAGGTAGCCGATTTCGCGTCCGCCTACGCCGATGTCGCCGGCCGGAACATCGGTGTCCGCGCCGATGTGGCGGTAGAGTTCGGTCATAAAGGCTTGGCAGAAGCGCATTACTTCGGCATCGGATTTGCCTTTGGGGTCGAAGTCGGAACCGCCTTTGCCGCCGCCCATAGGCAGGGTGGTCAAGGCGTTTTTGAACACTTGTTCAAAAGCGAGGAATTTCAACACGCCCAAATCGACGGTCGGGTGGAAGCGCAGGCCGCCTTTGTAAGGGCCGATGGCGGAACTCATTTGCACGCGGTAGCCGCGGTTGACTTGGACTTGTCCTTTGTCGTCCTGCCAGGTTACGCGGAACATCACGACGCGTTCGGGTTCGACGATGCGTTCCAGCAGGCTTTGCTGGGTGTATTTCGGATTTTTTGCCAAAAACGGATCAAGGCTCATGAAGACTTCTTCAACCGCCTGATGGAACGGCTCCTGATTGGGGTTGCGTTGTTTGAGGTTGGCAAACAGGGTGTTCAGGTCAGTCATTCGGATACTCCTTTTGGTTGATATTGTACTAATGGGAAAACAAATTTGTAGTTGGCAATATAAACCTATTTTTTTCTGATGCCAAGCCTAATTTTGCACAAATTGTTGACATTATTTTTCCCATATTTTCGATATATGATGTTTATTGCCGATAATCAACCAATAATCATAAATTAATTTCTCAAATAAAAAATATTATTGGAATTTTATTCTAAGTAGTTAAACTAGATTTTTTGATTCCAATCAAGATAATTTTGTTTTCACGCCTGCTTTTGCTGTGAAAAAGGGCTGAAATTGCCAACAATCCTGCCTGCCTTCATCCGCGTTTTGAGCGTCCGGCGGGGCGGCCTGCGCGTTTGTCCGGACTCGGGTGTTGGCCGGAAATGTTACAATATGTGCCGTTTAATTTGATGAAAGATGATGATGAAGGCCTATTTGGACTTGATGCGCCACGTCCTCGACAACGGTACGGACAAATCAGACCGCACCGGTACGGGTACGCGCTCCGTATTCGGTTATCAGATGCGTTTTGACTTGGGCAAAGGTTTTCCGCTGCTGACGACCAAAAAGCTGCATTTGCGCTCGATAATCCACGAGCTGCTTTGGTTCCTCAAAGGCGATACCAATATCAAATACCTGAAGGATAACAATGTTTCCATTTGGGACGAGTGGGCGGACGAAAACGGCGACTTGGGCCCGGTTTACGGCTACCAATGGCGCAGCTGGCCCGCGCCCGACGGCAGGCATATCGACCAAATCGCCAATGTGGTGGAACAAATTAAGAAAAACCCCGACTCGCGCCGCCTGATTGTGTCGGCGTGGAATCCGGCTTTGGTCGATGAGATGGCCTTGCCGCCCTGCCACGCGCTGTTTCAGTTTTACGTTGCCGACGGCAAACTGTCCTGCCAGCTTTACCAGCGTAGTGCAGATATTTTCCTTGGTGTGCCGTTTAATATTGCCAGCTACGCGCTGTTGACGATGATGATGGCGCAAGTGTGCGGGCTGGAGGCGGGCGAGTTTGTCCATACGTTTGGCGACGCGCATTTGTACCGTAACCATTTCGAACAGGCCGCATTGCAGTTGGAACGCGAACCGCGCGCCTTGCCTGTGATGAAAATCAATCCTGAAGTCAAGGATTTGTTTGCCTTCAAGTTTGAAGATTTCGAGTTGGAAGGCTACGATCCGCATCCGCACATCAAGGCGGTAGTGTCGGTTTAGGAGGCGGTATGGGCAGGCATTTCGGGCGCAGACGTTTTCTGACGGCTGCCGCCGTTGCTGTGGCCGGTGCGGCGGTTTCTTTTTTGCCGAATCCTTTTGCCGCCGGCGGCGAAAAACGCAACATGGATAAAAAACGCGATGAAAATGTGTTTTTCTGGAAAGGTGTCGCGCTGGGTTCCGGCGCGGAGCTGCGCCTGTTCGGCGTGGACGACAGACAGGCGGCGGATTTGGTCAATAAGGTTTTGGCGGAAGTGGCGCGTTTGGAAAAAATGTTCAGCCTTTACCGTGAAGACAGCCTGATCAGCCGTCTGAACCGCGACGGTTATCTGACTTCGCCTCCGGCGGATTTTTTGGAACTGTTGAGCCTGGCCGCGATATTCACGCGCTGACGGAAGGCGCGTTCGATCCGACGGTTCAGGCGTTGTGGAAACTGTATGCCGATTATTTTGCCGCCCGTCCCGATGCGGAAACGCCGCCGGAGAATAGCGTGAAGGAAACCCTGAAACGGGTCGGCTTCGGCAAAGTCTCGTTTGACGACCGTGAAATCCGTTTTGCCGAAAAGGGTATGGGTTTGTCCTTGAACGGCATCGCGCAAGGCTATATCACGGACAAGGTTGTTGCGCTGCTTAAAGCAAACGGAGTGCCTGCCGCGCTGGTCGATATGGGCGAAATCAGGGGGTTTGATACAAACGGCAGGCGGATGTGGAATGTCGGCATCCGCAATCCGGACGACGAAGAAGGCGTGTTGGCAAATATCACGATGAAAGACAAGGCGTTTGCCACTTCGGGCGGCTATGGGACGGTGATGGACAAAGCGGGCAGGCTTACCCATTTGTTCGATCCGCGAACCGGCGTGAGTACGCCGCGTTATAAAAGCATGAGCGTAATGGCGGATGATGCGGCGGTTGCCGATGCCTTGTCGACGGCGTTTTCCGTGATGGATTTGCCGCTGATACGGTCGGTTGCCGAAAGCAGGCGGCTTAAAGTTAGGCTGGCCATGCCGGACAATATAGTGGATTAACAAAAACCGGTACGGCGTTGCCTCGCCTTGCCGTACTATCTGTACTGTCTGCGACTTCGCCGCCTTGTCCTGATTTAAATTTAATCCACTATACTTTGAACGAAATAGGTTGAATCTGAAGCAAAATGCCGTCTGAAAGGCTTTCAGACGGCATTTTGCCGTCGGGCGGTATGTTTAAAGGATGCCTAAAGAATTGACGAAAACAATAATAATGGCAATCGGGGCAAGGTAGCGCAAGGTATTCAGCCACAGCAGCAGCACTGCCCGTGGTACGGTGCTGCCCGCGCCGGCATCTTTTAACACAGACTGCTTGTCCTGAATCCAGGCGGTAAAGATGGAAACACTCAAAGCACCAATCGGCATAATGACGGCGGAAATAACATAGTCCCACAAATCAAAAATGGTTTTGCCGAAAACCTTAAACTCACCCCATGCGCCGAAAGACAGCGCGGACGGGATGCCGACAATGAAAATAGCCGTGCCGATAAGCCAAGTATGTTTTTTGCGTTTGCGCTCGTCTTGGCGGATGGTTGAGGCAATGACCGTTTCCAACATCGAAAATGCCGAAGTCAGCGTGGCGAAAACGACCAGAAGCATGAATACTGCAAATAAAACCGTACCGAACGGCATTTTCATGAACACTGCGGGCAATACGATAAAAATCAATCCCGGCCCCTGGTTCGGTTCAAAACCGAAGGCGAATACCGCCGGGAAAATCACCAGGCCGGCAAGCAGGGAAACCAAGAGGTTCATCCACATAATCGTATGGCCGGAACGGAACATATCCTGATCTTTTCCCAAATACGAAGCATAGGTAATCATGGCGGAAACGCCGATGCTCAGGGCAAAAAACGCCTGGCCCAAAGCCGTAATCATCGTATCGGCTTTAAAGTACGACCAATTGGGTTTGAGCAGGAAAGACACGCCCTCCATTGCATCCGGCAGCGTCAGCGAACGGACAGCCAGCGCAATAAAGAGGATAAACAGCCCCGGCATCAGATAACGGTTTGCCTTTTCAATGCCGTCTGAAATGCCGCCTTTGACCACCCAAACCGTAATCAGCATAAACAGTGCCTGATAGGACAGCGAACCTGCCGGATTGGAAATCGTTGTGCCGAACAGGGCTTCAAAGTCCGCTCCCGCATGGATTGCCCCTGTAAAACTGTGGACGACATAATTCAATACCCATCCGCCGACCACGCTGTAAAACGACAGCAAAATAAAGCAGGCGGCAACGCCCATGCGCCCGACCCAAAGCCATTGCGTACCCGGACGCAGAACCCTGAAGGAATCGACGGCATTTTTACCGCCCGTGCGCCCGATATAAAATTCGGCAAGCTGGACGGGCAGGGCGACCAAGACGGTAAATATCAAAAACAGCAGGAAAAACACCGCGCCGCCGTTGGTGCCCGCCGTATAAGGAAATTTCCAAATCGCGCCCAAACCGATGGCCGAACCTGCCGCAGCAAGTACGAAACCGATTTTGGACGACCAAGAAGTATGGTTACTCATAAAATTTATTAAGAAATGTGAAGGTAGTGCATTGTAACAAAGCACTTGACGCGGCGGCACAAGCCGGGGAAGACGCTGCAAAACTTTGCCAATAGGCTGCGCGATATCGGGGGATATTGGGATTTTCTTATTTTGAAGGATGAATTCGGGGTGTTTTTTTCCAATGAACGAATATAATTTGGCGGTTTGTTGCATCAAAGGCTTTCAGACGGCATAGGCCGTCTGAAAGCGGCTTATATTGCATCCAATAATTTGTCGGCGGTATGGTTGATGGTGAAACGGGCGGCGACGCATTGATGTCCTGCCGTTGCCAGTGCGTTTTTTGCTTCGGGGTTTAAGACGAGGCGTTCGATTTCGTCCGCCAAAGATTCAGGCGTAAGCCTGTCCAGCAGAATCCCCGATTGATGATGTTCGATAATTTCCTTTTGCGCACCCAAAGTATTGGAAATCACCGCCGTTCGGCAGTACATCGCCTCGCATAATGACAAACCGAATGCCTCCGGGACGAGGCTGGGCAAAACCACGACATCGCTTTGGCGGTAAAACGAAGCAAGTTTTTCGGTAAACCCTTCAAAAGAAACAAATGGTTCTGCTCCCGAAGCAGATACGCCCCGCTTCAGGCGGCACATATAATCCGGATGTCCGTGCCCTGCCAATTTGAGCCTGATTTGAGGATATTTCCGATGCAGTATCACACAGGCTTCAATCAGGTTTTCCAATCCTTTTTCCGGACTGATCCTGCCGGCGTAGGCGACGGTAAAAAAACGGCTGTCGGGTTTTTCTTGAGACGGGGGGAACCGGCCGGTATCGATACCGTTATGAACAATCCGGTATTTTTCTTTAAAGGGATTGTCGGCGGTTTGCACATCGTAAACCAGACGGGAAACGCAAATAAAGCGGTCGGTGTTTTTCTGTATCAGGCGGTGATAAAAATCGGTTTTGTTGGCGACGACATTATGTTTGACAAATATCAGGCGCACCCCGGTCAGTTTTTTCAAAAGTACGGATAAGGCGGCAATTTTGCCGGTGTGTATCATCAGGTGGGAAATGTGGTTTTCCCGGATAAAGCGGGTAAGCGCGTAGAGCGAAAACAGCCCGTTGAACGTGTGAAGGCGCGTTGTGAAAACGGAAGAAACTTCGGAAAAGCGTCTGCGCATCAATTCATCATTTTTATTGACGGCGGTAAACATGGTGCAGCCCCGAAGTCCCAATGCTTTTGAAACATCATAGACATATTGTTCGCCCCCACCCCAAATCTTGGCCGATACGATATTTAATATCCTGAATTCTTTTTCCATTTAAAATTTTCCGCCGGATTTGTACAGATAATATAGTTTGACATATTTAATCATCGTGTAATAGCTGTGGTTGACGGACATAATCCAACCCATTTTTCCATCAAGAAACCCTTTGTTCAGGATATAAATTTTGAAAAAACCCCAAATCGGACGGAGGATAATGTCCCTAACGAAACTCACGGGCTTTCCCTGCTCCCGGTATTTCTCGGCCGAGATGGAAGTATATTTGTTGAACTTGTTGAAATATTGTTCCCAGTTGTCGTACGTGTAATGGTACATAAAATGTTTCAGACGGCGTTCGGGGTAGGGGGTCTGTACGGTTTCGTGTACTTTGCCTTGCACCGAACCGCCTTTTTTCGGCATCAGACGGCATACGCTGTCGGGACGCATCGCGCCGTGTGTGGCGGGATGGTTGGGGAAAAGGTTGCGGCGTTCGACAAAATAGGCGGCATAATCGCCGGTTCGGACAATTTTTGAGATTTCATCAGATAGTTCCGGCGTGCAGCGTTCGTCTGCATCAATCAGGAAAACCCATTCTCCGCCTGCCTGTTCGATGGCAAATGTTTTTTGCGCTCCGAAATCCCCGTTCAAATGCCGTCTGAAGACTTTTGCACCCAAACCCTCGGCAATTTCGGCAGTGTTGTCGGCGCTATGGTCGTCGATAACGATAACTTCTTTATCGAAACGGCAACTTTCAATACATTCCCGAATGTGGTTTGCTTCGTTTTTGGCAACAATCAATACGCTGACTTTTTTCATTATCAAGGTTTCTCAAAGCATTTTGGTTTCACAGGGCGGCAAAAAAGCCCAAACATACGTCCGGGCTTGGGAATTGGTGGGTCCGGTGGGGTTCGAACCCACGACCAAGGGATTATGAGTCCCCTGCTCTAACCCCTGAGCTACAGACCCGTCAAGAGTAGGCGCGTATTGTATAGCATAGCGGTGGGATTGACAAACTTATTTCATCCGATGATTAAGACGCAGTTGCTTCCCCCGAAGGCAAACGACGAGCTGGCGGCAATGCGTTTTTCGGTTTCCCAGCCGTCGCCGGTCAGGTTAATGGCGGGCAGGTCGGGGTCGTTCTGCCCGTCCCAAAGCCGGGGCGGAAGTTTCCCTTCGGGATTGCTTTGCCGGTCGGCAATGCCCCACGCGAACGCGGCTTCGATTGCGCCCGCCGCGCCCAGCGTGTGTCCGGTTTGCGGCTTGGCGGACGTGCAGGGCGTATTGTTGCCGAAAACCGCTGCAACGGCGCGGCTTTCCATACTGTCGTTGTGGTGCGTCCCGGTGCCGTGCAGATTAATCCGGCCGATGTCTTCGGGCGCAAGGCCGGCGTGCTGCAATGCCGTCTGAAAGGCGAGGATTGCGCCTTTGCGTCGGGGCGGGGCGTGGAAATATGGTAGGCATCGCTGCTTGCGCCGTAACCCAGAAGCTGCATACCGCCGGAAAAATCCGCATCGCGCGTCATGATGAATACGGCTGCGCCTTCGCCGATATTGATGCCGTCGCTGTTGGCGCCGTAGCCGACGAGTTCGGCGTAAATTTTCGCACCGCGCCGTTTGGCGTGTTCCAATTCTTCCAATACGAAAATCCCCGCGCCTTTTCTCCGATGACCAGCCCGTCGCGGTTCGCGTCGTATGGACGCGGGGTCTCTTCCGGTTCGCCGTTGCGGCGGCTGGCGGCATAGAGCGAGTCGAAAACATACACTTCGGACGGGCAAAATTCTTCGCCGCCGCCCGCCAGCATCATATCGGTCAGACCGTATTTGATGGCCTCGTAAGCATAACCTATGCCTTGGCTGCCCGAAGAACACGCGCTCGATGTCGGGATGATGCGTCCTTGTTAATCCGAAAAAGATGCCGATATTGGCGTCGGCGGTGTGCGGCATCATACGCACATAGGTATTGGCGCCGAAGTTGCGCGACGTGCCGGTCAGCAACAATTCTCCCACATCTCCGATGTCTTTGGTGCCGCCGCCGGAAGAGCCGCAGGCAACGCCCATCCGTCCGTCGGTAATGCTTTCGTCTCCGAGCAAACCGGCATCCGCCAGCGCCTGCTCCGCCGCATCGACGCACAGGTACGACACGCGCCCCATACTTCTGAGCCGCTTGCGCGTCCAATGTTTCGGCGGCGCGTAATCCTCAATCGGCGCACCCAGTTGCGCTTCCAATTCGGGGAAACGTTCGCGCCAATCCATATATTTGACGGCGTTTTTTTCGGCTTTGAATGCTGCCTGTATGCTTTGCCAATCCCGGCCGAAGGCGGTAATGCCGCCTATGCCCGTTACTGCGACCCTTCTGGTATTCAACACAAACCTCCGTTCACCGCAATCACCTGGCGCGTGATATACGCCGCTTTTTCATCCATCAGGAAGTGCACTGCGTGCGCCACTTCTTCCGGCAGTCCCATACGCGCGGCGGGGACGGCTTTCAAAATTTCTCCGACGGGTACGTTTTCATCGACAATCTCCGTATCGATCAAACCCGGCGCCACGCAGTTGACGGTGATTTTGCGTTTCGCCGGTTCGACCGCCAAGGCTTTTGCCGCGCCGATAATGCCCGCTTTTGACGCGCTGTAATTGACCTGCCCCCGGTTGCCCGTCAGGCCGGACACCGATGCCATACACACAATCCGTCCGGCTTTGCGGCGGCGTATCATCGGCATAACCAGCGGATGCAGTACATTGTAAAAACCGTCCAAATTAGTCCGCGGCACCACATCCCAATCGTCGTCTGAAAACGCGGGGAAGGCATTGTCGCGCGTCAGGCCGGCGTTCAACACCACGCCGTAATACGCGCCGTTTGCTTCGATGTCGGCGGTCAGAATCTCGCGGCAGGCTTCGCGGTCGGACACGTCAAACTGCAACACGCGCGCATTTCTGCCCAAAGCGCGGATTTCTTCCGCCACGGCTTCGGCTTCGTCGCGGCGGCTGCGGCAGTGGACGGCGATATCAAAGCCGTCGTCCGCCAAAACCGAGTGCGGCGGCTTTGCCTATGCCTCTGTTTGAGCCGGTAATCAGGACGGTTTCAGTCATGGTTGTTCTCCGTATGTGCGTGCCTGTTCAGACGGCATTAAGTTGTTTCGACAGGGTGTTCGGGGCTGTACACGTTGAGTGAGGCGCGCGCCAAAATGCCGTCTGAAAGGAGTGTTTCAGACAAGGTTTCCGGCGCGTCCGTCCAACGCAGTTCGCAGTCGGACACGCCCATACCCCGGCATCTTGGATAGACATATGCGCCGTTGCCGGCAAATGTGTTCCGACAGGGACGGATTGGGTAAAAATTTCAAGTTTGCGCGTGCCGGGCAGGAAAACCGAGCCGGACCGGTTGCGCCTTTTTTCGGGCTTGGAGGCCGGCATATGCGCCGACAGCCTACGCCATCAGTTCGATAAATGCCGTATAGGGCAGTATGCCGCCGGCCAGCAGGATGTGGTCGGGTTTTACCTGCGCCCCTGCTTCGACAAAATCATCGCCGTATCGGGTAATGCGGTCTATCAGAACCATACGCCCGCTGTGCGGCAGCAGGGAGGCGGTGTCGGTAATCGGGCATTATCAATGATAAATGTAAATTCAGGCTAATTCGGGCGGTTTGCCGAGGGGCGGCGTTGTCGGAAAAAATGGCGTGGATGCGTTTGAATTTCGGCATTGTCAGGGGGATGGGCTTTGGTTAGAATGCGGCACAGTGTAAATTTTTGAAAGAAACTATGCCGCCGATTATTTGCCGGTTCCACTTCGACATCGCCGACTGACGGGTTTCGGGCGGCAAAATGCGCGATATGGCCCAGTGGAGGCAGTGGGCGGAATGTCCGGATTTTGCCGACGGTTTGCCCGATGTCAGGCGGGAATTGCCGTTCCTGCCCGCTATGCGGCGCCGCCGTTTGAGTAAGGCGGCGCGTTTGGTATGCGACGCGGCTTGGGACATTGCCTCCGCCCATCCCGGCAGTCCGGTAGTTTATGCCTCGCACGACGGGGAAATGGCGCGTAGTTTCGATTTGTGGTTGGAACTGTTGAAATCGCATACCGTGTCGCCGACTTCGTTCGGTTTGTCGGTGCACAATGCGACGGCGGGGCAATGGTCGATATTGAGGCGGGATATGAGCGAGCAGACGGCATTGGCCGTGTGTGCCGACGGTGTGGAAACGGCATTGGCGGAAGCGGCGTCCCTGTTGGAAGAGGGATGCGGGTCGGTTTTGGTTTTGGCGGCGGACGATCCGCTGCCGGAAGGATATGCCGTATCGGCAACGCGCGCGCCGTTTGCTTATGCTTTGGCGATGGTTCTGACCAAAGGGACGCGTTACAGCCTGACTTTGTCTGCTTCGGACGATATGCCGTCTGAAGCCGGTATGCTGCCCGAGGCATATTGGAGCGGTTTGGAATGGGTGCGTTTTCTGCTGAACGGCAGTCGGGAATGCCGCCGGGTATATCGCAATCGTGAATGGTTGTGGCAGCCCGCAAGCTGCAGGCTGAAGATTTCCGCAATGTCCGCACCGTCAACGACGTGGTACAGGCGGTATTGAAGATTCAGGCCGGCTAATCGGGTATTTCTAATTATTTTTCAGACGGCATGTTTTTATCGGATGCCGTCTGAAAACGTTTGTGCGGATTCAAAATGAAACCCGGTTTTTTCGGACATATTTTTTTGACCGTATTAAGCATTGCCTATCCCGCTTTGTGGTATAGTGGATTAAATTTAAACCGGTACGGCGTTGCCTCGCCTTGCCGTACTATTTGTACTGTCTGCGGCTTCGCCGCCTTGTCCTGATTTAAATTTAATCCACTATATTACACTGTTTTTTGCCGCAGTATTGGTGTTCGGGCGGCGTGATTCAATGTATTGGTATCCTGTCCTCGTTAATTTGATGATGTTGGCGGTGTTCGGCAGCAGCCTGTTTGCCGGGCAGACGGTGATTGAAAAACTTGCGCGGCTGCAACAGCCCGACCTGCCTGAAAAAGCCGTGCGCTATACCCGCCGGGTAACGCAGGTTTGGTGCGTATTCTTTATTGCCAACGGGACGCTTGCCGCTTTGTTGGCCCGGTTGGGGCGATATGATTGGTGGGCGGTTTATACAGGCGTGATTGCCTATGTATTGATGGGGATGCTGTTTGCCGGCGAATGGCTTTACCGCAAACTTGTGTTGAAAGTCTGAAACCTTATGCACACTTGCACTTCCTGCGGCGAAAAACATGAAGATATGCCCGCAACCGGCTTTACCGCCCCCTATCCCTATAATCAACTCAGTGAAGAAGAACGCATTGCTTATCAAGCGGAATGCGATTCTGATTTCTGCATCATCCGCTATTCCGGCCAAACCGACCGCTTTATCCGCGCGGCGCTGCCTATTCCGATTATCGGGCATCAGGAAACGCTGGAATACGGCGTGTGGGTGTCCGTCAGCGAAAAGAGTTTTAACGACTATCAAAGCCGCTTTTACGACAACCCTGAAAACGCCGTTTATTTCGGTATGATTTGCAATCGGCTGCCCCCTTATGAAACCGACACCTTCGGTCTGCACTGCAATGTCGTTACCCAGTCCGACAACCAACGCCCTTTGCTGCAACTTCATCAAAGCGGCGGACATCCGCCGGTACGCGACTTTTATCACGGCATGGGATATGCCGAAGCGCAGGCAAGGATAGGGGCGGTATCCGAATCGGATTGTTCAGGATAAAAGGACAAAAAGGATAAACATGAAATACAAAGACCTGCGCGACTTCATCGCTATGCTCGAGCAGCAGGGCAAGCTCAAGCGCGTCGCCCACCCCGTTTCCCCGCATTTGGAAATGACCGAAATTGCCGACCGCGTGTTGCGCGCCGAAGGGCCGGCGTTGTTGTTTGAAAACCCGGTTAAGCCCGACGGTACGCGCTATGATTATCCCGTGTTGGCGAACCTGTTCGGCACCCCCGAACGTGTGGCGATGGGCATGGGCGCGGACAGCGTGTCCAAGCTGCGCGAAATCGGGCAGACGCTGGCGTATTTGAAAGAACCCGAACCGCCCAAAGGCATCAAAGACGCGTTTTCCAAACTGCCGCTGTTGAAAGATATTTGGAGCATGGCGCCGAACGTGGTGAAAAACGCGCCGTGTCAGGAAATCGTGTGGGAAGGAGAAGACGTTGATTTGTATCAGCTTCCGATTCAACATTGCTGGCCGGAAGACGTTGCGCCGCTGGTAACGTGGGGCTTGACCGTCACGCGCGGGCCGCACAAAAAACGCCAAAATCTCGGCATTTACCGCCAACAACTGATCGGCAAAAACAAGCTGGTTATGCGCTGGCTGTCGCATCGCGGCGGCGCGTTGGATTATCAGGAATTCCGCAAACTCAATCCCGATACGCCGTATCCCGTCGCCGTCGTACTCGGTTGCGACCCCTCCACCATTTTGGGCGCGGTAACGCCCGTTCCCGATACTTTGAGCGAATACCAGTTTGCCGGACTGCTGCGCGGTTCGCGGACGGAGTTGGTGAAATGTATCGGCAGCGATTTGCAAGTGCCTGCCCGTGCTGAAATTGTATTGGAAGGCGTGATTCATCCAAACGAAACCGCGTTGGAAGGCCCATACGGCGACCACACGGGCTATTACAACGAGCAGGGCCATTTCCCTGTGTTTACGGTCGAACGCATCACCATGCGCGAAAACCCGATTTACCACTCTACCTACACAGGCAAACCGCCCGACGAACCTGCCGTTTTGGGCGTGGCGTTGAACGAAGTGTTCGTACCGCTTTTGCAAAAGCAGTTCTCCGAAATCACCGATTTCTACCTGCCGCCCGAAGGCTGTTCCTACCGCATGGCGGTGGTCAGCATGAAAAAACAGTACGCCGGACACGCCAAGCGCGTGATGACGGGCTGCTGGTCGTTCCTGCGCCAGTTTATGTACACCAAATTCATCATCGTGGTGGATGACGATGTAAACGTGCGCGACTGGAAAGAAGTCATCTGGGCGGTAACCACGCGCATGGACCCCGTCCGCGACACCGTTTTGGTGGAAAACACGCCCATCGACTACCTCGACTTCGCCAGCCCCGTCAGCGGACTCGGCGGCAAAATGGGTTTGGATGCGACCAGCAAATGGCCGGGAGAAACCGACCGCGAATGGGGACGGGTAATCAAAAAAGACCCTGCGGTTACGGTTAAAATTGATGGGATTTGGGGGAAATTGGGGTTGTAGGTTTTACGGTCATGCCGTCTGAAGATTAATGTGTTTCAGACGGCATTTTTGTACGCAGGGTATTTACGGTTCTTTAGGTTTGAGCCACTGCCATTGTTCCAGCAGGGTGTCTTCGAGGATTTTCTGTTTCTCTTTGCGCGAATTGATGCCGCCGGTCAGCCTGCCGTAATCGACGGTAATGGACGGCTTGTCCACCGTACCGGTGATTTTCAGGGGAATCGGTTTGTTTTTCGGATGGACGGCGTTGCGGATAAGGACATCTTCAGACAATTCCTGCGTATCCAGATTGGTATAGCCGTTGCTGGTAACATAGAGGCTGTCGGAGAAGAGTTCGGTATCGATGTGGCGGCTGATGCCGTCTGAAATTTCGCTGTTGAGCGTGAATCGGTAGAAGGGTGTGCTGCCCGAGATTTTTCCGGAAAGGCCGTTTTTTAAAATGCTGTCCATATCGATGCCGTGCCACGCGCCGTTGGAAATATTCAGCGACAGGCTGCCTTGCAGCGAGCGGATAAGCTGTTTGCGGTTTTCGCCGCTTGCGGTCAGGTCGATGACCGCATCGCCGTTGCCGCTGAAGCTGTGGAAGCCGAACAGGTCTTGCAGCAGCGGTTGGATTTGGATGTTGCTTGCATTCTGTTGCAGGCGGTAAGTGGCGGGACGGGTGTTGGCGATGCTGATGCCGCCTTCGGTATGGCCGCCGTAAAGCCCTGACTTGAAACGGCTGAGCGCGATATGGTCTTTGTCGGCGTGGAGGTAGGTTTCCATATCGTCCAGTTGCAAGCCGGGGAGTTGGATGCTGCCGATTTTGAGGTGTGCCTCGACGTTGCCGGACAGCCTGCCGAGGATGTCGGGGAATATTTTGCCGTTTTGTTGCCGAAATTCGTCAAGATAGGGGGCGGGGTTTAATTTTTGCAGCGCGGCGGCGGCTTCCAGGTGCGGTGCGCCTTCCCGCGTATATTTGAATTTTGCGGCAACGGGTTGGCGGTCGAATGTGCCGTTTAATTCGGCATTCCAATTTTGCAGATTCGGTATGGACAGCGAACCGTCGAGCCGGCTGATGAAACGGGGTTGCGGCAGGCGGTCGACGGTATCCTGAAGGGTCGATATGTGCAGGCGCGGGGCGTCCAGCCCGTTGTCCCGACTCCAAACCAACGGCGAGCCGAGGGAGAAATTGGTTTGAAGGCGCGGTGTTTTGAAGCTGCCGGAGATTTCGGCGTTGCCGATGTTGGCGATGCCGGAGTGCAGGTTGGCTTTGTCGAGTTTGAACGAACCGTCCCATCGGGCATATTCGCCGCCGGCGGTAAACGTGCCGTTGACCGTGCCGGTTTTGATGCTGTTGTTTTTGAGTGCCAGTGCGGGGATTTGCGCGGTCAGGTGGAGGTTGCGGAAGGAAGTGTCTGCACGCAGGCCGAGGCCGGCGGCATCCGCTCCGCCGGCGTTGAAGCGGACAGAAGGGCTGCCGGTGGTGGAAATGGTGATGCCGTGTCCGTCCAGCGAAGTGGAAGCTTCAAAATGGAACGGTGAGATTTCGGGCGTGCCGATGCCGTCTGAAAGGAACAGCCCCCTGCTTTTCCACGGGACGGACAGCTTTCTCCAAACCAGTATGCCCGAACTTTCAAACTGCTGCCCCGACGAATCGGGGGATTGCAGGTTGAGGCTGATTTCCTTCAGGATAAGCTGTTGCTGCAGGAAATTGAGGCGGACGGTGCTGTTTTCGACGATAATGCGGTTGACTGAGGCGGAGTGTTTCGCGCCGTCGAACAGGTCTTGGATGTTCCAAGCGCCGTTTCTGTCGCGCGTCAGGGCAAGATCCGCACCCGAAACCACCCATTTTTCAACCTGTATCCGATCCGACCACAGGTTTTTCCAGCTCAATCCGATTTTGGTTTCTTTGACGGAAACGGCGACCCGGCCGCCGTCGGGTTCGGTAATGGTCAGGTTTTTCAGGATGACGGTCGGGCGGGGCAGAAGCCTGCGCCGTATATCCGTATCAAACGAGATTTTCCGGTGAGTATGGGCAATGCTTTGTTGGAGGCGGCTGCGGATGTTTTCGGGCGTGAAGGTGCGATATACGGAAGCGTGCAGCCCGACTGCCGCCAAAAGCAGCATCGTCAGCACCGCCACCGCATATTTCAGACGGTATTTGTGGAAAACCGATAATAAATCCATAGCCCGAACAATCTGTAAAACACGCCACAGTATAACACGGCTTGCAAAAATCCTATTTTGGGCGGGCCGTCTCTTGTGTCAGGAGGAAATATGATTATTGTCATGAGCAGGCGTGCCGCCGAAGCGGACATTGCCGGCGTTGTCGCCTTCATCCGCAGCAGAGGTCTGCGAGAACACATTTCTCACGGCGACGAGCGTACCGTCATCGGCGCAATCGGCGACGATAGGGTTTTGAGCGTCAGGGAGGTACAGACGCTGCCGGAGGTCGAGAAAGCCGTCCGCATTTTGGACACATGGAAAACCGTCAGTCGGGAAAATCGGGCGGAAGACAGCCGCGTTGCCGCCAAAGGCGTGGCTTTCGGCGGCGGGGAAACCGTCCGTATCGCTGCAGAACCGTCAGTATGGAGCAATGCGGATGCAGTGTTTCTGGATCCGTTTTTCACTTCGGCAAACTTATACGACACTTTAAGTGCGGATGAAGGGCGGGGACGGTGCAGACGGTTGGCGGAACAGGCCGCATCGGCGCATGGCGCAGGGAAACCCGTATTGGTGCGCGTTCGCAACGTCCGCCATGTCGAAGCGGCTTTGAATGCGGGAGCGGACATCCTGTATTTGGGCGGCGGGCTGATGTCCGATCTTGCCGTATTGAATGAAGCCGGAAGCCTGAACATTCCCTTGGTTCTGTGTAAAGACAAGCACCATTCTGCCGAAGATTGGTTGAATGCCGCAGAATATGTCGTCTCGCGCGGCAACCGCCACCTGATTCTGGGCGAGTCGGGCGTGTTGGGCCATACCAAAGGCCATCCCTACCGTTTGGATGTCGAATCCATCGTGAAAGTCCGCCAAATCAGCCATCTGCCCGTGATTGCGAATATTACGGGATTATGGAGCCGCGATATGCCGCAGGAAATCCTGTACGGCTTGGCAAAGGCGGCAGGCGCGTGCGGAATCGTCGGAACCTGTTTTGAAAAGGCGGGCGGATAGCAGGCATGCCGGCAGATTCAAAGGCGGCGCAGACATTGGGACAACATGCCGTCTGCCGCCCGAATAGCGGTGCCGTCCGAAGCGCACAAGACGGTTTCAGACGGCATATAATCTGTTTTTTATTTCGGGAGGAGTTCAGATGGCACGACACGTTTGGCGGGCAGGACGGTTTGAAATCGGTTTGGACAAACCGAAAATCATGGGCATCGTGAATCTCACGCCCGATTCTTTTTCCGACGGCGGCGCGTATTCGCAAAACGCCCAAACAGCTTTGGCGCATGCCGAACGGCTTTTGAAAGAGGGTGCGGACATTCTCGACATCGGCGGCGAATCGACGCGGCCGGGTGCGGATTTCGTTCCGCCCGAAGAAGAATGGGCGCGGGTTGAGCCTGTATTGGCGGAAGCGGCGGGGTGGGGCGTTCCCGTCAGTTTGGACACGCGCCGCACGGTGGTTATGGAAAAGGCGTTGGCACTCGGCGGCATCGATATTATCAATGATGTGGCGGCGTTGACCGACGAAGGTGCGGTCGAATTGCTGGCGCGCCAGGCGGACACGGGCATTTGCCTGATGCATATGCGGGGCTTGCCCGAAACCATGCAGGACAATCCGAAATATCAGGATGTGGTCGGCGAAGTGGCACGTTATCTGAAAACACGGTCAGAAACCTGTGTCGCGGCAGGCATCGCGCCGCAACGGATTACGCTCGACCCGGGTTTCGGCTTCGGCAAGAACCTGCAACACAATATCGTACTGATGCGGCATTTGCCCGAATTGATGGCGGAAACCGGTTTGCCGCTGCTGATCGGTGTGTCGCGCAAACGCATGATAGGTGAGCTGACCGGTGAGGCGGACGCGGCGGCGCGCGTACACGGCAGCGTGGCAGCGGCTTTGGCTTCCGTGGCACGCGGAGCGCAAATCGTGCGCGTGCACGATGTGAAGGCGACGGCGGACGCGTTGAAGGTGTGGGAAGCGTTGGGCGTGAACCGGTAAACGGCGGTTTTTGCGCCGAATGCCGTCTGAAAAGGGCGGGACGGCTTCAGACGGCATCAACGGTGCAGGCAGCAGGGCGCAAACTGACTGTATAATCTCGGACAACGGTTCACATTCACGGAGCAAATGATGGCAAAAAAATATTTCGGCACGGACGGCGTGCGCGGCGAAGTCGGTCAGTTTCCGATTACGCCCGATTTTGTATTGAAACTCGGCTATGCGGCGGGGCAGGTGCTGGTGCAGCACGATACCGATCAGAAACCGACCGTCCTCATCGGCAAAGACACGCGCATTTCAGGCTATATGCTGGAAGCCGCGCTGGTAGCGGGCTTTACGGCGGCGGGTGTGAATGTGGTACAGACCGGGCCGTTGCCCACGCCCGGTGTGGCTTATCTGACCCGCGCATTGCGCCTGTCCGCCGGCGTGATGATTTCCGCGTCGCACAACACCTATTCCGACAACGGCATCAAATTCTTTGCCGAAGGCGGCGTGAAACTTTCCGATGAAGTCGAGTTGGAAATCGAAGCCAAAATCGATGAAGAAATGAAAACCCAACCGTCCGCACGTCTCGGACGCGCCCGCCGCATCAGCGGTGCGGACGACCGCTATATCGAGTTTTGCAAATCCACCTTCCCCGGCCATTCCGACCTTCGGGGTTTGAAGTTGGTTATCGATACCGCCAACGGTGCAGGATACGGCGTTGCACCCAAAGTGTTCCACGAACTCGGCGCACAGGTCGTCAGCATCGGCAACGAACCCAACGGCTACAACATCAACGAAAAATGCGGCGCGACCCATACCAAAACCCTCCAAGCCGCCGTGTTGCAAAACGAAGCCGATTACGGTATTGCCTTGGACGGCGATGGCGACCGCCTGATGATGGTCGATAAAAACAGGCAGGTTTACGACGGCGACAGCCTGATTTACGTCATCGCCAAAGCCCGCACCCGAGAAGGTATCAACATCGGCGGCGTGGTCGGAACGGTCATGACCAATATGGCGATGGAAATCGCCCTGAAAGAGCAGGGCGTCGATTTCTGCCGCGCCAAAGTCGGCGACCGCTATGTGTTGGAACAGCTGAACCAACGCGGCTGGCTCATCGGCGGCGAAGCCAGCGGCCATATTTTGTGCATGGACAAACATAACACCGGCGACGGCATTATTTCCGCGCTGCAAGTCTTGGCGGCGCTGCAAATCCTGAACCAAGACCTCGCCGCCGTTTGCGCCGACTGGCAGCCGTATCCGCAAACGATGATTAACGTGCGCATCCAAAAGGGTCAGAAATGGCAGGAGGCTTCGAAAGACGTGTTGGCCGAAGTGGAAAAAGAACTCGAAGGCAAAGGGCGTGTCGTGTTGCGCGCTTCGGGAACCGAACCCGTCGTGCGCGTGATGGTCGAGGCGCGTCAGGCCGATTGGGCGCGCGACGGGGCGGAGCGTATCGCCGCCGCCATCGGCGGCATTTAGGCAAAATCAGGCAAAACCGTTTCAACAGCGGCGGTTTTCCTGTTTAAATGCCGTCTGAACGTCCGGCGGGGGCGCGAATCTGCCCCCCCTGCCGCTTTCAGACGGCATAATCTTTGATAGAATGCCGTTTCGCGCAGAAAATGTTTCGGCTTGTTCTGACTTTTTATCTCCGACAATGGAATATCCGCTATGTTTGCCCTTTTGGAAGCCTTTTTTGTCGAATACGGCTATGCGGCCGTGTTTTTCGTTTTGGTCATCTGCGGTTTCGGCGTGCCGATTCCCGAAGATTTGACCTTGGTAACGGGCGGCGTGATTTCGGGTATGGGTTATACCAATCCGCATATTATGTTTGCGGTCGGTATGCTCGGCGTGTTGGCGGGCGACGGCGTGATGTTTGCCGCCGGACGCATCTGGGGGCAGAAAATCCTCAAGTTCAAACCGATTGCGCGCATCATGACGCCGAAACGTTACGCGCAGGTTCAGGAAAAATTCGACAAATACGGCAACTGGGTTCTGTTTGTCGCCCGTTTCCTGCCGGGTTTGCGGACTGCCGTTTTCGTTACCGCCGGCATCAGCCGCAAAGTATCGTATCTGCGCTTTCTGATTATGGACGGGCTGGCCGCGCTGATTTCCGTGCCCGTTTGGATTTACTTGGGCGAGTACGGCGCGCACAACATCGATTGGCTGATGGCGAAAATGCACAGCCTGCAATCGGGCATCTTCATCGCATTGGGCGTGCTGGCGGCGGCGCTGGCGTGGTTCTGGTGGCGCAAACGCCGACATTATCAGCTTTACCGCGCACAATTGAGCGAAAAACGCGCCAAACGCAAGGCGGAAAAGGCAGCGAAAAAAGCGGCACAGAAGCAGCAGTAAATCGGATTTTCGACCGTCCGGACGCATTTCGCGTTTCAGGCGGTCTTTGCATTTTCAGAATGAGCCATGAAACAGAAAATTTTTGTCCTTTATACCGGCGGCACCATCGGCATGACGCAAAGCAGTGCGGGCTTGCGCCCCGATACCGCGCTGGTCGGGCAGGCACTCGCGCCGTTTTCAGACGGCATGGATTTCGATTGGCACGTTTGTGAGCCGCTGATTGATTCTTCCGCCGTCCAACTGCAAAACTGGTGCGCTTGGCTGGACATCATTGCCGCCGCGCTGCCGCAGTACGACGGTGTTTTGGTGCTGCACGGCACGGACACACTCGCCTATACCGCCAATATGTTCGCCCTCGCCCTGCAAGGTTTGGACAAACCGATCGTCCTGACCGGTTCGCAATGGCCGTACAACGCAGAGGGCAGCGACGCTCCGCGCAATCTGGTGACTGCCGTTGCCGCATTCCCACTCGGATTGAAGCAGACGCTTATTGCCTTTGACGGCAAACTGTATCCCGCCGTCGGCAGCAGCAAAATCAGCACGGAAACCGCCGCCGGTTTCGGCAATGCCCATTTCGGCGCACTTGCCGAGTGGGACGAAACCCGGGGCTGGCACAATGTCCGCATCCCGAATCAGGACGCGGCAGATGTTTCAGACGGCCTCGAAATCCGTTATCCCGACCCGCAGGCAAAAATCGCCGTCCGCACGCTTATCCCCGGCTTTGCCGTCCAAGAACTTGCCGACGGGCTCGGACAGCTTCCCGCCCAAGCCCTTATCCTGCAAAGCTACGGACACGGCAATACCTCCGCCGGCGAAGGCTTCATCCGCGCCGTGCAAGACTTTACGCAGCAAGGCAAATTGTTGCTTAACATCAGCCAAGTGCCGCAGGGTTGCGCTGCCGCCGTTTACGCACAGGGCGACGCGCTGCGTCGGGCGGGCGTGGTCAACGGCGGCAAATGCAATTTGGAAACCGCAACCGCATTGATGACGCTTGCCGTTTCCGAAGGATGGGGCGCGGACGGGGTGAAACACGAGTTGCAGCGGTTGGGGCTGGTGTGAAGATGAGGCTGACCGACACACATTGCCATCTTGCCGATTCCGTTTTGCGCGGCAATCTGGCGCAGGTGCTTGCCGAAGCGCGACAGGCGGGCGTGTGGCGGTTTATCGTTCCCGCCACCTGTCCGCAGGATTGGCAGGACGTGGCGGAACTGTCGGAAATGCCGTCCGAACACGGTCAAATCCGTATTGCGCTGGGCATCCATCCTTGGTTTTCAGACGGCATTGCGGAACAGGATTTTTCCGGTTTGGAAGCCGTATTGGTGCGTTACCCCCGAGCGTGGGTCGGCGAAATCGGCTTGGATTTTTACGACAAAACCCAAACGCCGCCGCAGCGTGAACGGCAAATTCAAGTTTTTAGCCGCCAGCTTGCCATCGCGCAAACCCTGCGCCGCCGCGTGATTATCCATAATCTCAAAGCCACCGCCGACATCGCCGCCGCCGTCAAACAGACAGGCTTTACTCAAGGCGGCATCGTTCACGCTTTCTCAGGCAGCGCGGAAGAAGCGCGCGTGTTGACAAAACTGGGGTTCAAAATCGGCATCGGTTCGCTGCTGCTCAATCCGAACGCGCGTAAAGTGCGCGATACGCTTAAAGCCTTGAACGACGGGGATTTCGTATTGGAAACGGATAGCCCGTTCATGTTGGAAAACACCGTCAATACGCCTGCCAACATTCTTCGGATTGCCGAAATTGCTGCGGAAATACGCGGTACCGGCGCGGCGGAAATCGCCGCGATAACGGAACGCAATGCCGACAGTCTGCTCCGTCCCTAGATTATCTTTTTGAATATTCAGAAAATATATTATAATGACCGCGTTTTGATGCCGTCTGAAATTCAGGCGGCGTTTGTTATGGAAGAATTATGAAGCCGTCTATCTTAGAAAAACTGCAACAACTCGGCGACCGGTTGGAAGAAGTTACCCACCTTTTAGGGCAACCCGAAGCCACATCCGATATGGACAACTACCGCAAGCTCACGCGCGAACACGCCGAACTGACCCCCGTCGTCGAAGTATTCCAAAACTATCGGCTTGCCCAAAGCGACTTGGCGGATGCCGAAGAAATGTTGTCCGACCCCGAAATGAAAGACTTTGCCGCCGAAGAAATCGAAGCGGCGAAAGCCAAAATCGACGAACTCGATACCGAATTGCAAAAACTGCTGCTGCCCAAAGATGCCGACGACGACAAAAACATCTTTATCGAAATACGCGCCGGCACGGGCGGCGGCGAAGCCGCGCTGTTTGCCGGCGATTTGCTGCGTATGTACAGCCGCTACGCCGAACGCAACCGCTGGCAGGTTGAAATCGTGTCCGCCAACGAAAGCGAATTGGGCGGCTATAAAGAAGTCATCGCCCGTATTGTCGGACTCGGCGCGTACAGCCGTCTGAAATTTGAATCGGGCGGACACCGCGTGCAGCGCGTCCCCGCCACCGAAAGCCAAGGCCGCATCCACACCTCCGCCTGTACCGTTGCCGTCATGCCCGAAGCGGACGAGCTCGAAGACATCGAACTGAACCCCGCCGACCTGCGCACCGATACCTTCCGCGCATCCGGCGCGGGCGGTCAGCACATTAACAAAACCGACTCCGCCGTCCGCATTACCCACTTGCCGACAGGCATGGTGGTCGAATGCCAAGACGGCCGCAGCCAACACGCCAACAAAGCGCAGGCGATGAAAGTCCTCGCCGCCCGCCTGAACGACGCGCAAAAACGCGAAGTCCAAGCCAAAGAAGCCGCCGAACGCAAATCCCTCATCGGCAGCGGCGACCGCAGCGAACGCATCCGCACCTACAACTATCCCCAAGGCAGGGTAACAGACCACCGCATCAACCTCACCCTGCACAAGCTGGATTTTGTGATGGACGGCGATTTGGCAGAAATCACCGATGCCCTGATTGCCGAACATCAGGCGGAGCTTCTGGCGGCGATGGGCGATTGAGTTTTGTGTTTTGAAATGGAAATGCCGTGCATGAAATCAATTTTAATCCGCCATATTCTACTGATTTGTTTGAATTCGGTGTATTATGCCGTTTCTCAACCATAGACGACAACTGGACATATTGATGAAGATTGCGATTTACGGTACGAAAAGCTATGACCGCGAACATTTTACCCGCGCCAACCGGCATTTCGGCTTCGAGCTGGAGTTTTTTGATTTCATGCTGGATGCGAAAACGGCGAAAATGGCGGAAGGCGCGGAAGCGGCCTGTATTTTTGTAAACGACGACGGCAGCCGGCCCGTGTTGGAAAAATTGGCGCAAATTGGCGTGAAAACTGTGGCGTTGCGTTGTGCCGGCTTCAATAATGTGGATTTGAAGGCGGCTGAAGAGTTGGGCTTGAAAGTCGTGCGCGTGCCTGCCTATTCGCCCGAATCGGTTGCGGAACATACGGTCGGTCTGATGCTGACTTTGAACCGCCGTATCCACAAAGCCTACCAGCGTACCCGCGATGCGAATTTTTCGCTGGAAGGTCTGACCGGCTTCAATATGTACGGCAAAACGGCGGGCGTTATCGGCACGGGGAAAATCGGTATCGCAACGATGCGGATTTTAAAGGGTTTCGGTATGAACCTGCTGGCTTACGATCCGTTTTGCAACCCCGAAGTGGAAAAACTCGGCGGCAGGTATGTGGATTTGGACGAGCTGTATGCCCGATCGGACATCATCACGCTGCATTGTCCCGCCACGCCGGAAAACCACTATATGCTGAACGAAGCGGCGTTCGACAAAATGAAAGACGGCGTGATGATTATCAACACCAGCCGGGGCGGGCTGATTGACAGCGCCGCCGCCATCGAGGCGTTGAAATGCCGGAAAATCGGTGCATTGGGCATGGATGTGTACGAGAACGAGCGCGAGCTGTTTTTTGAAGACAAATCCAACGATGTGATTACCGACGACGTGTTCCGCCGCCTGTCGTCTTGTCATAACGTACTGTTTACCGGACATCAGGCATTTTTGACGGAAGAGGCGTTGGGTAATATTTCGGAAGTTACGCTGTCCAATATCCGCGAGGTCGGACAGACCGGCGATTGCGGCAATGCGGTTCGTGCCGACGGTTGATGTGTTTTAAGAGTTTAAAGGAAATGCCGTCTGAAACAGGTTTCAGACGGCATTTATGTTCAGGGTTAAGGCTTATTTCACTTCCAACTTGGTAACACCGCCCATATACGGTTGCAGTGCGGCGGGGATATTGATGCTGCCGTCGGCGTTTTGATGGTTTTCCAAAACCGCGACCAAAGTGCGACCGACTGCCAAACCGGAGCCGTTTAAGGTATGTACCAAGCGGTTTTTGCCGTTTTCGTCTTTGAAACGCGCCTTCATGCGGCGTGCTTGGAAATCTTCGCAGTTGGAGCAGCTTGAGATTTCGCGGTAGGTATTTTGTGCGGGAACCCAAACTTCCAAGTCATACGTTTTGGCCGCGCTGAAACCCATGTCGCCGGTACACAGGGTAATCACGCGGTAGGGCAGTTCCAAAGCCTTCAGGATGTTTTCGGCATGGCCGACCATTTCTTCCAGCGCGCCGTATGATTTTTCGGGATGAACGATTTGTACCATTTCTACTTTGTCGAACTGGTGCTGGCGGATTAGGCCGCGCGTGTCTTTGCCGTATGATCCCGCTTCACTGCGGAAACAGGGCGAATGCGCGGTCAGCTTCAGCGGCAGTTGTTCGGACGGGATAATGCTGCCGGCAACGGTATTGGTCAGGGTAACTTCGGCTGTCGGAATCAGATATTGCGTGGTTTTGGTTTCATCGCCGCCGCGGGTAACGTGGAACAAATCTTCTGCAAATTTGGGCAGCTGACCTGTGCCTTGCAGCGTCGTATCGTCAACGATATAAGGCGTGTAATGCTCGGTGTAGCCGTGTTGCAGCGTGTGCGTATCGAGCATGAATTGCGCCAAGGCGCGGTGCAGACGGGCGATTTGTCCGCGCATCACGGTAAATCGTGCGCCGGAGAGTTTCGCGCCGCCTTCGAAATCCAAGCCCAAAGGCTCGCCCAAATCGACATGATCTTTGATTTCAAAATCAAATTCGCGCGGCGTACCGACTTTGCGGACTTCGACGTTTTCGGTTTCGTCTTTACCGGGAGGTACGCTTTCGTGCGGCAGGTTAGGTATGCTCAACAACCATGCGTCCAATTCTTTTTGAACGGCATCCAAATCGGCGGCAGCCTGTTCCAAATCGGTTTTGATTTGGGCGACTTGATCCATGGCCGCCTGCGCCTCTTCATGTTTGCCCTGACCTTTCAGTGCGCCGATTTGTTTGGAAATGCTGTTGCGCGAGGCTTGTAGTTCTTCGGTTTTCACCTGAACGGACTTGCGTCGTTCTTCCAGTGCGTCAAAACGTGCGGTATCAAAGTCATAACCGCGCCGTGCAAGCCGTTCGGCAACGGCGGCGGTGTTGCTGCGGAGCAATTGGATGTCTAACATAGTCTGATTCCGGAATTAATTTGAAACGTATTATTGTAAACCAAATTTAAGATATTTTCCCGAATCCGTCCGTGTTTCGACATGCTTGAACCATACCGTCCGATTTGTCAAAACCGTCCGATTTGTGGGAAAATCCCAAGATTGAATTTAACGGAGGGCGACACCGTGTTGGACAGGGAAGGCTATCGCCCCAATGTCGGTATTATCCTAATTAACGAACGTAACGAAGTCTTTTGGGGCAAGCGCGTGCGCGAACATTCTTGGCAGTTTCCGCAAGGCGGCATCAAGCCCGTCGAAAGCCCCGAAACCGCGATGTACCGCGAGCTTTACGAAGAAGTCGGACTTCTGCCGCAACACGTCAAAATCGTCGGGCGGACGCGCGACTGGCTGCGTTACGACGTGCCGAACAACTGGGTGCGCCGCGAATGGCGCGGCTCTTATCGCGGACAGAAGCAGATTTGGTATCTCCTGCGCCTGACCGGCCGGGATTGCGATGTCAACCTGCGCGCCACCCGCCACCCCGAATTTGACGGCTGGCGTTGGCATCAATATTGGGCGCCCGTTGACGAAGTGATTGATTTCAAACGCGACGTTTATTTGGGGGCGTTGAAAGAACTCTCTTCCCGCTTCCTGCGCGGTATGGAAAGTTATGAAGACTTTGCCGCCCGCCAACCTTCCGGCAACCGGTAAAATAACGGAACGCAACGCTTTCAGGCCGTCTGAAAGCGTTGTTTTTCTTACTTTCAGATTATTCCTATGGCTAAAAACAACCAATACAGCGAATCCAGCATCACCGTCCTCAAAGGCTTGGAGCCGGTCAAAGAACGTCCCGGCATGTACACCCGCACCGACAGCCCGACACATATCTGCCAAGAAGTCATCGACAACGCGGCGGACGAGGCGTTGGGCGGTTTCGCCACTGAAATCGACGTGCAAATTCATGAAGACGGTTCGCTTTCCGTGCGCGACAACGGGCGCGGCATTCCCGTCGGCCTGCACCCTGAAGAAGGCGTACCCGTAGCCGAACTCGTGTTTACCCGCCTGCACGCGGGCGGCAAGTTCAACAAAAAAGACGGCGGCAGTGCGTATGCCTTTTCAGGCGGCCTGCACGGTGTGGGCGTATCCGTTACCAACGCGCTTTCCACCCGACTTGAAGTCAGTGTCAAACGAGACGGCAAAGTCCACCGCATCGTGTTTGCCGGCGGCGATGTGGTCGAACCGTTGGCACAAGTGGGCAAATGCGCCGTCAAAGACAGCGGCACCGAAGTGCGCGTGTGGCCGGACGGCAAATATTTTGAAAGCCCGAATTACAGCATTCCCGAACTCGAGCGTCTATTGCGCGCCAAAGCCGTGCTGCTGCCGGGCGTGCGCGTTTCCCTGACCCGTCCGGTCAAAGGCGAAGACGAAGCGCACACCCAAACCTGGCATTACCCCGACGGTCTGAAAAGCTATCTGACCGACCTGATTGCCGACGCACAGGAAGCCGTGCCGCTGTTCTCCTGCGAAAACTACATTTCAGACGGCCACAACGGCGATTTCAGCATTGGCGAAGGTGCCGCGTTTGCTTTGACTTGGCTGGAAGAAGGCTCGTGCGCCAACGAAAGCTACGTCAACCTTATCCCGACCTCGCTGGGCGGAACGCACGAAGCAGGCTTGAAACAAGCCGTGTTCAACGCCGTCAACAACTTCATCAACCTGCACAACCTCTTACCGCGCGGCGTTAAAGTGCAAAGCGACGACGTGTTCGGAAAAACCGCCTTCGTCCTCTCCGCCCGCGTCCTCGACCCGCAATTCCAAGGTCAGACCAAAGACAAGCTGACCAACCGCGACGCGCTGAAACTTGTCGCCGCCGTATCGGGCGATCCTTTGGAATTGTGGCTGAACCAAAACGTGGACTTCGGCAAAAAAATCGCCGAACTCGCCATCCGTCAGGCACAGGCACGGATACGTTCGGTTAAAAAAATCGAAAAGAAAAAAGGCAGCGGCGTCGCCATCCTGCCCGGTAAGCTGACCGACTGTGAAAGCGAAGACATCCGCGAAAACGAACTCTTCCTCGTCGAAGGCGATTCCGCCGGCGGCTCCGCCAAACTCGCCCGCGACAAAGCCACACAAGCCATCCTGCCCCTGCGCGGCAAAGTGCTCAATAGCTTTGAAGTCCACCCCGACCAGCTTTTCGGCAACGCCGAAATCCACGACATTTCCGTCGCCATCGGTGTCGATCCGCACGCCATCAACGACCATCCCGACTTAAGCGGCCTGCGCTACGGCAAAATAGCCATCTTGTCCGATGCCGACGTGGACGGTTCGCATATTCAGGTTTTGCTGTTGACCCTGTTCTACCGCCACTTCCCCAAACTGGTCGCCGACGGACACATCTACGTCGCCCAGCCGCCGCTGTTCCGCGTCGATGTCAACGCACAAGGCAAAAGCAAACCCGCCCGCAAATTCTACGCCCTCGACCAAAACGAACTTGACGGCATTTTAGAGCGGCTGCAAAAAGAAGGCGTTAAAGAAACCGCCTATTCCATCAGCCGTTTCAAAGGCTTGGGCGAGATGAACCCCGACCAGCTCAAAGACACCACCATGCACCCCGACACCCGCCGCCTGTTGCAGGTGCAAATCCCCGAAGGCGCGGATGACGAGACGCGCGACATCTTCGTCAAACTGATGGGCAAAGGCGAAGCCGCCGCCCGCCGCGCTTGGATGGAACGCGAAGGCGATACGGCGCAACTCGATATTTGAGCCGTGATTGCCGCATACGAAAAAATGCCGTCTGAAACCAAATCGGTTTTCAGACGGCATTTCGTTTGGGGATTTATTCTGCTGCGGAAGATTCGGCTGCTTCGGCTTCAACAGACGGCGTTTCGGCGGCAGCTTGGGCGGACTGCTGTTGCAAAGCCTGCTGCACGAAAGGATGGTTTTGCGCAATCGCCTGTTCTTCGGGGGTAACTTCGCCTTTGAAACGGTTGTTCAAATCGAAACGTTTGCCGCCGCGCGCCAAGGCTTTCAGATAGCGCGGACGGCGGCAGTGGTTGGCGAGGACGCGTGCAATCAGTGCGGAATCGTATTGCGGCAAAGCGGCAATCAAATCCTGATCGATGCCGAGCGCCAACGGTTTGAAGCGTTTGAATACATCGTATTTGCCGTAGATGTGGTCGGCGATCATTTCGGTCTGTTTCTTTTTGCTCATAGTTTGGACGGCGGATTTCAGTGCCGCGCCCAAAGCGGTTTCTTGTGTCATTTCGGTTGTATTCCTCTAAGAATCGTGCGTTCAGACGGCACGGCAATGGTCGGTATTTTAGTATAAAGCCCGTGTTTTGGCTAAATCTTTTTACTTGTCCGAGCGGGAAATATCGGGCGTATCCGCGGCAACATCCGCATTTTGCGCACGATGGCGCAGGGCGTGGTCGATTAAAACCAAGGCGAGCATAGCTTCGGCAATCGGCGCGGCGCGCAAGCCGACGCAGGGATCGTGCCTGCCGCGGGTGGCGAGTTCGACGGGGTTGCCGTGAATGTCGATGCTTCGGCGCGGTGTGGCGATGGAGCTGGTGGGTTTGATGGCGATATTGACGCAGATGTCTTGCCCGGTGCTGATGCCGCCGAGGATGCCGCCCGAATGGTTGGACAGGAAGCCTTGCGGGGTCAGTTCGTCGCCGTGTTCGCTGCCGCGTTGCGTTACGCTGTCAAAACCTGCGCCGATTTCCACGCCTTTGACGGCGTTGATGCCCATCATCGCGTAGGCGATTTCGGCATCGAGGCGGTCGAAAACGGGTTCGCCCAAACCGACGGGGACGTTGGCGGCTTCGATATGCAGTTTCGCGCCGACGGAATCCAAGGATTTGCGCACACCGTCCATATAGTGTTCCAGTTCGGCGATTTGGCTTTGGTTGGCGGCAAAAAAAGGATTTTGGGAAATGTGTTCGCTGCCTTCAAACCGGATTTTTTTTTCGCCGACTTGGGTAACGTAGGCGGTGATTTCCGTGCCGAATTTTTCTTTCAGCCATTTTTTGGCAACGGCTCCGGCGGCAACGCGGGCTGCGGTTTCGCGGGCGGAACTCCTGCCGCCGCCCCGGTAGTCGCGCGTACCGTATTTGTGCCAATAGGTATAGTCGGCGTGTCCGGGGCGGAAGGCGGTGGCGATGTTGCCGTAGTCTTTGCTGCGCTGGTCGGTGTTGCGGATTAGGAGGGCGATGGGTGTGCCGGTGGTTTTGCCTTCGAATACGCCGGAGAGGATTTCGACTTGGTCGGCTTCGCGGCGTTGGGTAACGTGGCGGCTGGTGCCGGGTTTGCGCCGGTCGAGGTCAAATTGGATATCCGCTTCGCTTAATTCCAAGCCGGGCGGGCAGCCGTCGATGATGCAGCCCAAACCCGCGCCGTGGCTTTCGCCGAAGGTGGTCACGGTGAAGATTTGTCCGAAAGTGTTGCCTGCCATGATTTTTCCCTTTATCGGTATAGTGTGGAAAGATGGCGGATTTTAGCACAAAAGCCCGTCCGTCATTGAAGGGGCGGCAGTCAAAGAGTTTGCGTGCGGCGAGGAAAATCGGCTTATAATCCGGCCTGATTTTTCAGGATAGCGATATGAATGACTACACGCAGCAGCTTCAAGGTAAAAAAGACTACCTTAAAACCCTTTTTGCAGGTTTGGATGTTCCTGAGTGGGAAGTGTACGAATCTCCGGACAAACACTACCGCATGCGCGCCGAATTCCGCATTTGGCACGAAGGCGGTGAAATGTTTTACGCCATGTTTGAAAAAGGGCAGAAGGCTAGCGGGGCAAGCCTGATCCGTTGCGACCGTTTCGATGCTGCTTCAGAGGCAGTCAACTGCCTGATGCCCGAATTGATTGCCGTTGCCGCCCAATCTGCCGAACTGAGAAACCATTGGTATGCCGTCGAATTTCTGTCCACGCTCAGCGGGGAAATGCTGGTTACCATGATTTACCACAAAAGGCTTGATGATGAGTGGATGAAGGCGGCGCAAGCGTTACAGCAACAGTTGGATATTTCCGTTATCGGGCGGAGCAGGGGGCAGAAAATAGTCTTAAAACAGGACTATGTGACGGAAACCCTGCGCGTCGGCGACCGCGATTTCCACTACCGCCAAATCGAAGGCAGCTTTACCCAGCCGAATGCCGCTGTATGCCGGAAAATGCTCGAATGGGCGTGCCGCGCGGCGGAAGGCTTGGGCGGCGACCTGCTCGAACTGTATTGCGGCAACGGCAATTTCACCCTGCCGCTGTCCCGATATTTCCGACAGGTTTTGGCAACCGAAATCTCCAAAACCTCCGTCAGTGCGGCGCAATGGAATATTGAGGCAAACTGGATAGGCAACATCAAAATCGCCCGCCTGTCTGCTGAGGAGTTTACCGAAGCCTATACCGGAAAACGTGAGTTTACACGCCTTAAGGAGAGCGGTATTGTTTTGACGGATTACGCATTTTCCACTATTTTCGTCGATCCGCCGCGTGCCGGCATCGATGAGGAAACTTTGAAGCTGGTGTCGCAGTTCGACAACATCATCTACATTTCCTGCAATCCCGAAACGCTGCGCGCCAATTTGGACACCTTGACGGAAACCCATACGGTCGGACGTGCCGCCCTGTTCGACCAATTCCCGTTTACGCACCATATTGAAAGCGGCGTACTGTTGAAAAAGAAAATCCTTTGAAAAGCAAAAGGTAAGGACTATGTACCGACACATCGAATACTATCCCGGCGACCCGATTTTGAGTTTGGTCGAAACCTTCAAAAACGACCCGCGCCCCGAAAAAGTCAATTTGAGCATAGGCATTTATTTCGACGACGAAGGCAGAATGCCCGTATTGGAATCCGTAAGCCGTGCCGAAACCGCCCGCACCGCTGTGCCTGCGCCGTCGCCCTACCTGCCGATGGAAGGTTTGGACGTTTACCGCAGCGCGGTGCAGCATTTGTTGTTCGGCAAAGGCAACCCCGCGCTCGCGCAGGGACGCATCGTTACCGTACAGACTCTGGGCGGCTCGGGCGCGCTCAAAGTCGGGGCGGATTTCCTGCACCGCTGGTTTCCCGAAGCGCGCGCCTACGTCAGCGATCCGACTTGGGACAACCATCGCGGCATTTTTGAAGGCGCAGGTTTCGAGGTCGGCACTTACCCATATTACGACCCTGCCACTGTCGGCGTGAAATTCGACGAAATGACCGCGTTTTTCAACACCCTGCCCGAAAACAGCGTCCTCATCCTCCATCCCTGCTGCCACAACCCGACCGGCGTGGATATGTCGGAACGGCAATGGGACGAAGTGTTGCAGATCATCAAAACGCGCAAACTGATTCCGTTTATGGACATCGCCTACCAAGGCTTCGGCGGCGATTTGGACAGCGATGCCTACGCCGTCCGCAAAGCGGTGGAAATGGATTTGCCGCTGTTTGTCAGCAATTCGTTTTCAAAAAACCTGTCGCTCTACGGCGAACGCGTCGGCGGCTTAAGCGTGGTTTGCCCCAATAAAGAAGAAGCGGATTTGGTGTTCGGACAACTCAAATTCACCGTCCGCCGCATCTACTCCAGCCCGCCCGCGCACGGCGCGTATATCGCCGCCGACGTGATGAACAGCTCCGAACTTTACGCCTTGTGGCAAAACGAAGTTTATATGATGCGCGACCGCATCCGTGCGATGCGGCAGAAACTTTACGGCGTATTGACCGCCCGAATCCCCGACCGCGATTTCACTTATTTCATCAAACAGCGCGGAATGTTCGGCTACACGGGGTTGAGCGTGGGGCAAGTCCGCAGGTTGCGCGACGAATTTGCCGTTTACCTGCTGGATTCCGGCAGGATGTGCGTCGCCGGGCTGAATACATCAAATATCACCTATGTCGCCGATGCGCTTGCCGAAGTGTTGAAATAAGAATTTGAAGTAAGTCAAAAGGCCGTCTGAAAAATATTTATCTTTCAGACGGCCTCTTTATAATTGGCGCACCCAACAGGGATCGAACCTGTGACCTCCAGCTTCGGAAACTGACACTCTTCCAACTGAGCTATGGGTGCGGAAAACGTAAGGTTAACGTAAATTCTGCAAATTGGCAAAGGTTATCTTGCGCCGGCAGGCGGCGTATGGCGGCACAAGGGGAGTTTTCTTGGAGATAATCCGGTATTTTCAACGGATTATTTGTTTTGTACAGATACCATTGGCAAATTTTTTCATATTTTCAATGATAGCGATTGGAAAGACCCTGTGAATTCAGTATAATCCAGCAAAATATTGTTAACTGTGTTTAACACGCCAAACTATAATCTACAGCACAACCTAACCTGACGGCGAGGCCTACCAAATGAAACAACTCCGCGACAACAAAGCCCAAGGCTCTGCACTGTTTACCCTTGTGAGCGGTATCGTTATTGTTATTGCAGTCCTTTATTTCCTGATTAAGCTGGCGGGCAGTGGATCGTTCGGCGATGTCGATGCCACTACGGAAGCGGCAACGCAGACCCGCATCCAGCCTGTCGGACAATTGACGATGGGTGACGGCATCCCCGTCGGCGAACGCCAAGGCGAACAGATTTTCGGCAAAATCTGTATCCAATGCCACGCGGCGGACAGCAATGTGCCGAACGCTCCGAAACTGGAACACAACGGCGACTGGGCGCCGCGTATCGCGCAAGGCTTCGATACCTTGTTCCAACACGCGCTGAACGGCTTTAACGCCATGCCTGCCAAAGGCGGTGCGGCAGACCTGACCGATCAGGAACTCAAACGGGCGATTACCTACATGGCGAACAAAAGCGGCGGTTCTTTCCCGAATCCTGATGAGGCTGCGCCTGCCGACAATGCCGCTTCAGGAACAGCTTCTGCTCCTGCCGATAGTGCAGCTCCGGCAGAAGCGAAGGCAGAAGACAAGGGTGCGGCAGCCCCTGCGGTCGGCGTTGACGGTAAAAAAGTCTTCGAAGCAACCTGTCAGGTGTGCCACGGCGGTTCGATTCCCGGTATTCCCGGCATAGGCAAAAAAGACGATTGGGCACCGCGTATCAAAAAAGGCAAAGAAACCTTGCACAAACATGCCCTTGAAGGCTTTAACGCGATGCCGGCCAAAGGCGGCAATGCAGGTTTGAGCGATGACGAAGTCAAAGCGGCTGTTGACTATATGGCAAACCAATCCGGTGCAAAATTCTAAATTCGGATTAAATTAAAAAACGGGGCAGGTATCTGCTCCGTTTTTTTATGGGAATTTATTTGTTCGTCCGTGTGGAAATGACATCAAATGGGTGTGAATAGAATAGGCTTTTCATCTTTGAAATCTGTCTGCCCGATCGGATGAATAAAAAGTAGGATGATAAAAAAGCTGATGTATGGATACTGGTTTAACCCATTTGTTTTATATTCAATTAAAAACAAAATAGTACAACACTCGACGTTGAAGGTTTAACCATGGCATACTCTGCGGACTTAAGAAACAAAGCTTTAAACCATAGCGGATTAACAAAAATCAGGACAAGGCGGCGGGCCGCAGGCAGTACGGATAGTACGGAACCGATCCGCCCGGCGCTCCATCACCTTAGGGAATCGTTCCCTTTGGGCCGGGGCGGGGCAACGCCGTACCGGTTTTTGTTAATCCGCTATATTACGGACAATGCAAAAACACCGGCCAAACCGCAGCAACGTTTAACTTGT